>JAKDIS010000017.1 GCA_030450335.1 Corynebacterium sp. | reverse complement strand
ACTCGCGACCCTAACCTTGGCAAGGTTATGCGCTACCAACTGCGCTACATCCGCAAGCACCGTGTAGTACCGGTGCGCCACAGAACTCTATAGGTTCCGGCTTCCACGCACAAACATGCAGGTGAAGTCGCATATCCAGGCTCAAGGGGAGTCATGGTGAACCCCAACGGTGTGATTCGTCCGCGTTTTGTGGCGGTCCTCGACGGCCCGGTCGGCTCCGTCGGCGTCTCGTAGCCTCCACGCGCCGCGCGCGTCGCCCGCTCGCGCACGCGCGAGGCCGCAGGATGCCCCGAAGTGCAGCACGCCCGGGGCCGCGTCCTGCGCGACGGAGGCGCCATGCCTGCGCCGTCCCCGGGGCGTCCTGACCTGGCGATTTGTACGTAGGCACGGCGAGGGTGATAGATTACCTCTCGTTCCACAGAGGTCCCATAGCTCAGTGGGAGAGCGTTCCGTTCACACCGGAAAGGTCGCTGGTTCAATCCCAGCTGGGACCACCACCGCAAAGCCCCCGGCAGTCACAACGACTGCCGGGGGTTTTGTCGTCGTGGAACGGGTCGGGGGTGAGCTTGGTCATTCGGTGGCGGTCCCGCCGCGGCGGCGCCGTTAAGGTGGGGAATCGACCTCATGCGGGCACTGCCTCCCGCGACCCTGCCGAGCGAAAGGACCCCCATGTCCCGTCTGCCGTCTGCCCGTTCCGACCGTTCCCATGCTGCCCGGGGTGCCCGTGCCGCCCGTGTCGTCGCCGCCCCGGTGCTGGCCGCTGCCATGATCTCCGCCCCCGTCTTCCTCGGTGCCGGGGCGACGGGTGGACTGCCGGTGGCGTCGGCGCACGATGCGATGGTCGGGGCCACACCCGAGCCGGACTCCACGGTCGCCGAGGCGCCGACCAGCATCGAGCTGGAGTTCTCCGGCATCCCGCAGGACACCTTCAACACCGTCGCGCTGTCCCGGGACGGCGACGTGGTCCACACCGGCGAACCCACGATCGACGGGCGCATGCTGACCCTGGACATCCCCGACAACGTGGACATGGAGGACGGCACCTACACCGTCGGCTACCAGATCACCTCGTCCGACGGCCACGCCACGCGCGGCGACTACACCTTCAACCTGGGGGAGGCGTCGGCCACCGGTACGTCCGAGGATTCCGATGCTTCCGACGTCTCCGACGAGGCGCAGGACGACGGCCTGCCGGGCTGGGCGATCACGCTGGGCAGCATCGCCGGGGTCATCGTGGTGCTCGGCGCGCTCGTCGTGGCGATCGCACGCTTCCGCAGCATGTCCTCGAACGGCACCGAGGGTACGGACGGCCCTGACGGCTCCGACGGCTCCGACGGTTCCCGGGATTCCGACGACAGGTAAGGTGGTCCTCGACTTACGGCTGTCACCAGGTATGTGACCGCCGCCATCTTTTCCGTGTAAGGAGCACAGCACCCGTGAGTGAATCAGCACTGGACGCCGAACGAGGAGCCGTCACCGCGGCGCCCGTGGTCTTCACCGTCCCCGCCGGCGAGTCCGCCGGGGCGGCCATGCGCCCGTTGGACCTGCCCAACAAGGGCGCCGACGCCATCGTCTGCGTCAAGGACGCCGAGGGGTCCCTGCGCGACCTCGCCTTCGTGCCGGAGACCGACACGGAGGTCACCGCCGTCGCCGCGAACACCGAGGACGGACGCGCTGTCATCCGCCACTCCTGTGCCCACGTGCTGGCACAGGCGGTCCAGCGTGAGTTCCCGGGCACCAAGCTCGGCATCGGCCCGGCGATCGAGAACGGCTTCTACTACGACTTCCAGGTCGACGAGCCCTTCACCCCGGAGGACCTCAAGACGCTCGAGAAGCGCATGAAGAAGATCATCAAGTCCGGTCAGCGCTTCGAGCGTCGGGTCTACGAGTCCACCGAGGCAGCCGCCGAGGAGCTCGCCGCCGAGCCGTTCAAGCTGGAGCTGATCCAGGACAAGGGCAACGTGGACCCGGACTCCGACGAGGCCACCGAGGTCGGTGCCGGCGAACTCACCGCCTATGACAACGTCAACCCGCGCACCAGCGAGGTCGAGTGGTCGGACCTGTGCCGCGGCCCGCACATCCCCACGACCCGCTACATCCCGGCCTTCGCCCTGACCCGGTCCTCGGCCGCCTACTGGCGCGGCGACCAGTCCCGCGAGGGTCTGCAGCGTGTCTACGGCACCGCCTGGGAGTCCAGGGAGGCCCTCGAGGAGCACCAGCACATGCTGGCGGAGGCGGAGAAGCGCGACCACCGTCGTCTCGGCCAGGAGCTTGACCTGTTCAGCTTCCCCGACGACCTGGGCTCCGGCCTGCCGGTCTTCCACCCGGACGGCGGCATCGTCCGCCTGGAGATGGAGGAGCACTCGCGGCGTCGCCACATCGAGGCCGGCTACTCCTTCGTCAACACCCCGCACATCACCAAGGGCGACCTCTACGAGCGTTCCGGGCACCTCGGGTTCTACAAGGACGCGATGTTCCCGCCGATGCAGGCCGACGGTGAGTGGGACGAGGACGGCAACTGCACCAAGCAGCCGCAGGACTACTACCTCAAGCCGATGAACTGCCCGATGCACAACCTGGTCTTCGACTCCCGTGGCCGCTCCTACCGTGAGCTCCCGCTGCGTCTGTTCGAGTTCGGCACGGTGTACCGCTACGAGAAGTCCGGCGTGATCCACGGCCTGACCCGTGCCCGTGGCTTCACGCAGGACGACGCGCACATCTACTGCACCGAGGACCAGCTCGAGGACGAGCTGACCACCGTGCTCGAGTTCGTCATCTCGTTGCTGCGCGACTACGGCCTGGACGACTTCTACCTGGAGCTGTCCACCCGCGACCCGAAGAAGTCCGTGGGCTCGGACGAGATCTGGGAGCGTTCCACCGAGACCTTGCGTCGGGTAGCCACGCAGTCAGGTCTCGAGCTTGTGCCGGATCCGGAGGGTGCGGCGTTCTACGGCCCCAAGATCTCCGTCCAGGCTCGCGACGCCATCGGCCGGACCTGGCAGATGTCCACCGTTCAGCTGGACTTCAACATGCCCGAGCGCTTCAACCTGGAGTACACCGCGCCCGACGGCACGAAGAAGCAGCCGATCATGGTGCACCGTGCGCTCTTCGGATCGATCGAGCGCTTCTTCGGCGTGCTGCTCGAGCACTACGCCGGCGCCTTCCCGGCCTGGCTGGCACCGCACCAGGTGACCGGCATCCCGGTGGCCGACGAGTTCGTCGACTACCTGGAGGACATCACCGCCCAGCTGCGCGGGCAGGGCATCCGTGCCGCGGTCGACACCTCCGACGACCGGATGCAGAAGAAGATCCGCAACCACACCACCGGCAAGGTCCCGTTCATGCTGCTGGCCGGCGGACGCGACGTCGAGGCCGGTGCGGTGAGCTTCCGGTTCCTCGACGGCACCCAGGTCAACGGCGTGCCGAAGGACGATGCGGTGCGCATCATCACCGACTGGGTGCGTAGCCGGCGCAATGAGCAGCCGAGTGGAGACAACATTGGCGAGCTCAGCTGACGACCTGTCGCCGGACGGCCTGCAGAGGTTGTGGGCGCCGTACCGCTCGGCCTACATCGGTGAGAAGAGCGGGTCCGGCGAGACCGGTGGGGACACCGGCGCCGACCCGGACGACCCGTTCCTGACGATCCCCGACAAGTCCGACGAGGACGGTCTGATCGTCGCCAGGGGAGCGGAGGTCTTCTGCATCCTGAACCTGTACCCGTACAATCCGGGGCACATGATGGTCCTGCCGTACCGTAGGGTCGCCTCGTACGAGGACCTCACGGACTCCGAGACCGCGGAGTTCGCCGAGTTCACGAAGAAGGCGATCCGGGTGCTGCGGGCGGTCTCCGGGCCGGACGCGCTGAACGTGGGCATGAACCTCGGCCGGGCGTCCGGCGGGTCGGTGCCTGGTCACCTGCACCAGCACATCGTTCCGCGCTGGCAGGGTGACACGAGTTTCATGACCGTGTTGTCCGGCTCGAAGGTGCTGATCCAGGTGCTGGGGGAGACCCGGGAGCTGCTGGCCTCGGCGTGGCAACAGCTCGACTGACACGGAACTGAGAGAATATCGGCGGAGATGAAGTCTGCAAGCACGGCAAGGAGACCTGAAACATGTTGAGCGTTCGTGGACGCCGGCCGGCGGCGGTGGTCATTGAACCGATCGCCCGACGGCTGGTGAACTGGGGAGTGACCCCCAACACCGTGACGATCACCTCGACCACGGTCGCCGTCGTGCTGTCGGTGGCGTTGATCCCCACCGGGCACCACTTCCTCGCCGGCATCCTGCTCGGGATCACGGTGGCCACCGACATGATCGACGGCACCATGGCCCGGATGCTCGGTGGTGGCACCAGGTTCGGTGCCACGCTGGACGCGACCTGCGACCGGATCACCGACGGTGTCCTGTTCGGCGCGATCGCGTGGTGGATGGCCTTCCAGCACGACCACGAGCCCTACAAGGGGCTGTTCGCCGCGGCGCTGGTGATCATGATCGCCAGCCAGGTGACGTCCTACGTCAAGGCCCGTGCGGAGGCCTCGCAGATCAAGGTCGACGGTGGGCTCATCGAGCGCCCGGAGCGCCTGATCATCGGCCTGGTGTCGCTGGGGCTGTCCGGCCTCGGGGTGCCCTACATCCTGGGAGCGGGCCTGATCCTGCTGGCGGTGGGGTCGGTGTACACCGTCTTCGAGCGCCTGGTGATCGTGTCCCGCTCCGACGCGGCGTCCGAGCGCATCGCCCCGCCGACCGGGGCGAAGAGCTATGAAGACACGGCGGACGCAGAGGAAAGCAGGTCACATGAGTGAGGACGCGTCGTTCGCCGAGCGGCTCAGCGCGCTCGGCTACCAGGCCGGATGGGCGCTGACGCGACGGTTGCCGCAGGGACTGGCGGACCGTCTGTTCACCGTCATCGCCGACAGGGTGTCCGGTAACGGGCGGGGTCCGGAGCAGTTGCGGGCGAACCTCGGCCGGGTCGTGGGCGACGAGAACGTGACCCGCGAGCTGGTGCGCGACTCCATGCGGTCCTACATGCGCTACTGGCGCGAGGCCTTCCAGCTTCCCAGCATGGCGGGCCCGGAGTTGGCCGCACGCGTGGCCGCGGGCTTCGACCCGGCGGACGTGGAACGTCTCGACGCGGCACTGGCCCGGGGCAAGGGCGCGGTGCTGAGTCTGCCGCACTCCGGCAACTGGGACATGGCGGGGGTGTGGCTCGTCGACCACTTCGGCCAGTTCGCCACCGTCGCCGAGCGGTTGAAGCCGGAGAGCCTGTTCGAGGCCTTCGTGGAGTTCCGTGAGTCCCTCGGGTTCGAGGTGCTGGCGCTCTCCGGTGGTGAGGCCCCGCCGTTCGGCCGGTTGCGCGAGGTCGTGCGCGCCGGCGGCGTGGTGTGCCTGCTCGGCGAGCGTGATCTCTCGGGCAAGGGGGTCGAGGTGGACTTCCTCGGCGAGCGCACCTCCATGCCGGCCGGCGCGGCGCGGCTGGCGCAAGAGACCGGTGCGGCGCTGATGGTCTTCCACACGTCCTTCACCCCCGACGGCTGGGAGTCCAGTTTCAGCGAGGAACTCGACACCAGCGGCACGCTGGACGAGATCGTCCAGCAGCAGGCGGACGTCTACGCCCGCAACATCACCGCGCACCCGGCGGACTGGCACATGCTGCAGCCCCTGTGGTTCTCCGACCTGTCGGACGCCCGGCGCCGACGCCTCGGCATCACCGGTGATGCCGGTGATGCCGGGGGAGACGGCGCGCGATGAAGATCGGCATGGTGTGCCCCTACTCCTTCGACGAGCCGGGAGGGGTCCAGATCCACGCCGTCGACCTGTGCACCGAGCTCATCCGTCGGGGCCACGAGGTCAGCCTGATCGGGCCGGGCGGGGAGGACGCCGAGGTCCCCGACTTCGTGGAGCTCGGCGGTGCCGCCATCCCGATCCCGTACAACGGGTCGGTCGCCCGGCTGGCATTCGGGCCGTCCACCTGGCGGCACCTGGGTGACTGGATCGACCGGCACGACTTCGACGTGGTGCACATCCACGAACCGAACTCACCGAGTTACTCCATGATCACCCTGGCCAAGGCCGACGGGCCGATCGTGGCGACCTACCACGCCTCGGCGAGCGAGTCCCTGGTCCTCAAGGTCTTCCTGCCGGTGCTGCGTCCCTTCCTGGAACGCATCCAGGGAGGTATCGCCGTGTCCGAGGAGGCGCGACGCTGGCAGGTCGAGATGCTGTCCGGGGATCCGGTGCTCATCCCCAACGGGGTGGACACCGCGACCTACCGGGCGGCCACACCGATGCCCGCGCTCGACCCGGACCGTCCTCGCGTGATGTTCCTCGGCCGGTTCACCGAACCGCGCAAGGGGTTCCCGTTGCTGCTCAAGGCGCTTCCGGGGATCCTGCGGGAGGTGCCGGACGTCGAGGTCGTCGTGGTCGGCGGTGGTGAGACCGAGGAACTTAGGCAGTCGCTGCGCAAGGCGCGGGTGAGTTTCGTGGAGGGCAGCGGCAACGAAGCCGGGGAGGGAGCAGGGCAGGACCGCGCCACCGTGCGCATCCTCGGCCGGCTCAGCGAGGCGGACAAGGCTGCGGCGCTGGCGGCGTCCGACGTCTACGTCGCTCCGAACACCGGCGGCGAGAGTTTCGGCATCGTGCTCGTCGAGGCCATGGCCGCGGGCGCGGCCGTGGTGGCCAGCGACATCCCCGCCTTCAGCGCGGTGACCGACCACGGTCGTGCCGGACGGTTGTTCTCCAACGGCTCGGCACGCGACCTGGCGCGCGCGGTGAAGGACCTGCTCGCCGATGACGGACGGCGCGCGCGTCTCGTCGAGCGCGGTTACGAGCGTAGCCGCGACTTCGACTGGGATCGGGTGACCACCCAGGTCGAACGGGTCTACGAGACGGTCGTCACCGACGGCAGGAAGGTGCGCAGGTCATGATCCCGGTGTGGTTGCTTGTCCTGGTCGTGGTGGTGGCGGTCCTGGCGTTGGTGGGGCTGTGGTTGTCGTTGACCGCCTCGCGGCTCAACCGGCTGCACATCCGCACCGACGCCGCACGTCTGGCGCTCGAGGGGGCGCTGCAGTCGCGCTCCGCGGTGGTCTCCGCGATCCATCCGGACCTGATGCGCAGCGCCGGACGCACCACGTCCGTGGCCCTGCGCGCCGAGGACATGGACGCCCGCTCCGACGCGGAGAACGTCCTGCTGCGGCAACTGCGCGCCGAGGACATCGCCAATCCGGCGTTCGTCGAGGCGTCGGTGAAGGTCGACCTGGCGGCACGGTTCTACAACGACGCCGTCGGCGACACGCGCGACCTGCGGGGACGCCCGGTGATCCGGGTGTTCCGGCTGGCGGGCTCCGCCCCGCTGCCCGCCTACTACGAGGCGATGTCGGTGGGTTCGGAGACGCCCTGACGGGCGTCCGCGATCTGATTCACACCCTGTGGACCGCACGGTCTGTCTTGCCCGGTAGAATGCGCCTTGATCACCATTAGGCTACCGAGATCACTCGAGAATCAGAGGTCATGATGACGCAGAACAGTGCCGACAACGTCGCAGCCAGGGGTACCGGGCGCGTGAAGCGCGGCCTCGCCGACATGCTCAAGGGGGGTGTGATCATGGACGTGGTCACCCCGGAGCAGGCGAAGATCGCCGAGGACGCCGGCGCCACCGCCGTGATGGCACTGGAGCGCGTGCCCGCCGACATCCGCGCCGAGGGCGGCGTGTCACGTATGTCGGACCCCGACATGATCGAGGGCATCGTCGAGGCCGTCACCATCCCGGTGATGGCGAAGGCCCGCATCGGCCACTTCGTCGAGGCGCAGGTGCTCGAGAGCCTCGGGGTCGACTTCATCGACGAGTCCGAGGTCCTCACCCCGGCCGACTACGCCAACCACATCGACAAGTTCGGTTTCACCGTGCCCTTCGTCTGTGGCGCGACGAACCTCGGCGAGGCGCTGCGTCGCATCAACGAGGGTGCGGCGATGATCCGTTCCAAGGGCGAGGCCGGCACCGGCGACGTCTCGAACGCGGTCACCCACATGCGCACCATCCGCGGCGAGATCAACCGGCTGACCTCGATGGCGCCCGATGAGCTCTACGTGGCGGCCAAGGAGCTGCAGGCCCCCTACGAGCTGGTGCGCGAGGTCGCCGAGAACGGCAAGCTGCCCGTGGTGATGTTCACCGCCGGCGGTATCGCCACCCCGGCGGACGCGGCGATGATGATGCAGCTCGGCGCCGAGGGCGTCTTCGTGGGTTCGGGCATCTTCAAGTCCGGCGACCCGGAGAAGCGGGCCCGCGCGATCGTGCAGGCCACGCTCAACTACGAGGACGCCGCCACGGTGGCCTCGGTCTCGCGCGGTCTCGGTGAGGCCATGGTCGGCATCAACGTCGACGAGATCCCGGAGCCCCACCGTCTGGCAGAGCGGGGCTGGTGAATGTCTGACGCCCAGTCTGCCCAGCCTGCCGACGGTCGTCGGCCGCGGATCACCGACGTCCTCGATCTCGAGCAGATCGAGCCGGGGATCTTCCGCGGCCAGGTCATCCCGTCGGCGCTCTCGCGCACCTTCGGTGGCCAGGTGGCTGCACAGTCCCTCGTCGCCGCCACACGCACGGTGGGCGCGGAGTACCGGGTGCACTCGCTGCACGGGTACTTCGTGGGGCCGGGCAACTCGGACCGTCCGACCGTGTACCTCGTCGACGAGGTGCGCAACGGCCGCTCGTTCCGGGTGCGCTCCGTGCGCGCCGTGCAGGACGGCCGGACGTTGTTCGTGATGCAGGCCAGCTTCCACGTACGCGGTGACGAGGGCCCGGAGCATTCGGACATCGTCCGCAAGGTGCCGCCGCCGGAGGAGATCCGTCCGCAGGTGGACTCCGACCGTCCGCTGGTCCGCGCCTTCGCCAAGGACTGGGAGGACTGGGACATCCGCATCGTCCCGCCGGAGATGTGGGAGAAGAGCCCCGGCGCCGCCTCCCAGCAGGTGGTGTGGTTCAAGTCGAAGGTGCCGCTGCCGGACGACGAGACCTTCCACATCTGCACCCTGGCGTACATGTCGGACATGACCCTGCTGGGTTCGGCGCTGGTCCCGCACCGCGACGAGCCGGTCCAGGAGGCGTCGTTGGACCACGCCATGTGGTTCATGCGCCCGTTCCGGGCCGACGAGTGGCTGCTCTACGACCAGTCCTCGCCGTCCGCCCACGGTGGGCGCGCGCTGACCACGGGCCGGATCTTCAACCAGCAGGGCGACCTGGTGGCGACGGTGACCCAGGAGGGTCTTACCCGGTCCCTGGCCGAGGGGAAGCAGTCCGTGCCGATCAAGACCGACCTTCAGGGGAAGTAAGTGAGCGAACGTCCACTCATCGGTGTGCTGGCCCTGCAGGGCGGGGTCGTGGAGCATGTCCGCATGCTGGAGGGCCTGGGCGCGCGCACGCGTCTGGTGCGCCGTCCGGGTCATCTGGAGGGCCTCGACGGCCTCGTGTTCCCCGGTGGGGAGTCCACCACGATGTCGAAGCTCATGGAGCTCGGCGGGATGCTGGAGCCCCTGCGTTCCCTGATCGCCGACGGACTGCCCTGCTTCGGCACGTGCGCTGGCCTGATCCTGCTGGGCAGCGAGATCCTGGACACGCGCGCGGACGCGCACTGCCTGAACGCCCTGGACGTGACGGTGCGCCGCAACGCCTTCGGACGTCAGGTCGACTCCTTCGAGACGGACCTCGACGTCGCCGGCGTCACCGGTGCCACCGGCGACCCGGTGCACGCGGTGTTCATCCGCGCGCCGTGGGTCGAGCGGGTCGGCGAGGACGTCGAGGTGCTGTCCCGCGTCGACGACGGCGGCCCGGCGCACGGTGCCGTCGTCGCGGTCCGTCAGGGCCCCGTCCTGGGGCTGTCCTTCCACCCGGAACTCACCGGCGACGACCGGCTGCACCGGTACTTCCTCACGATGGTGGGGGAGTCAGCGCAGGCGCGGAAGTCACCGCATCACGGGTGAACACGGTGCGGTGAACCGGTGTTTCGGTGTGGTGCACTATCATGGGTTCGTCAAGCACCCGACCAATGGGAGATCAGGTAGACGATGAGCGGCCACTCTAAATGGGCGACAACGAAGCACAAGAAAGCTGCGAATGACGCCAAGCGCGGCAAGGAGTTCGCGAAGCTGATCAAGAACATCGAGGTCGCTGCCCGCACCGGTGGTGGGGACCCGTCGGCGAACCCGACCCTCGACGACATGATCAAGAAGGCCAAGAAGGCTTCGGTCCCCAACGACAACATCGAGCGCGCCCGCAAGCGCGGCTCCGGCGAGGAGGCCGGCGGTGCGGACTGGGAGACCATCGTCTACGAGGGTTACGGTCCCAACGGTGTCGCGGTGCTCATCGAGTGCCTCACCGACAACCGCAACCGCGCCACCACGGACGTGCGTACCGCGATGAACAAGAACGGCGGGAACATGGCGGACGCCGGTTCGGTGTCCTACCTGTTCGAGCGCAAGGGTGTCGTGATCCTGGACAAGGCCGACCACACCGAGGACGACCTGCTCATGGCCGTGCTCGACGCGGGCGCAGACGAGGTCAACGACCTCGGCGAGAAGTTCGAGATCGTCTCCAGCCTGTCCGACCTGACCAACGTGCGCAGCGCGCTGGACGAGAACGGCATCGAGTACGACTCCGCCGACCCGGACTACCGGGCCGACGTCGAGGTCCCGTTGGACGCCGAGGGCGCGAAGAAGATCTTCCGCCTCATCGACGTCCTCGAGGAGTCCGACGACGTCCAGGACGTGTTCACGAACATGGACGTCTCCGACGAGGTCCTGGCGGAACTCGACGCCTGACGTCCCGCTACCCGCCGAAGGGCGGGCCGACGACCAGCAGGCCGCCGAAGACGAGCAGCACGACCACGGCGAGGGTTCCGGCGGACAGGTAGGGACGTCCCACCAGTACCGCGAGGATCCGGTCGCCGAGGGGTGCCCCGGGGCCGGCCTCGGTACGCCACGGGCCGTCCAGCCCACCCCGGTTGGCCACGGCCATCTCGAAGGGGACGGTGGCGAAGGGGACGACGGCGGAGAACAGGCCCAGGATGCCCTGGCCGGCACTCCAGCGGTTGTTCATCCACACGAGGACGGTCACCACGACGAAGGCCAGGAAGGCCAGTCCGTGGATCGGGCCGGCGGCGGAGACACCTGCCTCGGTCACGCCGGTGTACTTGAGGATCATCCCGAGGATCAGCAGCCCCCAGGTCACGGCCTCGATGATTGCGGTGGTCCGGTATATTTTCAGAGGAGTCATCGGCTGCTGATGCTACCCGACGCCGCGGTGCCGGTCATAAGTCACGTTGGGGGAGTTCGCGGCACGTGGCCCGCGGCTTTCGTACAGGTGTGCTATGTTCAGGTCGCGAAGGTGTGCACGGGCGATCATGGTGAGGAGCAGACAGGTGACAGGGCAACCACGCTCCACCCCGGCGGCGCAGGGACTGCTCGTGATGGGTATCGACCCTGGTCTGACCCGGTGTGGGCTGTCGGTGGTGCGTTCCGGTCAGGGGCGCTCCGTGGTGCCGGTCGCCGTGGGTGTGGTGCGCACGCCGGCGGAGGTCGAGCTTCCCCAGCGGCTGCGCCGGCTTTCCGAGGCGGTCGAGAGCTGGATGGACGACTACCGTCCGGACGTGGTGGCCATTGAACGAGTTTTCGAACGCGGGAACGTGTCCACCGTGATGAACACCGCTCACGCCGTCGGGGTACTCATGCTCAGCGCCGCGCGCCGCAACCTGCCCGTGCACCAGTACACCCCCAGCGAGGTCAAGAAGGCGGTCTCCGGCAACGGCCGGGCCGACAAACGCCAGATGACCAACATGATCACCCGCATCCTCGGACTGTCGGAACCGCCGAAACCCGCGGACGCCGCCGACGCCCTCGCGCTGGCGGTGTGTCACTGCTGGCGTTCGCCGTACCAGGCCCTGGTCTCAGATGCCTCAGACTCGAAAGGTTCATAAGTGATTGCTTCATTGAGGGGCACCGTCATCGACAAGAGGCTCGACTCCGTGGTGATCGAGTGCGCCGGCGTCGGCTACCAGTGCCAGGCGACGACCCCGACGTTGGCCACCCTGCCGCGCGGGGAGGAGGTCTTCGTGCTGACCACCATGGTGGTGCGTGAGGACTCGCAGACCCTGTTCGCGTTCCCGGACGTCGCCTCGCGCGAGGTCTTCGGCCTGCTGCAGTCGGTGTCGGGCGTGGGCGCCCGCCTGGCCATGGGCGTGATGTCGGTGCTCGACCCGGCCGAGTTGTCCCGTGCCGTCACCGAGGGCGACGTCAAGGCCCTGCAGCGCGCCCCGGGGGTCGGCAAGCGGCTTGCCGAGCGCATGGCCGTGGACCTCAAGGGCAAGCTCGACGGGTACGCCGTCGCGCCCACCGCGACAGCGGCCGATGGTGGCGTGGGGCAGGACGAGCCGCTCGCCGACGCGGTGCCCGGTCAGGTCGTCGACGCACTCACCGGCCTCGGCTTCACCGAACGTGACGCGGAGAAGGCCGTACGCGAGATCAGCGCGACTGGTGCAGACGGCGACGGCGGTGCTGCCGAGCCCGCGGACACCGCCACCGTCCTGCGCCGGGCGCTCGCCCACCTCGGTGGCCGACGGTAGCGTGGGCACCGGTACAAGAAGGAGAACAGATGGGTGACATCGAACGCACCGAGTTCGACACCGGCTCGGCCGGGGTGACGAACAGCGGGGGAGGCGCAGGGTTCGGCGGCAGCGGCAGCGGCGTCAACGAGGACCTCTCGCCGACGCCCCAGCCCGGGGAGGGCGACGCCGAGCTCTCGCTGCGTCCTCGCTCACTGGGCGAGTTCATCGGCCAGCCGAAGGTCCGCAGCCAGCTGGAGCTGGTCCTCGGCGGGGCGAAGGCGCGCAACGTCGCCCCCGACCACGTGCTGCTCGCCGGGCCTCCCGGGCTCGGTAAGACGACCATGGCCATGATCATCGCCCAGGAACTCGGCTCCTCGGTCCGCATGACGTCGGGGCCGGCCCTGGAACGCGCCGGCGACCTCGCGGCGATGCTGTCGAACCTCATCGAGGGCGACGTCCTGTTCATCGACGAGATCCACCGCATGGCCCGCCCGGCGGAGGAGATGCTCTACATGGCGATGGAGGACTTCCGGATCGACGTGATCGTGGGCAAGGGGCCCGGGGCTACCTCGATCCCGATCGAACTGCCGCAATTCACCCTCGTCGGCGCCACCACGCGTGCCGGCATGCTCACCGGGCCGCTGCGCGACCGCTTCGGCTTCACCGCGCAGATGGAGTTCTACGACACCGCCGACCTCACCCGTGTGGTCACCCGCGCCGCCGGCATCCTCGGGGTAACCGTGACCGCGGACGCCGCCGTGGAGATCGCCTCCCGGTCGCGGGGCACCCCGCGTATCGCCAACCGCCTGCTGCGCCGCGTGCGTGACTACGCCGAGGTCGAGGGTGACGGGACGATCAGCGTGGACGTCGCCCGCGCCGCGCTGCAGATCTTCGACGTCGACGAGCTCGGTCTCGACCGGCTCGACCGGGCGGTCCTGGACGCTCTGGTGCGTGGCCACAACGGTGGTCCCGTCGGGGTGAACACCCTGGCGGTCGCGGTGGGGGAGGAACCCACCACCGTCGAGGAGGTCTGCGAGCCCTACCTGGTGCGGGCCGGTATGGTCTCGCGCACGCCCCGCGGGAGGACCGCCACGCCGGCGGCCTGGCGGCACCTCGGACTGGAACAACCGGCCGATAGGTGACCAAACACCCGTGTGGCAGACTGGCCGCATGGAACCCTTTCTTCTGATTCTGATTGTCCTTGTCTTCCTCGGCCTGCCCGTCCTGTCGATGCGTAAGCAGTCGAAGCAGATCAATCAGATCAAGACCTTCCAGTCACAGCTGGAACCCGGAATGATCGTGCAGATGACCTCGGGCATCCACGCCCGGCTCGTCGAGGTGGGCACCACCACCGTCGACGTCGAGCTCGCACCCGGCGTGACCACCACCTGGGACCGCACCGCCGTGCTCAAGCTGGTGGAGACCGACCAGGGTGGCGAGGCCGACGGGGCCGTCGAGGAGAACGTCGTGGCCGAGGAAGCTCCGGCCTCCGAGTTCGAGAACTTCGACACCGTGGAGCCCTTCGAGGACCGTCAGGACGAGGCCATGGACAACCCGTTCAACGGCGACGAGCGTAAGGACGACGGCGACACGCCCCGGTCGTAACCGGTCCCGCCACCTCAGTTCCTTCCCCACACACCCCTCCGGTGAGACCGTGATGACCCACGTTGCCAGCCGGAGGGTCTAGACTCAGTCGACGACATGGCGGTGGTTCTTTTGTCATGCCCATGTTGCCGACATCCCCGAAACTTCAGGAGTAACCCGAGTGAGTTCCAAGGGCTCAACGGCCGCCAGAGCAAGAAGGTGGCCTAAGCAGGCACTTCTGCTCTTCGTCGCCATCCTGGTCGTGATCTACGGCCTCGTATTCTTCACCGGTGACAAGAGCCCCACGCCGAAGCTGGGCATCGACCTGCAAGGCGGTACCCGGGTCACCCTGGTGCCACAGGGCGAGGAGCCCACCAGCGACCAGCTGAGCCAGGCACGCCGGATCCTCGAGGAACGTGTCAACGGCATGGGTGTCAGTGGCGCCCAGGTCGTCTCCGACGGCAACTCCCTTGTCATCACCGTTCCCGGCGAGGACTCCTCCGAGGCACGCACCCTGGGCCAGACCTCCCAGATGCTCTTCCGTCCGGTGATGCAGGGCGGTATGCCCGAGGACGGTCTCAACGACGTCCTCACCGAGATGGCCGACCGCTGGGTCGAGACCGGGATTCTCACCGCCGACGAGGCGGACCAGAAGCTCGAGGACGCCATGGCGACCGTCGAGCAGATGGGTATGGAGACCCCGGAGGACACCCCGACCGTCACCGCGCAGGAACCGGCCGAGCCGGCCAACTCCATCGAGGAGGCCGACCGGCGCCAGGAGACCACCGAGGTGATGCGTGAGGACCGCCAGTCCGAGGACACCAACACCCAGATCGCCGCCTCCTTCCTCATGACCTGCTCGGACGGCGTCGACCCGCTCGCCGGTGCCGACGACGCCGCCAAGCCGCTGGTCAGCTGCAGCGAGGGTCAGCCGATCCTGCTGGAGCCGGCCCCGCTGCTCAATGGCCAGGAGGACGAGGAGAACGGGACCCGCCTCACCGGTGACATGATCGACACCGATTCGCAGATCTTCGGCGGACTGGACTCCGAGACCGGCCAGATCAAGATCACCTTCCGGTTCAAGACCGGCGACGCCACCCCCGGTGGCGAGACCTGGCAGCGCATCGGGCAGGAGTACGCCCAGCAGCAGGTCGCCATCACCCTCGACAGCCAGGTGCTCTCCGCACCGACGATGCAGTCGCCGACGCCCCCCGGCCGCGACTCCGAGATCACCGGTGACTTCACCGAGAGCGAGGCGTCCGACCTCGCCAACAACCTGCGCTACGGCGCGCTGCCGCTCAGCTTCACCGGCGAGAACGGTGAGCAGGGCGGTACGGCCGAGACGATCTCGCCGACGATGGGTACCGCCGCACTGCAGGCCGGTCTCATCGCCGGTCTGGTCGGCCTGGTCCTCGTCGCGCTCTGGTCGCTGATCTACTACCGCGGCTTCGGTGTCGTCGCCGTGTTCTCGTTGATCGCCTCGGGTCTGCTGATCTACGGTGCCCTGGTCCTGCTGGGCCGGTGGATCGACTACAGCCTGGACCTGGCCGGCATCGCCGGTCTGATCATCGGTATCGGTACGACCGCGGACTCTTTCGTGGTCTACTTCGAACGCATCAAGGACATGATCCAACAGGGGCACAGTTTCCGGTCCGCGGTGCCACGCGCCTGGAAGCGGGCGCGTGCCACGATCATCACGGGCAACGTGGTGTCCATCGTCGCCTCCCTGGTCCTGTACTTCGTGGCCGTCGGCGACGTCAAGGGCTTCGCCTTCACCCTGGGTCTGTCCACCGTCTTCGACGTGGTCATCGCCTTCCTGGTCACCGCACCGCTGGTGATCCTGATGTCGCGCTCGGAGAAGTTCGCCTCGCCGAAGCTCAACGGCCTGCACTCGGCCTTCCGCTCGGCGGAACGCCGCCGCGCCGGCCAGCTGGCCGAAGGCTCCGAGCCCGTGACGGTCCCCGACAGCGAGCCGGACGGAGAACCCGACGGCGATCCGGACAGCGCTCCACAGGACGGCCCTGCGTCCTCCACTGAGAACGGAAAGGACCAGTGAGCATGAACGCGACGACTGAAACCACGTCTTCCAACACGTCTTCCACCGCGCCTACCCCCAAGCCCGCCGGTATCCTCGAGAAGACCTATAACGGCGAGGCCAACTTCGCCTTCGTCGGCAAGCGGCGCCGCTGGTACTGGATCTACGCGCTGCTGACCTTGCTGTGCTTCCTGGTCATCGCGATCAAGGGCTTCACCTTGGGCATCGACCTGGAGGGTGGCACGAAGCTGACCATGCCGCCGTCCAACGGTGCCACCGAGACCTCGGTCACCGAGGTCGTCGAGGACGCCACCGGTGTGACACCGCAGTCGGTGCAGACCGTGGGCAGCGGCAACAGCCAGAGCATCGAGGTCGCCTCCGAGCGTCTGTCGGACGAGCAGATCCGTGAGGCACGGGTCGCGCTCTACGATGAGTTCGAGCCGACCGACCAGACCGGCCAGCCCAGCCCCGACGCCATCAGCGACTCCACCGTGTCGGAGTCCTGGGGCCAGTCGGTCACCGAACGCATGGTCATCGGCATGGTGGTGTTCCTGGCGATCGTCTTCGTCTACATCACCATCCGCATGGAGCGCGACATGGCGATCTCCGCGATCGTCACCCTGCTGCTGGACGGCATCTTCGTCGCCGGCATCTACTCGCTCGTCGGATTCGAGGTCTCACCGGCCACGATCATCGGCCTGCTGACGATTCTGGCGTACTCGCTCTACGACACCGTGATCGTGTTCGACAAGGTCCACGAGAACACGCAGGACGTGTTCAGCTCGACGCGCTCCACCTACGGTGAACAGGTCAACCTGGCGATCAACCAGACGGTGATGAGGTCGTTGAACACCTCGCTGTTCTCCGTGGTCCCGATTGCCTCGCTGCTGGTCGTGGCGGTGTGGCTGATGGGTGTCGGCACGCTCAAGGACCTGGCCCTGGTCCAGTTCGTGGGCGTGATCGCCGGTACCTTCAGCTCGATCTACTTCTCGGCGCCGCTGCTGGTGACCCTGAAGAGCCGCCAGAAGAAGATGGTCGAGCACGACCGCAAGGTCGCCCGCGCCCGCGAACTCGCCGCGGACCGCAGCGTCGTACCGGCGGACCAGTCCGCTGCTGACGCCTCCGGCGACGAGGCCGCGCAGGACGGCCCGGCCGCCGAAGCGGCCGACGAGCAGCCGCGGCGCACCGTCACGTTGCCGCCGCACTCGCACGGCGGGGACACCGAACCCGGTCAGGACAGGGGCCGCACCTGGCGGCCCGGGATGTAATCTCACAAGGAAAGACAGGACGATGACGCATCGATTCCGCCGTCCGGCGGCTCTCCTCACGGCCACGGCGGTGGCCTTCGGGGTGGTGGCGTGCTCCTCCGACGACGGAGTCGAGGACGCGTCCGACCCGCTGTTCGGCTACGCACTGCCACGCCCGATCGTGACCCTCAACGCCGCGAGCGCCCAGGGCGCGGCGACCGATGCGGCGAAGGTGTCCGCACGCCTGTACCCGGGCTCCTACCTCACCGGGCCGGACGGACGGCTGTTGCCGAACACCGACCTGGTGAGGGCGACGCCCTCGGCGGACAACGGCGACATCGTCAACTACCGGATCAGCGACCAGGTGACCTACTCCGACGGCGCCCCGGTGGTCTGCGACGACTTCCTGCTGACGTGGGTGGCATCGAAGTACCCGGACCTGTTCTCCTCCGACCTGGGCCTGACCGCCCGGGTCAAGGACTTCAACTGCGACGCCGGTCAGCGTGACTTCAGCATCGAGTTCGACCGGGGCATGGGCAGCCGTTACCGCGAGCTGTTCAGTGTCGGCGAGGTTCTGCCCTCGCACACCGTGGCCGAGCGCGCCGGCGTGTACGACGTGGTCGGTGCCATCGACACCGGCGACCAGGATGCTCTGGCCGACCTGGGCCGGGAGTGGAGCTCCACCTTCCGCGTCGCCGAGACCGACCCCTCGCAGGTCCCGACCTACGGGCCGTACCGGGTGGCCTCCCGTGGTGAGGACGGCTCCCTGGCGCTCACCGTCAACCCGGAGTGGACCGGGGTGCGCCCCGGTCTGGACGAGGTCGTGATGTGGTCGGGTCCCGGTGCCGGCATCGAGGGACCCGACTTCGAGCAGCTCTCCTCGGACTACCGGCTCTACGTCGCCGACGTCCCCCCTGAGACCGACCCGGTGGCCGCGGGCCTCGAGGTCGCTCCGGAGACAGGGACGCAGACGGCGACTGACACGGCAACCGAGACCGGTGCACCGTCCAGCGAGACGACCGGCAGCGATGACGCCGACGGTGCCGACGGTGCAGAGGACGGTGATGACGGCATCCGGGCGGACACCGACGAGACCGCCCCGGACCTCTCGGACTCCGACGACGTCTCCGGACGCTTCGCCGTGACCCGTGGCTCCGGCACCCGTGTCGACGGTCTGACGCTGTCGGACAGCGGCATCTTCGACTCCGCGGAGAACCGGCGCGCCTTCGCGCGCTGCGTGGACCGCAGTGCGGTGGCCGACGCGGTGAAGTCGGAGTCCGGCATCACCGTCGACGAGGCACCCTTCCGGCTGATCGCCCCCGGCGCCCAGGCAGGGGAGAACCTCGGCGACATCGCCGCCCGCAACAACAACACCGACACCGCGCCGACCACCGACCGCCTGGGCGGGACGACCGTGCGCGTCGGCTACTTCTCCGACGTGGCACGCTACCGGGCGATGGTCGACACCCTCGTCGAGTCCTGCTCCGCCGCGGACGTGACCGTGGTGCCGGTCCCGCTGGGTGTCGACGACCTCGACGGCCTCGGCACCGACTACGACGCCCTGCTGGAGACCCGGTCGACCTTCGGCCAGAACCCGCAGGTCTCGTTCCCGGCGTCGTCGGGCGCCTCGGGCACGGCCACGGTCAGCCAGCTGCGTGACGCCGAGAACGTCCTGGCGGACTCGACGGCGACCGTGCCGTTGACCGCCGAGCCCCGCTCGGTTGCGGTGGACCGTGGCCTGTCCAACGTGGTCGACAACCCCGGCGAGACCGGCATGAGCTGGAACATGGACCGCTGGGTCTCCCCGGACTTCCCGACGACCTCGGCACCGACCACGGCGCCGACCGAGCCCAGCAGCAGCAACAGTGACGACAGTGACGACAGTGAAAACAGTGAGGACGAGCAGTGACTGACTACCCGGACGCCAGGACCGCCCTGGCGGCCAAGACCCGACACGTCCCGGACTTCCCGGGGCCCGGGATCGTCTTCCAGGACCTGACCCCCGTCCTCGCCGACGGAACGGCCTTCCGCACGATCGTCACCGAGATGGCCGACGTCTGCCGCGAGTTCGACATCGACGTCGTCGCCGGCCTCGACGCCCGCGGCTTCCTGCTCGGCTCCGCGGTCGCCCTGCAACTCGGTGTCGGTGTGCTCGCGCTGCGCAAGGCGGGCAAGCTCCCGCCGCCGGTGTTCCACCAGGACTACGCCCTGGAGTACGGCACCGCCGCCCTGGAGATCCCCTCGGAGGGCCTCGACGTGCACGGACGCCGCGTCCTGCTCGTCGACGACGTGCTCGCCACCGGCGGCACGCTGGTCGCCGCACGTGCCCTGCTGGACAAGGCCGGCGCGATCACCGTGGGTGTCGCCGTGGCCCTGGAGGTCCCGGAACTGCAGGGTGCGAAACGTTTGGGGGACCTTCCGTTGTACGTGGTTTCCCGCGGACAGTAGGCTTGTCGTTCACACGCTGCACACAGTAGGGAAACGGTGAGGCATGACGAACGAGAAGAACTCGCTGTGGATGGCCGCGCGTATCGCGCGCAGCCTCACCGGCAAGAGCAGGATCAACCCCGTGCTGGGGCCGCTGATCGCCGTGCACCGGCGCTACCACCCCAAGGCCGACGTCGAGATCCTCAGCCGCGCCTACACCACCGCAGAACGCCTGCACTCCGGGGTGCTGCGTAAGTCGGGGGAGCCCTACATCACCCACCCGCTTGCCGTGGCGACCATCGCCGCGGAGATCGGCATGGACACCACCACGCTGGTCGCCGCGCTGCTGCACGACACGGTCGAGGACACCGACTATTCCCTCGACGACCTCACCGCCGACTTCGGCGCCGAGGTCACCCAGCTGGTGGACGGGGTGACCAAGCTGGACAAGGTCGCCCTGGGTTCCGCGGCCGAGGCCGAGACGATCCGCAAGATGATCGTGGCCATGGCCCACGACCCGCGCGTGCTGGTGATCAAGGTCGCCGACCGGCTGCACAACATGCGCACGATGCGTTTCCTGCCGCCGGAGAAGCAGGCCAAGAAGGCCCGGCAGACCCTGGAGGTCATCGCACCGCTGGCGCACCGCCTGGGCATGGCCACGATCAAGTGGGAGCTGGAGGACCTGTCCTTCGCGATCCTGTACCCGAAGAAGTACGAGGAGATCGTCCGGCTCGTCGCCGACCGTGCGCCCAAGCGTGACCAGTACCTGGCGAAGGTCATCAACGACATCCAGTCCACGCTGCGCGACTCGCACATCACCGCCGAGGTGGTGGGCCGGCCGAAGCACTACTGGTCGATCTACCAGAAGATGATCGTGCGCGGCCGCGACTTCGACGAGATCTTCGACTTGGTGGGCATCCGCATCCTCGTCGACGAGATCCGCGACTGCTACGCCGCCGTCGGCGCGGTGCACTCGCAGTACCAGCCGATGCCCGGCCGGTTCAAGGACTACATCTCCCAGCCGCGCTTCGACGTGTACCGCTCGCTGCACACCACGGTCATCGGGCCGGACGCCAAGGTGCTGGAGGTGCAGATCCGTACCCACGAGATGCATTACCAGGCGGAGTACGGCATCGCCGCCCACTGGCGCTACAAGGAGACCAAGGGCTCGCACAAGGGCGACGCCGCCGAGGTCGACCAGATGGCGTGGATGCGTCAGCTGCTCGACTGGCAGAAGGAGGCCGCGGACCCCAACGAGTTCCTGGACTCGCTGCGCTACGACCTCTCGACGACCCAGATCTTCGTGTTCACCCCCCGTGGCGACGCGGTGACACTGCCCACGGACGCCACCCCGGTGGACTTCGCCTACGCGGTGCACACCGAGGTCGGCCACCGGTGCATCGGTGCGAAGGTCAACGGCAAGCTGGTCGCGTTGGAGTCGCCGCTCAAGACCGGCGACAAGGTGGAGATCTTCACCTCGAAGGACTCGACCGCGGGTCCGTCGAAGGACTGGGAGAAGTTCGTGGTCTCCCCGCGGGCGCGTAACCGCATCCGCACCTGGTTCAACAAGGAGCGCCGCGAGGAGACCCTGGAGAAGGGCAAGGAGGCTCTGGCGGCCGAGGCGCAGCGTACGGGTATCCCGTTGCAGCGTCTGGTGACGGCCACGGCGTTGCGCACGGTGGCTACGCAGCTCTCCCGCGATTCCGTGGACGACCTGTACGACGCCATCGGCAAGGGCGGGGTCACCGCCGGGCATGTGGTCCACATGCTGCAGGACATCTACCAGGGCGACGCCGACGAGGACGACCAGCCGGTCGCCCCGGCCCCCGCGGTGCGTCGCACGACCCCGCAGCAGCAGGTCCAGTCCGGCCGTGGTGACGGCTCCGGTGTGCTGGTGCAGGGCAACTCGGATTTCTCGGCGAAGCTCGCCAAGTGCTGTACCCCGGTGCCCGGCGACGAGATCTTCGGCTTCATCACCAAGGGTGGCGGGGTGTCGGTGCACCGTACGGACTGCACCAACTCCGAGAAGCTGCACTCAGAGCCGGAGCGCCTCATCGACGTGGCGTGGGCCTCGGACGTGCGCGACGCGGTCTTCGTGGTCACCCTGCAGATCGAGGGCCTGGACCGCACGGGCCTGCTCAGCGAGGTCACTCGTGTGGTCAGTGAACAGAAGGTGCCGATCATCGCCACGAGCACTCACGTGGCGGAGGACCGGGTGGCGATGTGCCGGTTCACCTTCGAGGTGTCGGACACCAAGCAGCTGGGTTACCTGATGAACCAGCTGCGCAACGTGGAGGGCGTCTACGACGTCTACCGCGTCACCACCGGGGGGTAGGACGCGCCGACGGCGCGACCTACCGGACGCGGGGTGTCAGGCGACCGTGGCGCTCTCGATGCGGACCTCGTCGACGGGCTCGCCGTCGCCGCCGGTGTCCTCGTGCTGACCCTCGTTCTCCTCGATGATGGAGTCCAGGGTGCTCAGCCCGTCCTCGGAGATGGTGCCGAAGATGGTGTAGTCGTTGGGCAGCTGGGTCTCGTCGTCGACGAGGAAGAACTGGGAGCCGTTGGTGTTCTCGCCGCTGTTGGCCATCGCGAGCACGCCGCGCTTGTACTGGCCCTCCTCCTCGACCGGCTCGCCGTCCTCGTTCCAGACGGGGTACTCGTCGGGGAAGGAGTAGCCGGGGCCGCCGGAACCGTCACCGGCAGGGTCACCGCACTGCAGGATCTTCATGGAGTCGCTGACGACCACGCGGTGGCAGGTGGTGTCGTTGTAGAAGTCCTCCGAGGCGAGGTGCTCGAAGCTGGTGGCGGCACAGGGGGCCTGGCCGTAGTCCAGGGTCACGCCGATGTCGCCCTTGTTGGTGGCCAGGGTGACGTCCGAGGTGCCGTCCGTGCGCAGGTCGTCGGCACTGGGCACGGAGACCTCCTTGGCGGCGTCGCCGGACTCGTTGTAGGCGCACTCCTGCGGGGCCGAGGCCTCCTCGGTCTCCGGGGTGCTCGGGGCGGAGCTCTGGCCGTCGGCGAGGTTCTCCTGGTCGTCTTCGTCGCCGCCACCGGCCGTGGCGGCGATGTAGATGCCGCCGACCAGGGCGACGAGCACGACCAGGGTGGCCAGCGTGACGCCGAGGGGGCGCAGCTTTTCGCGCCGTGCCCTCGACTTCAGTTCCTTGTCGAGATTCTTGAGTGCCGCGTCGCGGCGGGAGGAGTTGTCGGACAAAGCTCCGTGGCCTTTCCCTCGGGGATGGTCGTGATCGGATGTGATCGGTCGTGATCGACTGCCCCATTGTTCCACCCCGCACCTGCTTACTCCAGCAGCACGCCACCTTGTCGCCTGTGAATCTGCCCCGGGATCCACCTCGCCGGTGAATCCGGGCCGCGCCGGACGGTAGGGTGGCGGCCATGGCGAACCTCACCGTGGAAGTATTGCCCACCGGCCCGTTCGAGACGAACTGCCTGCTCCTGCACGACGGGGCCGAGGCCACCGTCGTGGACCCGGGGATGGGGGCCGCGGCACTGATCGAGCAGGCCGTGGCGGAGAAGGGGCTGCGGGTCACGCAGATCGTGCTGACCCACGGTCACATCGACCACGTCCGCGACCTGCCTTCGGTGCAGGCCACCTACGCCGTGGCGTCCCACATGCACCCGGCGGACAACGTCTTCCTGCAGCGCGAGGTGCTCGACGCGATGGGACCGTCCGGCGAGGCGCACGACGTGGCCACGATGGAGACCCCGGAGGTCCCCACGCCCGTCGCCGACGGCGACGTGCTGGACATCTGCGGGGTGGGGTTCACCGCCCACCACATGCCCGGGCACTCGCCGGGCTCGGTGATGTTCCGCGGCGAGGTCGAGGGCCAGGGCCTGATCCTCGGCGGCGACGTGCTCTTCCGCGGAGGGGTGGGACGCACCGACCTGCCGTTCTCCGAGCCGGCGGTGATGGTCGACAGCCTGCGCCGCCTGGTGGAGACCTTCGACGGGGAGGACACCGTGGTGCCCGGTCACGGCCCGGCGACGACGGTGGGCACGGAGAAGGAGCAGAACGGCTTCCTGCAGGGGGTCGTGTGAGCCGACGGCCGGGTCGCTATAGTTGACCCCCGTGAGTGACTCCAGCAGCACCGGTTCCACCGGACAGGTCCAATCGTTCGCCGGCCCCAAGGGGGTGCCGGACTACGTGCCCCCGGCATCCGCGGCGTTCCATGCTGTGCGCAGCACGTTCGAGGAGGTCATCCACAAGTCCGGCTACGGCCACATCGAACTGCCGGTCTTCGAGGAGACCGCCCTGTTCGCCCGCGGGGTGGGGGAGTCCACGGACGTGGTCTCCAAGGAGATGTACACCTTCGAGGACCGTGGTGGCCGCTCGGTGACCCTGCGTCCGGAGGGCACCGCCGGGGTGATGCGTTCGGTGATCGAGCACAACCTCGACCGCGGCCAGCTTCCGGTGAAGCTGACCTACTCCGGCCCGTTCTTCCGCTACGAGCGTCCGCAGGCGGGACGCTACCGCCAGCTCCAGCAGGTCGGCGTCGAGGCGATCGGCGTCGACGACCCCACGTTGGACGCCGAGGTCGTGGCCATGGCCGACCGCTGTTACCGCGCGCTCGGGCTCTCGGACTTCCGCCTTGAACTCTCCACGCTGGGCGACGAGACCTGCCGCCCGCAGTACCGCGCGAAGCTGCAGGAGTTCCTCTTCGCCCTGCCGTTGGACGAGGAGACCCGTCGACGTGCCGAGATCAACCCGCTGCGCGTGCTCGACGACAAGCGCCCGGAGGTCCGCGAGATGATGGCGGACGCCCCGTTGATGCCGGACAACCTGTCCGACGCGGCCCGGGAGCACTTCGAGACCGTGACCGGCACCCTCGACGACATGGGCGTGTCCTACACCCTGAACCCCCGCCTCGTGCGCGGGCTGGACTACTACACCAAGACCTGCTTCGAGTTCGTCCACGACGGACTCGGCGCGCAGTCCGGCATCGGCGGGGGAGGACGCTACGACGGCCTGATGGCCCAGCTGGGCGGCCAGGACCTCTCCGGCATCGGGTTCGGTCTCGGCGTGGACCGCACCGTGCTCGCCCTGGAGGCCGAGGGTGTCTCGCCGACGACGGGACGCCGTGTCGACGTCTACGGCGTGCCGATGGGTGCCGACGCGAAGCGTCGGATGGCGGTGGTCGTCGACCGGCTGCGCCGCGCCGGCGTCAGCGCCGACATGTCCTACGGCGACCGTGGTCTCAAGGGCGCGATGAAGGGCGCGGACCGGGCGGGCGCCCTCTTCGCTCTGGTCCTGGGCGACAACGAGCTCCGGGACGGCACCGTGGTGTTGCGCGACCTGTCGACCCGTCAGCAGACCGAGGTCGCGGTAGAGGATGTGGAGCAGGTTGTAACCAGGGCATTAGCGGAAGTAACCGCCTGATCTTGCTCTGACCTTAGCCTCTCCTCAACCGGGGGTGGCGGGTGCTCCGATGGGCTAGCCTTGTCTCTGAATCCTGAAAGTTATATTCAGGCGCAGAGACCTCACACTGAGCCCAGAGGAGTATTTTCATGGAAGAATCTGAGTCCCCGGGAGGCGGGGAGTCAACGACGGCAGCACGCAGTTCACCGGTCAACTGGCCGGTGTTTATTGTGTCCGCCGGACTGATGGTCGCCTTCGTGGTCTGGGCCTGGCTGGCCCCGGACTCCGCGGACAACGTGATCAACACGGTCAAGGAGTGGGTCTCCACCAACCTGGGCTGGTACTACGTGTTGACCGCCGGGGTGGTGGTGGTCTTCGTCCTGGTGATCGCGTTTCGCCGCGTGGGCAACACCAAGATCGGCCCGGACCACTCGCAGCCACGGTTCGGGATGTTCACCTGGGGCGCAATGCTCTTCGCCGCCGGCATCGGTGTGGACCTGATGTTCTTCGGCGTCTCGGGCCCCGCGACGAACTACCTCACCCCGCCGGAGACCGCCGAGCTCTCCGACGAGGCCGCCCGCATGGCCCCGCTGTGGACGATGTTCCACTACGGCATCCCGGGCTGGGCGATGTACGCCCTGATGGGGATGGCCTTCGGCCTGTTCGCCTACCGCTACCACATGCCGCTGAGCATCCGCTCGGCCCTGGCCCCGGTCTTCGGACGCCGCATCCACGGCGCGATCGGCCACGGCGTGGACATCGCCGCGGCCATCGGCACCGCCTTCGGCATCGCCGTCTCCCTGGGCATCGGCGTGGTGTTCCTGAACTACGGTCTCTCCGAGATCTTCGGGATCCCCACGAACACCGGCGTCCAGGTCGCCCTGATCGGCCTTTCCGTGCTGATCACCGTCATCTCCACGGTCTCCGGCGTGGACAAGGGCATCCGCCGGCTCTCCGAGCTCAACGTGTGGCTGGCCCTGGCGCTGATGGTGTGGATCGTGGTCATGGGCCGGACCGCCGAGCTGCTCAACGCCCTGGTGCAGAACCTCGGCGACTTCGTGGCCCGGTTCCCCTCGATGATCATGAACACCTTCGCCTACACCGACGGTGCCGCCGACTACCCGGCGGACCAGTGGCAGTCGGACTGGACACTGTTCTTCTGGGCCTGGTGGATCGCCTGGGCACCCTTCGTGGGCCTGTTCCTGGCCCGGATCTCGCGCGGACGCACCCTGCGCCAGTTCATCCTCGGCGTGCTCGTGATCCCCTTCGCCTTCATCGCGATCTGGATCTCGATCTTCGGCAACGCCGCCCTCGGCTTCTTCCGCGACGGCGACGAGGAGTTCCTGCAGACCGCGGTGGACACCCCGGAGTCCGGGTTCTTCCTGCTGCTGCAGCAGTACCCGGGATCGACCTTCGCGGTGGCCCTGGCCGTGCTGAC
Source organism: Corynebacterium sp. (assembly GCA_030450335.1). Classification (GTDB taxonomy): domain Bacteria; phylum Actinomycetota; class Actinomycetes; order Mycobacteriales; family Mycobacteriaceae; genus Corynebacterium. The sequence goes on along the minus strand of JAKDIS010000017.1, from coordinate 4,883 downwards.
CGGCCTGCTGTTCTACGTCACCTCGGCGGACTCCGGTTCGCTGGTGATGGCGAACATCACGTCCAAGCCCTCGGTGGAGGACGCGGACGGCCCGCCGTGGCTGCGGATCGTGTGGGCGGTGCTCACCGGTGCGCTGACGCTGGTGATGCTGCTCATCGGCGGTGTCTACACACTGCAGGCGGCGACGGTGCTCATCGGGCTGCCGTTCTCGGTGATCATGTACCTGCTGATGTTCAGCATCTGGCGGGTCCTGGGCGCCGAGGCCCACTGGTTGCAGTCCCGGGCGCTCTCCCTGCCCGGCGCGCTGTCCGACCGGGCGGGAACCCCGCAGCCGCGACTGGCGTGGCGCAACCGGCTCAAGCGCCGGATGAGCTTCCCCTCGGCGAAGGAGACCCAGGCCTACGTGGAGAGCACCGCGGCGCCGGCCATCACCGAGGTCGCCGAGGAACTGCGCGAACTCGGCCTGGACGTCTCGCTCACCCGCGACACACACCCGGAGTACCCGATCGACTTCGTCGACCTGCTGGTCCGGTTCCCGGGCCAGGACGACTTCAAGTACCAGGCGTACCCGGTGCCGGGGCAGGTGCCGAACTTCGCGGTGAACCTTAACGTGGACCACGACGTGTACTTCACGCTCGAGGTCTTCTCGGCGACCGGTTCACGCGGCCACAACATCCTCGGCTACTCGAAGGACCAGGTCATCTCGGATGTCCTGGACTCCTATGAGGTGCACGTGGAGTACATGTCCCTGACCGGTGACGGTGGTACCCCCACCGCCGACGCCCACGGCACGGCACCCTCGCTGTGGACCAACGACGACAACGACCCTGAACAGACAGGAAGAGAGAACAGCAATGACTGACACCATCCGGGACACCCCCCAGGACACCCCCTGGTCGCTGTACATCGACGGCGCCTGGACCGCCGCGGCCGACGGCGGCACCCGAACCGTGACCTGCCCGGCGGACGGCAGCGTCGTCGCCGTGGTCTCCGAGGCGACCTCCGCCGACACCGAGAAGGCCATCGCCGCGGCCCGACGGGCCTTCGACGCCGGCGAGTGGTCCTCCACCTCGGCTGCCTACCGTGGCGACCTGCTGCTCAAGGTCGCCGACGCCATGGCCGAGCGCAAGGACGAGTTCGCCCGCGCCGAGGCCCTGGACACCGGCAAGCGTCTGGTCGAGGCCGAGGGCGACATGGACGACATCATGAACTGCTTCCGGTTCTTCGGCAAGATCGCCGACCAGCACCCGGGCCGCATCATCGACGCCGGGGACGACTCGGTGATCTCCCGGGTCGTCTACGAGCCCGTCGGCGTGTGCGGGATGATCACCCCGTGGAACTTCCCGCTGCTGCAGGCCAGCTGGAAGATCGCCCCGGCGATCGCCGCCGGCAACACCTTCGTGCTCAAGCCCGCCGAACTGACCCCGCACACCGCCATCCTGATCATCGACGTGCTGGACAAGCTCGGGCTGCCCGCCGGTGTGGCCAACCTGGTGCTCGGCGCGGGTGCCGAGGCCGGTGCGCCGCTGTCATCGCACCCGGACGTGGACATGGTCTCGTTCACCGGTGGTCTGGTCACCGGTCAGCGCATCGCCGCCGCCGCGGCCCCGTCCATCAAGAAGCTGGCCCTGGAGCTCGGCGGCAAGAACCCGAACGTGGTCTTCGCCGACGCCGACTTCGACGCCGCCGTGGACAACGCCCTCAACGCCGGTTTCCTGGACTCCGGCCTGGTCTGCTCGGCCGGCACCCGTCTGATCGTCGAGGAGAGCATCAAGGAGCGTTTCGTCGACGAGCTCGTCCGCCGTGCCGAGGGCATCGTGATGGGCGGTCCCTTCGACGAGGCCGCCGAGACCGGCCCGCTGATCTCGGTGGAGCACCGCGACAAGGTCACCGACTACGTCCGGCGTGGTGTGGAGGCCGGCGCGACCCTGCGCTGCGGCGGCCACTGGGGCGGCCCCGAGCTGGAGAAGGGCTGCTTCTACGCCCCGACGGTCCTCGACAACTGCACCGCGGAGAACCCCGCGGTCGTCGAGGAGGGCTTCGGCCCGGTCATCACCGTGGAGACCTTCACCACGGAGGCCGAGGCCATCGCCACGGCAAACCACACCGAGTACGGCCTGGCCGGCGCGGTGTGGACCAGCGATCGGGGAGTGGCGAACCGGGTCTCCCGGGCGCTGCGCCACGGCACGGTGTGGATCAACGACTACCACCCCTACGTCCCCCAGGCGGAGTGGGGCGGCTTCAAGGCCTCCGGCACCGGACGCGAGCTCGGCCTGGCCGGACTCGAGGAGTACCGCGAGGCCAAGCACGTCTACGAGAACACCGAGCCGGCCGCGACCGGCTGGTTCCCCCAGAAGTAGTACCCCGTCAGCAGTACCTGACTGTTCACCTGAATTCATGGAACACATGAGGAGTGGAGAAGACATGCGAGACAACTACGACTACATCGTCATCGGTGCAGGTTCCTCGGGCGCCGTGGTGGCGTCCCGGCTCAGCGAGGACCCGGAGGTCACCGTCGCCCTGATCGAGGCCGGCCCCACCGATGTCGACAAGCCAGAGATCCTGAACCTCGCCGAGTGGCCCGGACTGCTGGAGTCCGGCTACGACTGGGACTACCCGATCGAGCCGCAGCAGCACGGCAACTCCTTCATGCGCCACGCGCGTGCGAAGGTGCTCGGCGGCTGTTCCTCGCACAACTCGTGCATCGCCTTCCACACCCCGGCCCAGGACCTGGACCACTGGGTGAGCCTGGGTGCGGCCGGCTGGGACTCCGAGAGCGTCCTGCCGCTGATCAAGCGCCTGGAGACCAATGACCGTGAGGGCGACAACCACGGCCACGACGGCCCCGTCCGTCTGCGCTCGGTGCCGCACCGCGACCCGGTGGGCACGGCGATCATCGAGGCCTGCGAACAGCAGGGCCTGCCGAACACGCCTTTCAACGAGGGCACCACCGTCAACCACGGTGCGGACTGGTTCCAGATCAACGCCACCGACGAGAACGTGCGTTCCTCGTCCTCGGTGTCCTACCTGCACCCGGTCATGGAGCGCGAGAACCTGGACATCCTGACCGACCGTCAGGTCTCCCGGATCCTGTTCAGCGAGACCACCGACGGCGAGGGCGGGCAGCCCACGGCCACCGGCATCGAGTACCTGGACAACCCCTTCGGACGGCTCAAGACCCTGGACGCCAACCGTGAGGTCATCCTCTCCGCCGGCGCGATCGACAGCCCGAAGCTGCTCATGCTCTCCGGCATCGGCCCGGCCGAGCACCTCGCCGAGGTCGGCGTGGAGACCCTGGTCGACGCCCCCGGCGTCGGCGAGCACCTGCAGGACCACCCGGAGGCCGTGATCTCCTGGGAGTCCAAGGTCCCGATGACCCGTGACGCCACACAGTGGTGGGAGATCGGGATCTTCGACAAGGTCGACGAGGGCGGTGCCGACGGCCTGGACCTGCCGGACCTGATGATGCACTACGGTTCGATGCCCTTCGACATGCACACCCGTCGTCAGGGCTACCCGACCGCGGACGAGGCGTTCTGCCTGACGCCGAACATCACCCACGCCAAGGCCCGCGGCACGGTGCGGCTGCGGACCTGCGACTTCCGCGACAAGCCGATGGTCGACCCGCGGTACTTCACCGACGAGGAGGGCTACGACATGCACATCGCCGTGGAGGGCATCAAGCTCGCCCGCGAGATCGTCGCCCAGCCGGCCATGGCCGAGTACGCCGGCCGGGAGCTCTTCCCGGGTACCGAGGTGCAGTCGGACGAGGACATCGCCGACTACGTGGCCAAGACGCACAACACCGTCTACCACCCGGCCGGCACGGTGCGCATGGGTGCCGTGGACGACGTCATGTCGCCGCTGGACCCGGAGCTGCGCGTCAAGGGTGTCTCCGGGCTGCGCGTCGTCGACGCCTCGGTGATGCCGCAACTCACCGCGGTCAACCCCAACATCAGCTGCATGCTGATCGGGGAGCGCGCCTCGGACCTGATCCGCGGCAACTGATCAGCATCCGATCGGCGAGGGGAGTCCTCAGCGCCTGAAGTCCTGGGCGCAGGACTCCATCGTGCCGTTGTCGTAGCCGGTAGTGAACCACTGCTGGCGCTGCTCGGATGAGCCGTGGGTCCAGGCGTCCGGGTTGACCTGGCCGCCGCCGGCGGACTGGATGGCGTCGTCGCCGATCGCCTGGGCGGAGGTGATGGCCTGGTTGACCTGCTCGGGGGTGACGGGGTCGAGCACGGCGTCCTCGCCCTTGTCGGCGTGGGCGGCCCAGACACCGGCGTAGCAGTCGGCCTGCAGCTCCATCTTCACCGCATTGGAGTCCTCGCCGGGGTCGTCGTAGTCAGACAGCCCCAGGTTCCCCTCCAGGTTCTGGATGTGGTGGCCGAACTCGTGGGCGACCACGTACATCTGCGCGAACGGGCCGTCGGAGCCGCCCATCTGGCGCAGCTGGGTGAAGAAGTCGTCACCGATGTAGACGGTCTGGTCGCCGGGGCAGTAGAACGGGCCGGTCTGGGCCGTCGAGGCCGTACCGCACCCGGTGTTGACCTGCCCGTCACCGATGACCAGGCCGGGTTCGGTGTAGCGGATGCCCGCCTGCTCGGGGAGCAGACCGGACCACACGGCGTCCAGGGAGATGGCGGTGCCCTCGATGCGGCAGTCGTCGTAGGTGTTGGCGTCCTCCACCGTGGTGCAGTGCTCCAGGTTCCCGCCATCGGTGCGCGTGGCACCGGAGGTTCCATCGGAGCCGCCGAACATGCCGGCACCACCGTTGGCGAAGAAGATCACCGCGGCGACGACGATGATCCCCGGAAGCCCGAAGCGCCGTCCGACACGGCTCATCAGGATCATGCCGAGGATACCGCCGCCCCGGTTGCCCC
>JAKDIS010000205.1 GCA_030450335.1 Corynebacterium sp. | reverse complement strand
CAACATCTAGCGCACCGTCTCTAGCGCACCAGGTCCTGGTAGGACGGGTTCTTGGCGATGAACCCCTCCACCGCCGAGCAGGACGCCAGGACGCCGAACCCCTCGGCGCGGGTGGCGTCCAACGCGGCGGAGATCAGCGGGGCGGACAGGCCCTGTCCGCGGAACCGCGGGTCGATGACGGTGTGGTTGAAGTCGCGCACGGCACCGACCTGGACGTACTCGGCGACGCCGGCGGTGTCCCCGTCGACCTGCAGCACGTAGCGTGCGCCGTCGACGTCGTGGGTGACCGTGATGCTCCGGTTGTCTTCAGTACTCATAGCACCGAGTGTAACCCGCCCCCGCATACGCGACATCCCCCTCGGGTGACTTCACCGAGGGGGATGTTGAGTGTGCCCAGACCAGGGATCGAACCAGGGACCTTACACTTTTCAGGCGTACGCTCTACCAACTGAGCTATCTGGGCGGGGAAGCCGTCGGACGGCGTTCCTGCGACCCTGACGAGACTTGAACTCGCGACCTCCGCCGTGACAGGGCGGCGCGCTAACCAACTGCGCCACAGGGCCGTGCACTACCAGCGATCCGGCCGGAGCCGATCGCTGTGCACGATGGGATACTGTACACAGCACCACCACAATCAGACAAATGCCCAGGTCAGGCGAATATTCCGGCGAGCAGAGCATCGCTGCGCTCCTGCCCCGCCGGGTCGGACGCTCCCCCGGTCACCAGGATCTCGGACGCACCGGTGCGCTCCGCCAGCGCGTGCAGCGCCGCCGAGACGTCCTGCGCGGTGCCGAACACGGTGTTTTCCAACGCCCGGCCCACGCGCCGGCGTTGCTGCGCGGTCAGCTCGGCCTCGTCGAGTTCCGCCACGGGCCGCAGCGGCATGAAGGCGCCCGTGCTGCGCGACATGACCTGTGCCCACACCTCCGGCAGGACGAGGTCGCGTGCGGCCTCCCGGGTGGGCGCGACGGCCACGGTGCGCGACACGACCGTCTCCTCCACCGTGACGTCTTCCCCGCCGCCAACGCTGCCCGGGTCCGGCCCGCCGAGGATCACCCCAAGGCCGTGTCGCGCCGCCAGGGCGAGGCTGCGCGGCGATCCACCGGTGAGCAGATACACCGGCGGGGCGGTGGCGAGCGCAGGACGCATCGTCACCTCAGGCGCATACGCGCCGTCCCCGCCGGCGCGCAGGTAGCCCAGCACCTCGTCGAGGTCGCCGGCGAAACCCTCGCGCGCCGTCGCGGCGTCCTGCGGTTGGCGCAGCGCCCGGCGTACCGCACCGGTGAAGCCGACGGAGGACCCCAGGCCGATGTCGACGCGTCCGGGGAACAACGCGGCCAGCACGGCGGCCTGCTCGGCGACGACGATCGGCGCGTGGTCGGGCACCATGAAGCCGGCCGTACCGACGCGCACGGTGGACGTCGCCTGGCCGACGGCGGCGGCGAGCACGCCCGGCGCACTGCCGGCGATACCCGGGACGCCGTGGTGTTCGGCGACGAGGAAGCGGTGGTAGCCGAGCGCCTCGGCGCGTCCCGCGCGCTCGACGACGCGGCGCAGCGCCGCAGCGTCCGACGTCCCGACGACGGTGTTGGCGCGGTCGAGCAGGGAGTATCGCATGTCCCCCACCCTAGAGACCCCGCGCACGAGAACAGCGGGCGCACACCGTGATGGTGTGCGCCCGCTGTGACTTGCGACCCTGACGAGACTTGAACTCGCGACCTCCGCCGTGACAGGGCGGCGCGCTAACCAACTGCGCCACAGGGCCA
>JAKDIS010000110.1 GCA_030450335.1 Corynebacterium sp. | reverse complement strand
CCGACGTAGACCTGCACCACTCCGATCGCGGCCGCAACCGCCATGACCCGCCCGATCCCCCGGACCAGCAGCAACGCCGTTGCCGGCGGACCGATCAACAGACCGAAGACCAGCAGTGTGCCAACCACCTGGAACGACGCCACCGTCGCCAGCGCGACGAGAACCAGCATCCCCACGTGAGTCGCCCCGGGACGCATACCGAGGGTGTATGCCTTGCGCTCGTCGAACGTCAACGCGGTGAACGGTCGGTGCAGTACAACGCAGGCCAGCCCACCGACCATGGCAGCCACTGCGATGACCACGACGTCGCCACGCGTGACACCGAGAACGTCACCGAAAAGGAAGGCGGTGAGGTCCACCGCAAAGGAACCCGAGTGCGACACGACCACCACACCCAGCGACAGCATCGTGATGAACTGCAGGCCGATACTCACGTCCTGCGACAACCGCGACGTACGACTGACCGTCACGACACCCAGGGACATCACCAACGCACTGACGGCCGCCCCGAGCATGAGGTTTCCGCCGACGAGCGCCGCGACCGCCACCCCGGGCAGCATGCCGTGACTCATCGCGTCCCCGACGAACGCGAGCCCCCGGAGGACGACCCATGTGCCGATACACGCACAGAGCACGGCGGCGAACCCGCCGGCCAACAAAGCCCGGAAGACGAACGAGACCTCGAAAGGAGCAATGAGAAGTTCCATTTGATAATGATTGCCATTATCATCAAGGAATGCGTGAACCGATCCACCTCGACAGCATCTCCCACCGCTACGCCCGGGTCCCCACTCTCCGGGACATCACCCTCACGGTCGATCCGGGTACCGTCACCGCCCTCGTCGGCGGCAACGGTTCCGGGAAGTCCACCCTGCTCGGAATCCTCGCCGGCACCCTGCGTCCCACGTCAGGTACCGTCACCGGGGTCCCGGAGAACACGGCTCTGGTCCCCCAGCACAGCGCCGTTCCCGACCTGTTCCCCGTCACCGTCCGCAGGACCGTGTCCATGGGACGTTGGCGGCACCGTGGACTGCTCCGTCCCCTCACCCGGCACGACAGGGCCGTCATCGACACCTCCATGGCACGCATGGGGATCACTGACCTGGCCGACCGCACCCTCGGTGACCTGTCCGGCGGACAGCGCCAGCGCACCTTCATCGCCCAGGGACTGGTACAGCGGGCCCCGCTGCTGCTCCTCGACGAACCCCTGTCTTCGGTGGACACCACCACGGTCGCAATGATTGACAGGGCCGTCCACGAGGAGAGCCGGGCCGGCACCACGGTCGTCATCGCAACCCACCACCGCCACCAGGCGGACGGTGCGGACCGGGTCATCGTCCTCGACCACGGGAGAGTGGCGGAACCGGCATAGCCCCCCATGCCCCGTCGCACCCTCGCACCTTGAGCCCTCAGGTCGTTCTCCGGCCCCGCCAACGACCTGAGGGCTCAAGGTGCCGCGGAGCTACAGGGCCATGAGGTTGCAGGGGGGTCCGGACCATGATGTGGTGTCCGGGAACTCTTCCCTCTCCAAGGAGTTACCGACCATGACCTTCGGCCCCGGCAGGAATCTCTACCCGGAACTCGCGTCCTTCGCCGCGGGAGTCGCACTTGCGATCGTGGCCCACCTCTTGTCCCTCGGATGGTTGTTCATCCTCGGGATCGTCCTCGCCCTGTGCTCTCCACTGGCTGCGTTCGTCACGCTCACGCTGTCCCGCGCCAGCACGAAGGTGCAGGTCATCCTATTCTCGGCCGGGATCATCGTCGGGGCGGTGGGGGTCTTCTCCGCCAACGCCACCGCGGACTCCCCGGAGGTCTTCTCCTGGGCCTTACTCATGTACCTGGGCGGCGCGTTCGCACTGTCGACGGCGATGACGCTTCTCCACAGGGGTGCCCGGGCCCGGCGATAGATTCCCCCTCCCCCACCTTGAGCCCTCAGGTCATTTTCCAGCCCCGTCAGCGACCTGAGGGCTCAAGGTGCCGCACTCGCCTTCGCCCCACCGCACCGCCTACGGGATGAGCTCCAGGATGGCGGCGGTCAGGGCCTTGCGCTGCACGTCGGTCAGGGCGTCGTCGTGGACGTGGTCGTGCAGCCACAGGCCGTCGGCGAGGATCTGCACCAGGTACGCCGCGCGCGCCAGGGCGGCGTCCTGCTCACCGACACCGTCACCGTCCACCCCGTCCACGGGCGGCAGCCAGCGCCGGTCCACGTCGCGCCAGACCTCCGCGAAGTCGCGGTGGGTGCGCGAGTCCACCTGCAGCAGCAGGTCGGCGCGGGTCGCCGAGCGGCTCAGCGACAGCACCATCGCCCGCAGCCGGTCGGCCTGCGACACCTCGGACGCCGGGCCACCGGCGACGGCGACCAGCTCGTCCTCCCACTGTCCGGCGAGGAACCGGTGCACCCCCAGCATCAGCTCGTGGCGGGAGGGGAAATGGTAGATCAGCCCCGACTTCGACATGCCGGACGCCTCGGCGAGGGACTCGTAGGTCACCGCGTCCAGGCCGTCGGACTCGATGATCCCGACGGCGGCGCGCAGGATCACGTCCTTCTTACTCGTGCGCAGAGTACTTCGCCTCCTTCGGGTTTCCACGGAAGCACCAGGCGGTCACCAGGGCGGCGACCACAGCGACGATACCCGCGATCACGAGCACCAGCAGGTAGCCGGTGTCGTAGGCGCTCGACGCCGCCGCACCGAACACCGGGTGGTCGACCCCGTGGTCCACGTCGTCGGCCACCTCGGCCGGGGCGCGCAGCGAGTAGAACATCGGCATCAGGCTACCGAGGATCGCCACGGACAGCAGCGTGCCGAACTCGTAGGAGATCGCCTCCACCGAGGACGCCATGCCCGCCTTGCTCTCCGGGGCGGACCCGATGATCGCCGAGGACGACACCGACATCACGCAGCCGGAACCGACACCCACCAGGCCCAGCCCGATGACCGCGGCCCACAGCGGCTGGTCCGGCACGGCCCACACGACCACGGCCACGCCGAGCGCCACCACGGTGAAACCACCGGTGATCAGCGTACGGAAGCCCAGCCGGTGCAGGTTCATGCCGCCGAGGATCGACGCCGGGATCGCCGGGACGGCCGCCGAAGCCACCAGCAGCCCGGCCTCCAGGGGGCTGAAGCCGCCCGAGGTCTGGAAACGCTGGGTGGTCATCAGCTCGGTGCCGGCCAGCACGAACATGGCGAACATGGCCGCCAGGGTGCCGCCGGCGAACATGCGGTCACGGAAGATGCCGAACTCCAGCAGGGCGGGCATCCCCCGGCGGCGCAGCAGTCCCTGACGGTGCGCGAACAGCACCGCACCCAGGACGCCCACCGCGGCGGAGGCCAGGACGAGTCCGCCGGAGCCCTCGGAGTTCGCCAGCTCCTTGATCGCCATCACGGCGCCGACCATGGTCAGCATCGCCCACACCGAGGACAGCACGTCCCAGTGACGGCTCGGGTCGGCCTGGTTCGCCGGGGCGTACACGGCGGTGGCCACGAGGATCACCACGACCACGGGCACGTTGATCAGGAAGACGGTGCCCCAGTGGAAGTGCTCGAGCAGGAACCCGCCGAGCACCGGGCCGGACGCCGCGCCGACGACCGCGATCGACCCCCAGATGCCGATGGCGGCGTTGCGTTCGCGCACGTCGGTGAAGGTCTGCCGGATCAGGGCGAGTGTGGCGGGCATCATCGTGGCCGCACCGAAGCCGAGGACGGCGCGCGCGGCGATGAGCATCCACGCGCTCGGGGAGAAGGCCGCGAGCAGCGATCCCAGGCCGAAGACGCTGACACCGGTGAGGAACATGACCCGGTGGCCGATCTTGTCGCCCAGGGTGCCGGTGCCGAGCAGCAGCCCGACGAGCACCAGCGGGTAGGCGTTGATGATCCACAGTCCCTGCAGCGCGGTGGTGTGCAGTTCGTCGCGCAGCACCGGCAGGGCCGTGTAGAGGATGGAGTTGTCCGCACCCACGAGGAACAGGCCCAGGCTGATGATGCCCAGGAAGCTCCAGCGCTGGGCGGGTGTGGTGGCCGCGGCGTTCCCGGTGCCGCCGGTGCCGCCGGACGGACGTCCCACCGTCCGTCCCGTCGCCGTGGTCGTGTCGCTCACTTTTCCTTACCTCCTGCGTTTGTTATGTCTGAGACCCGGAACTGTACCGAACGTACGTTACAGTTACAACTCCTGTGAGGCGGCTCACCAGGGACGTTCCCGGTATCCCCGTCAGAGGTCCGGACGATGACGTAACATCCTGTGACGTCCGCACCTCCCCGAGCTAGGAGTACCTGTGCCCGTGCCCGCCGATCCCGACGTCCTGACCGGGATCACCACCCTCGCCGACGACCGCCTCGCCGAGGTCGACCCCCTGGTCACCGGCCCCTGGGCCACCCCGGTCACCTGGCGCCAGCCCGTGCACACCGTCTACGTGCCCGCGCACCTCATCGTGGGGGACGGCACTTCAGGCACTGCCCTGCCGCGGCGCTGGGCGCAGGACGCACTGGACGCCGTCACGGCGCACGGCGGTGCCGCCGCGCTGGCCCGCGACCTCGGCGTCGCCGCCGAGCACGCCGAGACCGTCGGCGAACTGACCCTCGACAAGCTGCACCGCGAACCGGTCGAGGACCTGCGCATCGACTTCGAGGACGGTTTCACCCAGCGAGGCGTCCCGCAGGACGCCCGGGACGCCGACGAGGACGCGCTGGCGGCGCGCGCCGCCGACGTCCTGGCGTCCTGGCTCGGTAGTGGTTCTGATGGTTCTACAGCCGGCGCACCGGCCTTCGCCGGGATCCGTTTCAAGTCCTTCGACCCCGCCGTGCGTGATCGTGGTCTGCGCACGCTGACCATCGTGCTGCAGGGCCTGGCCCGCGACGGCGTGCTGGCCCGGGTGCTCGAACGCGACCGACGCGCGCTGCGTCTGACCCTGCCGAAGGTGCAGCACCACCGCCAGGTCGAGGTTTTCGTCGAGGTGCTCCAGGCCCTGGAGCGCGCCCTCGACGTCCCCCAGATCCCCTTCGAGGTGCAGGTCGAGACCCCGCAGGCGATCCTCGCCGCCGACGGTGCCGCCGAACCCGCCCGCCTCATCGCCGCCGGCGCGGGCCGCGTCCTGTCCCTGCACTACGGCACCTACGACTACTCCGCGTCGTTGGGCGTGGACGCCGCCGAGCAGTCCATGGAGCACCCGGTCGCCGACCACGCCAAGGACGTCCTGCAGGTCGCGACCACCGCCGTCGGCGTGGAGCTGTCCGACGGCTCCACCAACCGCATCCCCGTCGGCACCGCCACCGAGATCCTCGAGGGCTGGCGCATCCACCACGACCTGGTGGGACGCCACCTGCGCCGTGGCGTCCGGCAGGGCTGGGACCTGCACGCCAACCAGCTCGTCACCCGCCACCTGACCACCATCGCCTACTTCCGCGCCGACTGGCGGGTCAGCGCGGAACGCCTGCGCGCCTACGTCGCCGGCGACACGAGCCGCTGGATGGACGAACCCGCCACCGCCAAGGCCATGGCCGGCTACCTGGTGCGCGCGCGGGCCTGCGGCGCGGTCACCGACGCCGAACTGGAGGTCACCGGCCTCGACGACACGCAGTTACGTACCCTCCAGGTGAGCGGCCGACTTCAAGGAGTAACCCCATGACCATCATCACCACCATCTACCGCGCCGAGCACGCCGTGGTCCTGCCCGGGGACGATCGCACACCCGTGCAGGCGCCGGCGACCGTGCTGGTCGCCGACGAGAACATCGTCGCCGTGCTCGACGGCCGGGACGCCGAGGTGCCCGGCGAGTACGACTACACCGACGCCACCGTGGTCGACGTCCCCGACGACCAGGTGCTCATCCCCGGCCTCGTGGACACCCACGTGCACGTCAACGAGCCCGGACGCACCGAGTGGGAGGGCTTCGCCTCCGTCACCCGCGCCGCCGCGGCCGGCGGGGTGACCACGCTGCTGGACATGCCGCTGAACTCGGTCCCCTCCACCGTCACCGTGGACGCCCTCGACACCAAGCAGGACGTCGCCGCGCCGAAGACCAAGGTCAACGTGGGCTTCTGGGGCGGGGCCGTGCCGGAGAACATCGGCACCGGCGAACTGCGCGCCCTGTGGGACCGCGGCGTGTTCGGCTTCAAGTGCTTCCTGCTGCACTCCGGCGTCGACGAGTTCCAGCCGTTGTCGCCCGCCCAGCTGCACCAGGCGATGGCCGAGATCGCCGAGTTCGACGGCCTGCTCATCGTCCACGCCGAGGACGCCGACGAGATCGCCGCCGGTGAGGCGAAGGCGGACGCCGCCGGCGGCATCGACGAGACCTTCGACAGTTTCCTGGCGTCGCGCCCGTCCTCGGCCGAGGCGAAGGCCATCGCCACCGTCATCGAGGCCGCCGAGGCCACCGGCTGCCGCGCGCACATCCTGCACCTGTCGGACTCCGGCTCGATCGACCAGATCGCCGCCGCCCGCGACCGCGGCGTGCGCATCACCGCCGAGACCTGCCCGCACTACCTCGCCCTGTTCTCCGAGGAGATCCAGAACGGCGCGACCCAGTACAAGTGCTGCCCGCCGGTACGCACCGCCGGCAACCGCGAACGCCTGTGGAAGGGCCTGGTGGACGGCGTGATCTCCACCGTCGTCTCCGACCACTCCCCCTGCACCGCCGAACTGAAGAAGTTCGCCCAGGTCGCCGACGCCCAGGCGTCCGCCAACGAGAACAACGAACTCACCGCCTTCTCCGCGCTCGCCGCCACCGGCAACGACCTCGGTGCCGGCGGCGCCGACGGGCGCGGCTCCGGCGGCTCCTTCGGTGAGGCCTGGGGCGGCATCGGCTCCGTCCAGCTGGGCCTGCCGGTCGTGTGGTCCCAGGCGCGCCTGCGCGGACTCGCCCTGGCCGACGTCATCGGCTGGATGTGCCAGGCCCCCGCCGAATGGGCCGGGCTCGCCGACCGCGGCGCGATCCAGGAGGGACGCCGCGCCGACCTGGCCACCGTCAGCGCCGACGACGCCTTCGTCGTCCTGCCCGACGAACTGCACCAGCGCAACAAGGTCACCGCCTACGCCCAGCGCGCCCTGGCCGGCGTGGTCACGCGCACGTGGATCGGCGGAGAGCCGGTCTACCTCCGTCCCGCCACCGCGCACGTCCCGGCGTCCGACCTGCAGGACGACGTGGTCTTCCCCGCCGCCGTGCGCCCCTTCACCCTCCGCCCCACCGCTTAAAGAGAATCAGGATCCCGATGAACGAGCAGCACGATCAGAACGAGCAGCACGACTTCCTCTCCTACCCCGACCTCGCCAGCCGCGCCCTCGCCGGCTCGGTGGTGTGGGCGTCCGACGAGTCCTTCGCCGAGCGCGAGAACCTCATCATGCCGCACGAGCCCGCCTTCGACCCGGACGAGTTCGGCAACAAGGGCAAGGTCTACGACGGGTGGGAGACCCGGCGCCGCCGCCACGACGAGGTGGGCTCCAACGACGCCGCCATCGTGCGGCTCGGCGTCCCCAGCCAGGTCAAGGGTGTCGTCGTCGACACCGCCTGGTTCAAGGGCAACTACCCGCCCCGCTTCGCCGTGCACGGCCTGACCTGCGACGAGTACCTCTCCGGCGAGGAGCTCGCCGCCCTGCCCGACGACCGGTGGTTCACCCTCGTCGCCCCGATGGACGCCGCCGGCGACCACAAGCACCACGTGGAGATCTTCCCCGCCGGCGACGCCGCCGCCAGGCGCGTCACCCACGTGAAGCTGGAGATGATCCCCGACGGCGGCATCGCCCGCCTGCGCGTCCACGGCCAGCCTGCCCCGGACCCCCGCTTCATCACCGGCACCATCGACCTGGCCGCCGTGGAGAACGGCGGGCGCGTCACCGAGTGCACCAACATGTTCTACTCGCACCCCAACCAGATCATCTCCCTGGGACGCGCGCACAACATGGGCGGCGGCTGGGAGAACGCCCGACGCCGCGACGCCGGCAACGACTCCGTCACCGTGCAGCTCGCCGGGGAGGGCCGCGTGCGCTGGATCGA
>JAKDIS010000016.1 GCA_030450335.1 Corynebacterium sp. | reverse complement strand
CACCAGCGTGACCAGGGCGAACAGGATGGTCGCCCGACGTGTGCCACGGTGTCTCGTGTGCAGCGTCACCGCCGACGCCCCGGAGAACAGCAGGACCAGCACACCGGTGGCGTAGGCGCCGGACTGGGCGTCCACGTCGGCGCGGAAGAGAAGCACGAGCAGCACCGCCACGCCGGTCAGCACCACCACCATCGGACGCGAGCGTCGCGCCCACGACGGCGCCATGCCGTAGGCGGGCAGGTAGCGCGGGATCAGCGCGAGCATCCCGGCCATCGCCGAGGCACCGTCGAACCACAGCACCGCGATGGTGGAGGCGTCGTAGAGGTTGCCGACGACGGGCCCGAACTGCTCGTGCGCCAGCCACGCCAGGGCGCGGCCGTTGGCCTCACCGCCGGACGCCAGCTGCCCGGCGGGAACCAGCATCGTCACACACAGGGAGGACGCCACGAGGAAGGCGCTCATCACCAGCGCGCTGACCAGCACGAGGCGGCGTCCCCCGCGGATGCGGGAGTCACGTGCCGCGGTAGCGGTGATCTCGGTTCCAGGATCCGTTCCGGGGCCCGGGCGGATCAGCGGCATCACCGACACCCCGGTCTCGAACCCCGACAGTCCGAGCGCCAGCTTCGGGAAGACCAGCACCGCCACGGCGGCCATGGCCCACACGCTCGAATGCTGGCTGGACAGTGCGGCCGTCCAGTCGGCCACGTGGCCCGGTTCGGTGAGGATGCGCCACAGTCCGGCGACGACCACCGCGGTGGTCAGTGCCAGGTAGACACCCACCAGCACCACGGAGACCCGCACGGCCTCGGTGAAACCCTTGAGGAACACCGCGGCGAGCAGGCCGACGAGTACGAGGGTGACGGGCAGGAGGAAGGGGCTGGTCGAGGAGCTGAGCAGGTGGGCCGCCGCGTCCGAGGCGGACAGCGTGACCGTGATCATGAAGTCGCAGGCGGCGAAGCCGAGCAGCACGAGGACCAGGAGTTTCCCGCGCCAGCCGCGGACCATGGCGGCGAGCATGCCGACCGAGCCCAGACCGTCCGGCGACTCGGCGGCGATACGCCGGTAGACCGGAACCGCCCCCAGCAGCGTCACCGCCACCAGGACCAGGGTGGCCACGGGGGCCAGGGCACCGGCCGCGGCGACGGCGATGCCCGGCTGGTAACCGAGGGTGGAGAAGTAGTCGACGCCGGACAGGCACATGACCTTCCACCACGGGTGGCGGGCGTCGTGCCCCGTACTGTGACCGGTGTCGTGGCCGGCGGTTCGGAGGGGACGCGGCACCTGTGCGGTGAAGGCGTCCCGGCGGACCGGTGGATGGCCCTGCGCTCTACGCATAGCAAGAAGCTACGCCCGTGCACCCCCGGCGACAAGGGGTATTAGCAGGTCAGATGTCCTGTGTCAGATGTCCTGCGGGTTCGCGACCTCGTAGGCGTTGATGACCTCGTCGGAGAGCTTTCCCCGGGAGGACACCACGAAACCGTTGTCGTTGGCCCAGTCGCGGATGCGCTGGTTGCGCTTGGAGCGCTGCACGCGCGCCGCGTTGGCCGACAGGGTGCCCTTCGCCTGGCGCGGCCCGGTGGAGGCACGGACCTTGCGCGCCACCTTGAGGTAGGGCTCGAGCTCCTCGGCGAAGATCTCGGCGTTGAGCTCGGAGAGGTCCATGACGTAGTCGTCGCCACGGAAGCCGAACTTCACGCTGCGGACCTCGTCGGGGGCCAGTTCCTCACGGTCGATGTCGTCTACGTAGGTGATCACTGTTCGTCGTCCCATTCCGGTCAGTCTACCATCGACCCCCCTTTTCCCCGGAGGCTCGGTGGCGGTCCGGTGGCGGTTCCGAACGCCCCCGTGACGGTGCCCCCAAACGTCACACTATTTCTTGCGCAAAGCATTCTTTTTCTCTCGTTGACTTTCCATTCGAGGGTGGCCACGCAAGGCCGGACACCGATACCGGCGCCATCCCCTGTACGGGGCTAGGGGCGACCGGTCGGATAAGGGGGACGTCCACCCTCGATTGGAGGTGGACCGACCTTTATCGTTCACCTGGCGAGGATCATTACCTCCATTCCCTCGTTCCGTTCCGGAAAACTCAAAAAGTGGCACGGAAAGTACCTATCTCGCTAGGCTAGCGACATGACCGACGATCACGGCCTCCGGAACTCCCGCCCGCCAGGGCGCCCGAAGACGGCGCTGACGCTGTCCCCCGAGGAACGGGCGACGTTGACCGAGTGGGCGAAAGGCACGCCGGACACACCGTCGCCGAACGGGGACGGTGGGCAGCTCGCCCTGCGCTCCCGGATCATCCTCGCGTGCGCGACAGGGGCGCCGAACACCCGTGTCGCAGAGCATCTCGGCGTCTCCCGACCGACCGTGGGCAAGTGGGCAAGTGGCGCAGCAGGTTCGTCGAGCGCCGGCTCGACGGACTGGCCGACGAACCCCGTCCGGGGCGTCCCCCGTCGATGACCATCGAGGAGATCCGCGCGGTACTCAAGGCACACCACCCCGGGCGCCACCACGGCCGGACGGGAACGGCGGGCTGGACCCGGCGGGAGCTCTCCCGCCGTACCGGGCTGTCGGTCTCCACGATCGGCCGGATTTGGGGACATCTCGACATTCCGAACCTCGAGACATAATCCGACTATTCGTACAACTAAAGTTAATATCCCGGGCTAAGAATAACGGGCCCGCGACAGACGGAGGCAGCATCTCCCGCGTCGGCCATTTCGGCGAATAACCGCGTCTGTCGCCGGCTTCCGCACGCCACATTCCAATGATGACTCAGCGGCAATATTCCCGCGTCGGACCTGCACTGACATGAGATACGCCCCGGGGTGTCGTGCCGGGGACACGACAGTGACGCCCGGTGCCCGCGACCGAGATCGCCCTTCGGCCAATATCCCGCGACGCCCACTTACCTCGCCGCTCTAGCTATATGAGTTAGTTGTGCCGACCGGTTATGCTGAGTACATGTCAACGGACTACTGGTACGACGCGACGGACCCCGCAGTGGCTCTGCTGCACGCCGTCCGCCGCTTCCGCCGCGCCGACCAGGAGATGCGGCGTCATCTCGGGGTGGACATGGGCATCAACGCCACCGACACCGAGGCCGTCCGGCACGTCATCGCCTGCGAACGTGCCGGCACGCCCGTGACGGCCCGCGGCCTGGCCGACGCGCTGCACATCTCCACCGCCGCCACGGCGAAGCTGCTCAACCGGCTCACCGAGTCCGGTCACGTGCGCCGCGCCCCACACCCCCACGACCGGCGCTCCGTCGTGATCGTCGCCACCGACCACGCCCACGAGGAGGTGGACGACTGGCTCTCCCCGATGCACGAGAAGATGATGCAGGCAGCCCACGCGGTACCGTCCGGCGACCGGCAGGCCATCATCAGGTTCCTCGACGCGCTCACCGACTCCGTCGGTCCTGAGGCCCCTGGGGATTCCGGGTCTCCGGGGGCGTAGAACGCCGCGGGGGCAGCGGGATGAACGCCGAGGTCCGTCGCCGGTAGTCCTCCCACCCGGCGCGACCCTGCATCCGCTTCTCCAGCAGGCGGGCGCCGGTACCCCACACCAGCGTCACGGTCATCGCCACCGGCGAGACCAGCGCCAGGAGCGCTGCCGGGGCCGACGGCACGGCCCCGGCGGCGGCGATCCAGATCCCCCACCACACCACCGCCTCCCCGAAGTAGTTCGGGTGGCGGCTCCACGACCACAGACCACGGTCCATCACCCGTCCGGACACCCCCTGTGCCCGGAAGGCGTCGAGCTGCCGGTCGGCGACGGTCTCCACCACCAGCCCCGCCAGCGCCACCGCCACGCCGACGACGACCAACGCCCACCGCGCACCTGAATCACCTGTGGCTCCTGCCGCCGCCGCAACCTGCAGCGGCACGGACACCAGCCACGCCACCGCACCCTGCGGCAGCAGCACCGAGGTCAGCAGGGAGGACGCCGGTTTCTCCATCAGCTCCTCGTACCGGGGGTCCTCGACGTCGTGACCGACGCGGGTGAGCAGGTGACGGGAGAGCCGCGCGGCCCAGACCGCCACCACCGCGAGCATCAGCCACGCCGGCGCGCCGGACGGCCCGACGAGCACCGCCGTCACCGAGTTCAGCAGGATCAGCGGACCCCACAGCACGTCCATCACCGCGACCCGGCCGCTGCGGCGCACCACCACCGCCACGACCGCCATCACCACCACGGTCGTCGCGGCGCAGGCCAGCGCGACGCCCAACCAGTCAGCGAACATCGCCGCCCCCTGTGCCCTCGGTCGTGCCGTCGGCCGCGTCCGCCCCGGGACGGGTGGCCAGGATCTGGTCGACTCCCATGCGCCCCTGCCGGAACGCCATGCCCCCGCCGACGAGGTAGAGGTTCCAGACGCGGAAGACCTCCTCGCCGACGAGATCCACGATGCGGTCCCGGTTGCCGAGGAAACGGTCGATCCAGTGGTCCACGGTCCGGGCGTAGTCCTCGCGCATCCCCCGCACGGCGCGCACCTCCAGACCACCGTCCTCCAACATCGCCACGGTCTCCCCCAGGGGGCGCATGTGCATGTCCGGGGCGATGAACGCCTCGATGAACGGCCCGCCGCCGGGGTGACGGCCCCGGCGCGACATCTGCTGGAGCAGCACCCGCCCGCCGGGACGCACCCGGTCGCGCAGCGTGCGGATGAACGTCGGGTAGTTGCGCTGGCCCACGTGCTCCCCCATCTCCACCGACGAGACCGCGTCGTAGACACCACGCACGTCCCGGTAGTCCTGCAGCATCACGGTGACCCGGTCGTCCAGCCCGCGCTCACGCACGAGCCGCTCGACCCAGTCGCGCTGCTCGGACGAGATCGTCACCGCGGTGACGCGCACGCGGTAGTTCTCCGCGGCGTGCACCGCGGTCGACCCCCAACCGCAGCCCACGTCCAGCAGGTGCTGGCCCTCGCTGAGCTGCAGGGCGGTGCACAGCAGGTCCAGCTTCGCGCGCTGGGCGTCCGCCAGTGTGCGTGCCGGTACCGCACCGGCGTCTGCACCGAAGTAGGCGCAGGAGTACGACATCGTCTCGTCGAGGATCTGCGCGTAGAACTCATTGGACAGGTCGTAGTGGTGGGCGATGACCGAACGGTCCCGTGCACGGGTGTGCACCCGGCCCCGCAGGTGTGCCTGGGACGCCGGCGGTGCCGGACGTCGCCGCACCACACCCAGTTCGCGCACCGTGCGCAGCACGTCAGCGACCCCGGCAAGACCTGCGAGCCCGGCAGAACCCGGGGAGGACGCCGGCATCCGCAGGCGGACGTCCGGACGCCGGGCCAGCGCGGCGAGGCGGGCGAACCCCTCGGCCAGCGGGTCGCCGGCCCCTGTCCCGGCGGCTTCAGCGTCGATCTCACCGGTGACGTAGGCCTGCGCCAGGCCCAGCTCACCCGGCGACCACAGCAGCCGGGTCAGCGCCTGCGGGTCGTTGACCACCAGCGTCGGCACACCCGCCGCGGCGTCCGGCCCGGCCACGCTGCCGTCCCAGGCGCGCAACCGCACCGGCAGTTCCTCCGGGGCCACCCCGGTGAGCTGCGTGACCACCGACACCAGACGTCCCGCGACGCCCTCATCCTCGTTCCGCACCCCGGTCATGACCGATCCTCCCGTCCCGTGGTGGAGTCCACCGGCCGGTGGAACTCCAGTTGGCCGACGTCGATGTAGCCGGCGGCGAACCCCGCCCGGCAGTACGCCAGGTAGAAGTGCCACAGCCGACGGAACGGCGCGTCGAACCCGAGCTCTCCGATGCGTCCGGCCTGCCGCTCGCACGCCTCGTCCCACAGGGCCAGCGTCCTGGCGTAGTCCGCGCCGAAGAAGCGACGGGCCCCGGGACGCAGGCCCGCCCGCCGCGCCGCGGCGTCCAGCGCAGGCACCGACGGGATGCACCCGCCGGGGAAGATGTAGGTGGTGATCCACGTGGCGTTGTCCCGCGAGGCCAGCATACGGTCGTGGTCCATGGTGATCGCCTGGACGACCGCGGTGCCCCCGGGTGTGAGGCGGTCCCGGATGCCCGCCATGTAGTCGTCCCAGTACTCGTGGCCGACGGCCTCGACCATCTCCACGGAGACGACCGCGTCGAAGGTGCCGGTGACCTCCCGGTAGTCGCGGATCTCCACGTCCACCAGGTCGCCCACCCCGGCGCTCGCCGCGCGCTCCCGGGCCAGGGCGGCCTGCTCGGCGGAGAGCGTGACCGTGTGCACCCGCGCCCCACGCCCGGCGGCGCGGATCGCCAGCTCACCCCAGCCGGTGCCGATCTCCAGCAGGCGGGTGCCCGCGCCGACCCCGGCACGGTCCAGGGCCCGGTCCATCTTGGCGTCCTGCGCCGCACGCAGGTCCAGCCCCGGCGGGTCGAACAGGGCCGAGGAGTAGCTCATGCCGGGGTCGAGGAAGGCGGCGAAGAAGTCGTTGGACAGGTCGTAGTGGTGGCTTATGTTCGCCCGCGCCCCGTCCACAGTGTTCCGCTGGGAACGTGGTCGTCGCCGCAGGTAGACCGCCCGGAACCGTTGCATCCAGCCGGGTACCAGGGTGGTGAACCTGCGGCACAGGGCGGTGAGTGTGCCGGCGAGGTCGTCGGCCTCCCAGTCGCCTGCGGTGTAGGACTCGCCGAACCCGGTGAGCCCCCGGGCGCCCAACCGGGCGTAGAACGCCCCGGGACGCAGGACACGCAGGTCGGCGTCCTGCAACGCCTGGGCGGGGTCGCCGGCGTGCGCGACGGTGATGCCCGCGGTGCGTGCCGCGCGCACCAGCAGCCGCCGGGTGACGCGGGCGGCGGTACGCGCCTGCGGCGGGGCCGGCACGAGACCGGACGGGTGCGCCGGGGCGGGCACGGGCGGGGCGAGGGGTGTGTGTGCGGTGGTGTCTGCGGTGGTGTCAACGGGGGAGTTCACTGGTCAGGCTCCGTTCGGGGTGGTGTACCGGGTGATTTCTGGGTGGTGTTCTGGGTGGTGTTCTGGGTGGTGTTCTGGGTGGTGTTCTGGGTGGTGTTCTGGGTGACTGTCTGGTCGAGGCTGCACCGGGAGGCGACGGGCCCACAGCCACACGCCGTGCACCCGGATGAGCACCGCGGTGAGCAGTGCCGCCGGTGCCGCGCGCACGGTGTCGGACCAGCGGGGGCCGCCGTCGTGGGCGGGACGCCCGTGCACCGAGGCAGTGAAGGAGTAGCCCGGCGTCTCCAACGTGATCCCCACCTGCACCCGGCCGTCGACCGGCCGCGGGGCCCGGATCCGGTAACTCCCGTCGGTGCCGTGGAACGGGGAGACGTAGAGCTCCTTGTCCGCCCGCGCCCGGCCCGCCGCATCCGGACGCACCACGTAGGCGTGGCGTCCGCCGTAGGTGTTGCGGACCTCCAGGACCGTGGCCAGCGGCGAACCGTCCTCGGCGTCGCACCAGAACACCGACAGCGGGTTGAAGCCGTTGCCCCAGGCCCGCGGCATCGCCGCCATGGCCACCCGCCCCACCGGGGCATGCACCCCACGCTCGACGAGCAGGTCGACGATGTTGTCGCGGATGCTGCGCCCCGGGTCGCCCAGGTGGTCGCCGGCGACGAACGCGCCACGCCACCACGACGCCGCCCCGTGGTCCGGCAGGTGGTCCAGGTCCACCAGCCACATCCACGAGCGGTTGGTGAACCGGTGCACCAGCGGGGAGGTGCGCGCGTGGCGCACCCGGGTCCGCAGCACGCGGTTCACCGGACGCTGGGGCGGTGCCGGCTGTGCTGGCTGTGCCGGCGGGGTCGCACCCGGGTCCTGCAGCAGCCGCACCGCGGCGTCGTGCCCCGACCGCGCACCGTCCTCGTGGAACCCCCAGCCCTGCCAGGCTCCGGCGAAGACGATGCGCCCGGTGTCGAGCTCACCCGCCCGACGCGACGCCGCCACCGAGGACGGCGTGTACACCGGGTGCCCGTAGCGGCGGGTGGCCAGCACCGTGGCCGGGTCGACCAGGTCCGCGGCGTTCAGCGTGACCAGGTAGCGGGTCCCGTCGGCGTGCGGCAGCCGCATCAGCCGGGTCATGTCGTAGGTCACCACCACGCCCCCGCCGTCGCGCTCCAGGTGGTTCCACGACGCCCGCGCACCCGCCGCCCGCGGCAGCAGCGAGGTGTCGGTGTGCAGCTGCACCTCGTTGCGCGAGTACGGGATCGCCGACAGGATCTCCCGCTGCACCGCCGACGGCTCCTCCAGCATGTCCAGGGCCTGTTGCGGGTGGGTGGCCACGACGACCCCGTCGAAACGTCGGGACGTGCCGTCGGCGACGGTGACGACGACCGACCCGGCGTCCTGCCGCACACCGGTGACGGACGTGCCCGTGAGCACCTCCCCGCCACGTCCGGCGACCACCGCGGTGACGCGCCGGACGTACTCGCGTGACCCGCCGACGACCGTGCGCCACTGCGGCGAGCCGAACACCTGCAGCATGCCGTGGTGGTCGAGGAAGGTGAACAGGTACCGCGCCGGGTAGCTGCCCGCGGTGTCCGGGTCGCAGGACCACACCGTGGCCACCAGCGGCGTCATGAAGTGCCGCACGAAGTAGTCGGAGAAACCGCCCTCGTGCAGGAACTGGGTCAGGGTCTGTTCCTCTGAGGTCCCTGCGTCCACCGCCAGCAGCCGGCGGGCCCGGCGGTGGAAACGCAGGACCTCCCCGAGCATCCGGAGGTACGCCGGACGCAGCAGGTTGCGCCGGTCGCCGAAGAGCCCGGCGGCGCCGCGGGCGCCGGCGTACTCCAGCCCCGCGCCACCGTGCGCGTCGTCGGCCCGCACCGACAGGGACATCTCCGCCGGCCGGGTGCGCACCCCCAGCTCGTCGAAGAGCCGGGTCAGCACCGGGTAGGTGCGGTCGTTGTGGACGATGAAGCCGGTGTCCACGTTCACCTCGCCACCGGCGGTGGTGACCGTGGTCGTGTCGGCGTGGCCGCCGGCCCGGTCGTCGGCGTCGTACAGGGTGACCTGCGCTCGGGTGGACAGTTCGTGGGCGGCGGTCAGTCCGCTGACGCCCGCGCCGACCACGGCGATGCGTGGTCGCGTCGCGGCGGGGTCCAACGTGTCCATAGGTTCCGTGGGGTCCATGGGGTCACTTCCTGTCCTGCACCGGGTCAGTGGTGCGGTGGATCTGCCGGTCGTGGTTAGTTCAACCAGGTTAGCTATTTTCTTCCGACCGCGCCGACCCCGGTTCGACGGCGACCGCGTGGCACAATGACATCCATGCAGACCCCCATGCCGTCAGCAGCTCAGCTCCACCGCGACGGGACCACCGCAGCAGTCATCGTCACCCACCGACGCGTCGCGCTCCTGCGCAACTCCCTCGCCATCGTCTGCGGGCAGACGCACCCGGTCGACAAGGTCATCGTCGTCGACAACGGCGACCAGGACGAGGTGCGCGTCCTGCTCGAGGAGCTCGCCGGCGACCGCGCCGTGTACGTCCCCTCGAAGACGAACCTCGGCGGCGCCGGCGGCTTCGCCCTGGGCTTCCTCACCGCCCTCTCCCTCGGCGTGGACGCCGTGTGGTGCGCCGACGACGACGGGCGTCCCGCCGACGACCACGTCCTGGAGAACCTCTACGACGTCGCCGAGTCCCACGGGCTGGCCGAGGTCTCCCCCGCCGTGTGCAACATCGACGAGCCGGAACGACTGGCCTTCCCCCTGCGCCAGGGCGTGGTGTGGCGACGCTACCTGCACGAACTGCAGGGCGACTTCCTGCCCGGCATCGCGAGCCTCTTCAACGGTGCACTGGTGAGCGCCGAGACGATGAAGGTCATCGGTGTGCCCGACTACCGCCTGTTCATCCGCGGCGACGAGGTCGAGTACCACCGTCGGCTGGTGCGCTCGGGCCTGCCGTTCGGCACCTGCCTGACGACGTCCTACCTGCACCCCGACGGCGCCGACGAGTTCAAGCCGATCCTCGGCGGACGGATGCACACCCAGTACCCGGACAACGACACGAAGCGCTACTTCACCTACCGCAACCGCGGTTTCCTGATGAACCAGCCCGGCATGCGCCGGCTGCTGCCGCAGGAATACGCACGCTTCGGCTGGTTCTTCCTGGTGCAGCGACGCGACGTGAAGGGCTTCCGCGACTGGCTGGCACTGCAGGCGAAGGGTCGCGGGGAGAAGTTCTTCCGGCCGTAGGCTGCCCGCCACAGTCTCGCCGCCACGCGGCGTTCGACACCGTACGGTGGACAGAAACAGTGTCAACCCGAATCAAGGATGATCACCCGTGTACCGCAGGAAACTCCTCGTTCCCACGCTTGCGCTTCTCCCGCTGGCAGCATGCGGCCAATCGACCTTCGTTGGGGATTCCGGGACGATGGAGGACGAATCAGGGCGGCTGACCGTCTTCGTCAATACCTGCGGCGAGGAGATCGAGGGGGTCACCGTAGCCTCGGACGGCACCACCATCGCCGAGTACACGCCTGCGGAACCGGCCTCCGGCGCATTCACTTTCGTACTCGGGGACCCGGCACCGTCCGAGCCTGTTTCCTGGGATGTTTCAGAGGTCGGCACCACGACCACAGACCCGGACTCAAAGATCACGGTCACACCAGAACTCAGCGATGCAGACTCCAACACTCAATTCCGGAATGCCGAGTCCACTCGTTCCAGGATCAGTGACTCCGCCGGCCAAATTGTGGTCGGCAAACCCCATAAGAGCGGCGACCAGACGCTCGCCTATCCCCAGGACTGGGAAGAGATCTGCCGTACGACAGAACCTCCGTCCTCGTCAGCACCCCCTTCCTGACCGAGCACGGCGTCCGCGACGCCGTCCGCCGGTCGCGGTCCACCACGCCGGCCGTAGCCCATCCGCCACGCTGCATTCCCCTCTACAAACTGCCGTACCCGGGGTTCAGCTCCGGAGGCATGGGACCCTCTCCTGTGAATGCAGGAATGAAATCAGCCAGTGATCTCGTCGGCCAGCCCCATCATGCAGTCCGCAACCAACTCGCAGGTCTGAGACATCGTCGCCGACAACTGCCGGTCGGTCATCCCCGCACCAACAAACTGATGCAGCGCGTAAATCACCGAGGTCGACCCATCCGCATTGCGATGCACGACGACCACCGCACCCGCCCGGTTCGTCGACCACCTCCACGCCACCGGTAACAGCGGATCCGCGTTCTCCGGGTCGGCGAGCATCACCTCAGCACTGGACGACACACTGAGCACGTCACCGTTGACGGCAATATCCACCGCCGGCTGACCCCAGCGGATCCGCAGCACCCCGTCCTCATCGACCCGTGAAAGCTGCCCGGACCGCGACGCGAAGTCTTCGGTGATACGCTGCGGCGTCACCGGTGCAGTGTCACCAAAGACGAACCCGAAGGCGTTGCCAGGAATGATGAACTGGGCGGCCATCTTCTCTGTGGCAGCGATATCCTGGGGTTGCCCAGTCAGTGCTACCCCTCCGGGGCTAGCTTCGGTGTCGGGTAGCTGCCGGACAGCGTCAGGCCACTGCTCGTCGAGCCACTGGTTCAGGTTCATCGCACCGAAAACGACGGCACGCAGGTACTCGTCGAGCTGGGCGACGGTGTGCCCCTCCCACCAGTTCGTGATCATCTCACCGCGCACCCGAGTGTGGCCCTGGCTGTCCTCGTAGGAGAACACCCGCGGGGCCACGAAACTGTCATTCCACGTGTTGACCACCCGCTGGATATCAATCGGATCCAGATCATCGAGGGTGCCGTGCCAATCCATCACCGCATCATGGGCCAGCGGAGACTCTGACGAACCAGAGACATCGATGCGCAGGTCGATGCCACCCAGGTCCAGCTCATCCAGCCCGAGAGCCGCTGACTGCAACCACAGTCTGGTGGTTCCGTCACTCACGGCGGTCAGGCCCGCACCAGAAGCGACGAGCTGAACAGCCTTCGTTGCAGCAGCAGCATCAACAGCACCCGGGGTGACATCACCGACCGGCTCCGCGGTTGACTGTGCCGGGCGCGGGGCCGGTTCCTGGCTTGTGCTTGACTGTGACTTCTTCTTACCGAATCCGAACATCAATGACCTTCCGAGTAATTACCGTGCGCTTCGTTCAGGGGTAGTTGACGGTGGAACTACTTTCCTGACAACTCATCTACCTTCATCACTACCTCGGCCTCGTACCAGTCAGCGAACTTGTATCCGTGCTCCGTGGAGACGATCTTTCCCTCCTCAGCCCTCTTATCCCACCACTTGTACTCGAAAAGCGGGCTACAGATTCCGGGCCCAAAACGTTCGTCGTCGTCCTCCTCGCCGACCAGGCCGAACATACTGATGTAGCTCGGGCCCTCCACGGGATCTTCGACGTAGTCTTTTTTATCGCATATCTGCCGAAACTGTGACATGCCAAGAAAGAGAATATCCCGCATGACATAACCTTCATCCTCCCCTCGAAGGACAAAGTTATCTTGCTCCTTAGCAACGCGTCGCGCTTGCTCACGGAGAACCTCGCTCGTAAGGCATGATACGTCCATAACCTGACGCAACTCTTCAGAGAACTGGCCGGATTTAGCCCTCAGTTTACTTCGTATTAGCCATTCTGGTTCCTCCTCTTCGCGGAGTCGGTTGAGAAATGAGGAGAAAGACCGTGCCACAAGCTTGGTCTTACCTACCTCCGAATCGACGAGGATAATGGAATGCGGTGGATATCGCAGCATGCCGTAGTTGATGGCCAAGCACTCGTCGAGACCGCCTTCCAGCTCACAGAACACAAGAAGCTTGTCACTAATTCCGTACTCATGGATAAGGCCACGCAGGTACGGTGAATCCAGTGCGATGTCCTCACCGTCTCCGTCCCGGAGGGAGCCATTCCCGTAGATCCGGTCAAGAAACCAGGCGTCCTCGTCAGGATCCCTGACGCTCCTCATCGGCAACTTTGCCGCTTCGCTGCTGACGATGCCCCCACCGGTCGATTTGATCAGCTCCCGGTACGATTTCGGTAGTCGTCTCCCGATATTCTTTTCAATCTCATCAATACGAGAGTCACCACAAGGAGAAGCGGGGACATCGAACATGTCGGAATAAGTTACTTTACCCATTATTTAGTGACTCCATTTCTATTTGGCCGGCCGAGAATAGTTTCACGTCTCGGACCACAACTACTCCCCAGATAGCATAGCCAACAGCATTCTTTACTTCACTATGAGCATCCTTCGGCACGGAAATCGCCACGACCTCCTCTTCGCAGTGCCCCCCCCAGTGGCGAAGCCGACCGTCCGCTCAGCTACGAAAGATCACCCAACGCTGGATGATGAAGTTCAGCACCGTGGCGGTGCCCTGCGCGATCACGAAGCTGATCGCACGCACCCAGAACCGGTCCAGGTCCATGTCCTCCAGCCACGGGATGCTCAGCGTGTACAGGCTGACCTGCACCGCATAGGTCGCCAGGTAGGCGATCATCGTGACCACGAACCGCTTCACCGACGGCTCCGCCTGGAAGGTCCACCGGCGGTTGATCAGGTACGCGGTGAGCGTGCCCAGCACGAAACCGACGGTCTTCGACGTACCGTCCCCCAGGCCCAGCAGGTAGAGCAGGTAGGTGCTGCCGAAGTCGACGACCGCGCCGACCACACCGGTCATGATGAACCGGAACAGCTGGGTCTTCAACGTCAGACGCTCGACCTCCCCGGGCACCGGGACTTCCTGCTTCTCCGTCACTTCTCGTCCTTTCCCGGCAGCGGCGTCACCTGCGTCGGTATGTAGTGCTCACGCGCGGCCCGGAAGGTCCACAGCTTGTTGACCAGGAAGTTCACCGGGATGGCGAAGCACACGCCCAGCAGGTTGCCCCAGTAGATCGGGTCACGCAGTCCCGTGGAACCGTCCCAGATCTCCCGGGACAACGCCACCGGCGACTCCGGGTTGATCAGCGCCGTCTGCACCAGCAGGGAGACCAGCAGTCCACCCAATCCGACGAGCATGAACGGCACCAGTTCGCGGAACCAGTTCGACTTGCCGGACGTGCGGAACGTCCACCGGCGGTTCAGGTTGAAGTTCCACAGGTTGGCGACGATGAACGCCAGGACCGAGAACACGTGGTACCAGCGGATGTGGAACTGGGTGCCGAAGAGGTTGGCGAAGGCGTGGTGGCCGTCGAAGTCCCACAGCCACTGGGTGGTCTTGTTCAGCACCACGACCACCGCCGAGTTCACCACCACGCCGGACGCCCCGACGATGCCGAACTTCAGGAACTGCCGGAGGAGGCGCCGGTAGCGGTCGGCGGTGGACAGCCGGCCAGTGCCGTTGCCCGACCCTCCCGGCTCACCCGGCTCGTCCGCGGCGGAGCCCGGCTGTTCGGCGATGGCGTCGGTCACGACGGGCGTCCTCTCTGTTCATGTGTTCGGAGACTTATCGGACATACGCTACTGGCACAGCGGTGATTTGCGAAACCTCACCGACACCCCCGCCGTGTCGGCTCAACCCTCGTGACGCTGCAGGAGGTAGCGGTACATCTCGAGACGTTCCAGCAGGCTGCGGCGTGGCACCAGCGGTGTCACCACCGCACGGGAGTCCTCCCCGGCCCCGGCACCACAGGACGCCAACGTCCATCCCGTCGCCGCGGACAGCGTCCTGATCTCCGCCGCATTCAGCGGGTCGGTGGACAGCCGGCCACCGCCCGGCGCGATGTCGGCGTCGGCGCGGGTGAACCCCAGGGCCGCCATGAGCATCTCGGAGATCTCCCCGGCGGTCGCCCGGTCGGACAACGTCGACAGCGCCACGATCCTGGCCCACGCCGCGGCCCGTCCCACGGGCGTCGACTCGGCGGGCACCCCGTCCAACGCGGCCCTGGCGAACTCCGGCACCTGCGCCGGACGCCCCAGGTCCAGGGCCTGCAGCAGGGGCGTGAACTCGTAGAGGTCCCCCGCCAGCAGCAGCTCACGGAGCTCCGGGGCCAGCCCGTCGAGGATCTCCTCAACGGTCTCCTCCCCGGTCAGCGCGACGTTGACCGCGGCGAGGTCCACGTCGCGTGGGAAACCCGGGCCCTCCGTCGACTCGGAGGTGGTGTCGAAGACCAGTGCGTCCGCGGCGACCGTGCGCCCCACCCCGCCCGGGTCACCGCGCGACTCGGGCACGAAGTCGCCGGCGAGGCAGACCGCGTCGGGCGTGTGCTCGTCGCGGGTCATCGCCCCGGCGGTGGTGAGGGTGAGCACCACGTCGTCGGCGAGCAGGGTCGCGGTGCCGTCACGCCCCAGCGCCTCACCCAGCGGCGTGCCGATCGGCCCGGCGGTCCGGCTGTAGACACGCAGCCGGTCACTGCGGCGCGCCTGCAGCGACCATGCCGGTCCGGCGTCCGGGTCGTCGAGCATCCCGGTGGCACCCGGCCAGTCGAAGGCGACGAGGACGGCGCGCACCGTCTCAGCGACGGACAGCCGGTCGTTCAGCCCCAACGCCCGGGTGTGGAAACCCGCCGACGGGCGGTGGTACTCCGCCAGGATGAGCAGGGTGGTCGGTTCGGCGGGCTCATCGTCCAGCAGCGGGAGGGTGGGCAGACGCAGGACCGCGGCAAGGCCGTCACCGGCCGCCGGGCCGCGTGTGCGGTCCGTCCGGGGAGCATGCCGTGCGTTCATGCCACCCAAGGGTAGCGACGTTGCCGACGCTCTGCCGCCGGAGTAATGGGGTCAGTTCAGCACGAGCGGCAGGGCCCGCAACTCCCCGCCGAGACGCTGCACGCGCAGCTTCTCCACACTGTTCCAGCTGCGGACGAGCCCGCGCACCGCCCGGGCGGTGGCCATGCAGCGCACGACCGCCGTGGCCGCGTCGCCCTCGAGGCCCTGCGGCAGGGCCGCCCCGGGGACTGCGTGCGACTCGGTGACCTCGAAGACGATGTCGTCGGCGTCGCCCCAGGACGGCTGACGCTTCCCCGGGTTCGCCTCGGCGAAGTCCGCACGGTTGCGCTCCACCCCGGCGCGCACCGCCTGCACGGTCGCCTCGACGTCCACGGTGCGCACACCGTCAGCACCGTCCAGCGCTGTCCCCTCGGCCAGGAACACCGGGTGGCGCAGTAACAGGGAGAGCACCGTGTCCCGGTCGTCGCGGCCCTCGATCCAGTCGGCGTCCGCGGCGAAACCCTGCACCCCGTCGGAGTCCACCAGCCACGCGCCGCTGAAGTCGCCGAGCAGCACCCGGGCGTCGACCTCCACCTGCCACACCGCGGTGACCTCGCCGACCGTCGCGGCGACCATCACCGGCGGATCCTGCGCACGCGTGCCGCCGGCCTGCCCCGACTGTGACGTCCCCGTCGCGGCCGTCATCCGCGCGCCCGCTCGTTCAGGACGTACAGGACGCCGAGCTGCGCGGCACCGTAGGTCGTCGACGGCAGGGCACGGAACAGTCCGCCCACCAGCGGGATCCGTCCGCCCACGGCGGTGACCACCGCCGCGCCCGCGGCGTCCAGTTTGCCGTTCACCCAGGCGCCAACGCCGACGGCCACGGTGCTGCCCGCCACCAACGTGACGGTGCCGGGCACCGGGCCGGCGTCCAACGACCCGCGCAGGTCAGCAACACCGGTGGCGAGCTGCTCGCGCTCGGCGTCCGACAGGGCCTCCCATTCCTCGGCCAGAATCAGACCGGCGCCGGTGGCCACGACCGCCGCCTGCCCGATCCGGCGGGGCCAGGTGCGCTTCACCACGTCGCGCACCAGGTAGTAGCCCAGTGTGGTGGCGGCGACGATCCGGAATTCCCTCGACGACAGTGGCCGTGCTGACCTGCCCATGGTGCTCCTTCGCTCTTACGCGCTCTACTTTTCGCGGGTACGTTCCTGGCACCGAGTGTAGAACAGCACCCGGACATGAACGGCACGCTCCAGCCACACTCCGGCCACACACTCGCCACACACTGGCCACGCTCAGGGCCTGCGGCGGGCGGCGCGGTACGCTGGGCCCATGTTCGGAAGAGACCGCGCGAAGACCCAGATGCGGCGCAACATCGCCAAAGCCACCGACGGCCAGCCCGCCGGGACCAAGGGGTCGCGCGCCCAGACCAGCGTGGTCGGCGGCACCGGTGCCGACGACAGCTACGAGGCCGCCAGCCACTCCGAGGCGCCGCTGAACGAGTTCATGGTGCGTCTGCTCGCCCAGGAGATGCCCGTGCTGGACTCCACCAGCCGGCGCATCATCAACCAGGAGCTGCGCGACTACGACGGGCCGACGATCACCTGCGTCGCCGAACTGCCCGAGACCGTGCGCGAGGTCATGGAACTCTAGGCTCCGGCACCTGCACCCGTGACGTCGGCGAGCAGCGCGGAGTAGCGCTCACGCACCCCGGTGTCCCCGCCGTAGTGTGCGGCGGCCTCGAGCCGGTGGGTGACCGCGGCGAGCAGCCAGTCCGCCCCCGCCCGGCGCGCCTGCTGGGCCACGGACTCGAAGACCAGCAGCGCCTCGTCGTCACGTCCGGCGACGTGCAGCAGCAGCGCCTCCTCGGTCAACGCCTCCAGACGCGCGGACTCCACCGCACTGTCCGAGTGTGCCTGCACCCGTGCCGACGCCCGGGCCTGCACGAACCGCCCTTCGGCGTCCTTGGCCTCCCCGGCCGCCCACGCGGTGAGCGCCAGCGCCTCGTCCACCCGGTCGGTGTGCACCAGACCCCGGTTGACCGCCAGCACCTGGTCGACGAGGTCACCGGCGGCGCGCAGGCCCAGTTCCTGCGGCGACATCCCCGGCCCGTCCTGGCCCTCCTGCGAGGCGTCGGACGCCCCGGCACCGCCGGCACTCGCCGCCGCGTGGAAGGCGCGGTAGGCGTCCTTCAGCCGCTCGACCTGGCCCGGCCAGTCGCGGGCGAAGTTCTCCCCGACCAGCGCGCTGGCCAGCCGGGTGGCCTCGACCTCGCGGCGGAAGGAGGCGTGGGGGAAACGCATCCAGTCCAGCCCCTCGATGTCGTCGACGCTCTCCAGCACGAAGGCGGCGCGCGGGTAGTCACGGTCGTCGAGCAGCGAGGACACGCAGTTGACCTGGTACTCCGCGGCGGCCTCCCACTGCTCCCGGAACTGGGCGCTGTCGGACGCCTCGGCGAAGGCCCCGGCCGCGGCCCGGTGGTTGCCGAGCTTGGCGAGGGTCTCCCCGCGGGCGGCGAGGAGGTGGATGCGCATCGTCGCGGCGTCCTCGGGCGCAGCACCGTGTTCACCGTGTTCGCCACCGGTGACGGCACGGAGGCACCGCTCGTACACGGCCAGCGCCTCGTGGAACGCACCGTGTCCGGACAACGCGACACCCAGGGACAGCAGTTCGTCGAGCAGCTCCGGCGCCTCCTCCCCGGCGAGCATCGCCGTTGGCCCGACTGGCGGGGCAGGCAGGCTCAACGCCACCCCGGCGACGTAGTGCGCCACCTGTGCCACGAGCGCCGGAACGCCCGGATCGTCCTGCCCGTCCTGACCCGCCTGCTCGGCGATGCCGGCGAGCAGTGCGGAACCGACCTCCGGCAGTGACCGGGGCACCAGGCGCGTGACCTGCCGGACGGCGCGCAGCGCCAGGCGCAGCGCCACCTGGTCGGGGTACACCCCACCCATCAGGACGTCCTGCTCGATCACCCGGCGCACCAGCGGGCCGGAGCCCTGCCACAGCCCGGCGACGGTGCCCACCCGGGCGGCGAGGATGGTGACCGGGTCTGCACCGGAGTCCTCCACCTCGTCCTGGGTGCGCTGGCGCGCACGCAGCAGCTCGTCCAGCTCCCTCAGCGCCGCAGGGGTGTCGGACGCGTCGGACGCCTCGGCGTCGTACTCTTCGTCGTCTCCGTCGTCTCCGTCGTCTACATCGTCGTCTTCGTCGTCCCCGTACTCCTCGAGCACGCGGGCGTCGTAACGGCGCAGCAGCTCCTCCACCAGGTCCCGGTGCACACCCAGGTCGAAGCGCGGGTCCAGCCCGTCGGCGAGTTCGGCCAACCGGTCGACCGCGGCCTGCACCGCCTCCTCCAGACCCAGCATCGAGTAGAGCATCAACGCCGCGACCGTGTCGCCGGCGCCCAGGGACTCGAGGTCCACCGGGCCGGCGACGGGGATCTCCGGGGAGAACACCCCGCTGACCTCGCCGCGCCAGTCGGCGACCTCCCGCGGCAGGTGCAGCCAGGCGTCCTCCACCCACGACGGCAACGCCGCCTCCTGCGAGGGGACCACCGCCGGTGTCACCGACAGGGCGGCGGACGCCGGCAGCGGCTGGGGCTGAGCGGCGGCACCCTCCGGTACCCGGTGCAGGCCCAGACCCACCGTCGTTTCCACGTCGTTGCCGTTGCGGGCGTCCAGGGCGGACGCAGCGCGGCGTGCCCGTTCCCCCGTCCAGCGCGCCAGGCCCGCGACCGTGCCGCCGCCGGCCCGCTCCCCGGCAACGGCCAGCCAGTCCACCACCGCCGGCAGCCCGGCGAACTGCGGACGCACCGACCCGTGGCCGGCGGCCGCCGCCGCGGCGTACACCGTGTGCAGGCCCTCGAGCAGGTGAACGTCGGCCTCCGGGTCCCGACGGTGCAGCGCCAGCGTCGGCAGCATGCGGTCCAGCAGTCCCAGGGCGTGGGCCTCGTGACCGAAGACCGCGAGGTACTCGGCGACCTGCAGCAGCGCGTCCGACAGCTCCGGGGAACCCACCGACCGGTCGGCGACGAACGCCGCGCGGGCGGCGGTGACCTCCGGGGCGACCACCCCGGACAGGGGGATCAGCGACTCCGCCAGCATCACCGTGGGCTGCACGTGCGCCTCGGGGGCGTTCTCCATCGCCTCGACGATCGCCGCGGCGACGTCCAGCTCACCGCGCTGCAACGCCACCATGCCGCGCACGTCGAGGTCGCGCTGGTGCCGGTGCGCCTGGGCCCACGTCGGCTCCGCGGGCAGCACGGGCTCCGGCAGGTCGTCGAGCAACGCCTGCGCCTCGTCCAACCGGCCGAGGGAAAGCAGGACACGCACCGACGCCTCGGCGACGTCCTCCGGCGAACTTCCCAGCTCACGCAGGGCGTCCACCGCCAGTCCGGCGAGGTGATCGAGGTGCTCCCGGTCGACGTCGGGACGCTGCGCGGCGCTGAGCACGACCTCCTGCCAGAGCAGTTCGAAGAGGTTCGGCAGGCCGTCCGTGTCGCCTGTGCCGTCTGTGCCGCCACCCGTCGCGTCCGGGTGGGAGGGGAAACGCGCGGGGTCGTTGCGGTACATCGTCCACAGCGCCGGGAGCAGGTCCACGGTGTCGCGCCGGTCCAGCGCCTCCCCCTCCAGACAACGCAGCAGGTCAATCCGGTAGCGCAGCTCCTCATCTTCACGGGAACTTCCCAGGGAATCCGACAGTTCCCCACACCTGCGCAGGTAGGGCTCTTCCCCCAGTTCACCGCGGGAATGCATACCCCGCGCAGACTCCCACTCCTGTGCGACCCACGCCACACCCTGTGTACCTTCGAGCCGACCCATGCCCCAACTATGACATGGATCGGCCTCCCCCGGCGGTAGGGTGGTCATCATGGAACTGAAGACGCACACCCGGACGCTCACCGGGTGGGGACGAACCGCGCCCACCTCGGCCGAGGTCCTCGCCACCCCTGATGTCGACATCATCTCCGCAGCCGTCGCGCAGGTCGCCGACGACAACGCCGACAAGCCCGACCACCTCAAGCGCGGCGTCATCGCCCGCGGCATGGGCCGGTCCTACGGCGACCCCGCCATGAACGGCGGTGGGCTGGTCATCGACATGCAGCAGCTCAACCGCATCCACTCCATCGACCCGGACACCGCCCTGGTCGACGTGGACGCCGGCGTGACCCTCGACCAGCTGATGAAGGCGGCCCTGCCGTCCGGCCTGTGGGTCCCGGTCCTGCCCGGCACCCGCCAGGTCACCATCGGCGGCGCCATCGGCCCGGACATCCACGGCAAGAACCACCACTCCGCCGGCTCCTTCGGCGACCACGTGGTGTCCATGGAACTGCTCGTCGCCGACGGTCGCGTGCTGCACATCGAGCCCGAGGGCTCCGCGGACGACCCGGACGGCACCCTGTTCTGGGCCACCGTGGGTGGCATGGGCCTGACCGGCATCATCCTGCGCGCCACCATCCGGATGACCAAGACCGAGACCGCCTACTTCCTGGCGGACACCGACCGGACGGACACCCTCGACGAGACCATCGCCGCGCACTCCGACGGCTCCGAGGTCAACTACACCTACTCCTCGGCGTGGTTCGACTGCATCTCCCCGGCCCCGAAGCTGGGCCGCGCCACGATCTCCCGTGGCTCCCTGGCCACCCTGGACCAGCTCAAGGAGTACGCCCCGAAGCTGGCGGCGGACCCGCTGAAGTTCAACGCCCCGCAGCTGATGACCGTGCCGGACGTCTTCCCGTCCTTCACCCTGAACAAGCTGACCCTGTCGGCCGTGGGCCTGGCGTACTACACCATGGGCGCACCGGCGAAGAACCAGATCAAGAACCTCACGCAGTTCTACCAGCCGCTGGACCTCATCGGCGAGTGGAACCGTGGCTACGGCCCGAAGGGCTTCCTGCAGTACCAGTTCGTGGTGCCGACCGAGGCCGTGGAGCCGTTCAAGGACATCATCCGCGACATCCAGAAGTCCGGCCACTACTCGGCGCTCAACGTGTTCAAGCTCTTCGGCGAGGGCAACCGTGCACCGCTGAGCTACCCGATGCCGGGCTGGAACGTGTGCGTGGACTTCCCGATCCGTCCGGGCCTGGGCGACTTCCTGGACAAGCTCGACCAGCGGGTCATGGAGTTCGGTGGCCGGCTGTACCTGGCCAAGGAGTCCCGCACGTCCGCGGAGAACTTCCACAAGATGTACCCCGGCCTGTCCGGCTGGCTGAAGACCCGTCGGGAGATCGACCCGACCGGTGTCTTCGCCTCCGACATGTCCCGCCGCCTCGAGCTGAACTAGGAGATTTCAATGATCAACGCTGTGGGTAAACCCCAGTCCATCCTGCTGCTCGGCGGCGCGTCCGACATGGGCCTGGCCGTGGTCGAGGAGTTCCTCACCCGCGGTCCGGCACGCGTGGTGCTGGCCGCACGCCCGGGCGAGGAGCTGTCCTCGGCCGTGGGACGCATGGAGTCCGCCGGTGCCTCCTCCGTGGAGACCGTCGACTTCGACGCCACCGACTTCGACTCCCACCCGGGGGTCTTCGACGAGATCTGGGCCGGTGGGGACATCGACCTGGCCGTGGTGGCCTTCGGTGTGCTCGGCGACAACGAGGTGCAGTGGAACGACCAGAAGCAGGCCGTGCTGGCCGCGCAGGTCAACTACACCGGCGCGGTGTCGGTGGGCGTGCTGCTGTCCAACCACATGAAGGCGCAGGGCCACGGTCAGATCGTGGTGTTCTCCTCCGTCGCCGGTGAGATGGTGCGCCGTTCGAACTTCGTCTACGGCTCCACCAAGGCCGGAGTGGACGGTTTCTACCGCATGCTCGGCGAGGCGCTGCGTGGCACCGGGGTGAAGGTGCTGACCGTGCGCCCGGGCCAGGTGCGCACGAACATGACCGCCGCCTTGGACGACGCCCCGCTGACGGTCGACAAGACCGACGCCGCCAAGGCCGTCGCCGCGGGTGTGGACGGTGGCAAGCCGGTGATCTGGATCCACCCGCTGTTCCGTCCGATCATGATGATCCTGAAGAACCTGCCGCAGGCAGTGGTGCGCCGACTGCCGCTGTAGAGCGCGCAGCACGGCATGGCGTCGGGCGGCTCAACTTGATGTCGATGGCGCCCGACATCAATGTGCCGGCCCTACCCGGTCGTCAGAATGATCCACGGGGTCACCGAGATCATTCCGGGCCCGCCTGAGCGCTACCCCACGAACGGGTAGTCGGTGTACCCGTGGGCACCGCCCACGTAGAACGTCGAGGAGTCCGGCTCGTTGAGCTCCAGTCCGTCCTTCCAGCGCCGGACGAGGTCCGGGTTGGCGATGAGCTGACGGCCCACAACCGCCGCATCCGCCAGGTCGTCCTCGACGATGTGGCGTGCCTCGTCGAACTGGGTCACCTGTCCGAACCCGCTGTTGAGCAGGAACGCCCCGCCGAAACGCGCGCGCAGCTCAGCGACCAGGTCACCGTCGATGTCGGCGTGCAGCACCGACAGGTAGGCGATCCCCACGTCGCGGATGCCCTCGAGCAGGGCACCGTAGGTGGCCAGGACGTCCTCCCGGTCGTCCTCCGGCACGCCCTGCACACCGTGCTCCGGGGAGATGCGCAGCGCCGTACGGTCCGCGCCGATCTCCTCGGCGACCGCACGCACGACCTCCACGGTCAGTCGCGCCCGGTTCTCCGGCGACCCGCCGTAAGCGTCCTCCCGGTGGTTCGAGGACGCGGCGGTGAACTCGTGCAGCAGGTAGCCGTTCGCGCCGTGGATCTCCACGGCGTCGACGCCGGCGTCCACCGCGCGACGTGCACCGTCCACGAACTCCTGGATGATGCGCGGGATCTCGTCGGTGGCCAGGGCGCGCGGCACCACACCGTCGAGCTTGCCGGAGAAACCGCGGACCGGACCACCGGTGCCAAGTGCGCTCGGTGCCTCCGGCTCGCCGCCGCGCAGCAGGTCAGGGTGGGACGTGCGCCCGCCGTGCATGATCTGCATGACCAGGGTGCCGCCATCGGCGTGGACGGCGTCGGCCACCCGGGCCCACCCGTCGCGGTGCTCGTCGGTGGCGATGCCGGCCTGACCGGGGAAGGAGCGGTTACTGAAGGCGGGGAAGGTGCCCTCGGTGAGCACCAGTCCCGCGCTGGCACGCTGGCGGTAGTACTCCACGTGCAGGTCGGTGGGGTTGCCGTCCTCCCCGGCACGCTGGCGGGTCAGCGCGGCCATGGTCACCCGGTTGTTCAGGTGCAGTGCGCCGGCGTCCAGCGGGTCGAAGAGGGAGTTCACGGTGGTTTCAGTTGCGGTCGTTGCAGTCGTTGATGTCGAAGTCACGTCCGGTCAACCTGGTGTGCGGCGGCGGTATTCCCGGATGATCCCGGACACACCCCTTGCCGGATACCCCATAGGGGTATACAGTCGAAGATGTCAGAAACATTGAAGGCAAGGAGAACACCATGGCCACCGTCACCAAGAACTACACCGTCGAAGGCATGACCTGCGGTCACTGCAAGGCCTCCGTGGAGGAGGAGGTCGGCGACATCGCCGGCGTCACCTCCGTCGAGGTCGACCTGCCCACCGGCGCGGTCAGCGTCACCGGCGAGGACGTGACGGACGACGCGGTCGCCGCCGCCGTCGCCGAGGCCGGCTACACCGTGAAGGCATAGCCATGACCACCCCAGTCGAGAACCACCCAGTCCAGACCACGCCAGTCGACGTGATCCACCTCGACCTCGGCGTGACCGGCATGACCTGCACATCCTGCTCGGGTCGGGTGGAACGCAAGCTCAACAAACTCGACGGGGTGGACGCCACGGTCAACTTCGCCACCGAATCCGCCTCCGTCGACTACGACCCGTCCAAGGCCGACACCACCACACTCATCGACACGGTGCGCGGCGCCGGCTACGACGCCTTCGCCATGAACGACGAGGGCAGTGCGGACGCCGGTGCCGACGACAGTGACGGCCCCGGCGGTGGCGGGTCCGCCGACCGCACCGAGGCCGCCCGCGACGACGAGGCCGCGGACCTGAAGAAGCGCACGATCGTCTCGGCGCTGATCACCGTGCCCGTCGTCCTGCTCAGCATGGTGCCGGCACTGCAGTTCGACAACTGGCAGTGGGCGGTGCTCACCATGGTCACGCCCGTCTACTTCTGGGGCGGCGCCCCCTTCCACCGCGCCACCCTGGTAAACCTGCGCCACGGCGCATTCACCATGGACACCCTGGTCAGCCTGGGCACCACGGCCGCCTACCTGTGGTCGCTGTGGGCGCTGTTCCTCGGCAACGCCGGCATGCCCGGCATGACCATGCAGATGCACCTGCTGCCCTCGGACTCCACGATGGACGAGATCTACCTCGAGTCCGTCGCCGTGGTCATCACGTTCCTGCTGCTCGGACGCTGGTTCGAGACCCGGGCGAAGGGGCGTTCCTCCGAGGCGCTGCGCTCCCTGCTGAACATGGGGGCGAAGGACGCCACGGTGCTGCGCGACGGCGCCGAGGTCCGCGTCAACGTCAAGGAGCTCGCGGTCGGTGACCTGGTCGTGGTGCGCCCCGGCGAGAAGATCGCGGCGGACGGTGTCGTCACCGACGGCACATCGGCGGTGGACGAGTCGATGCTCACCGGCGAGTCCGTGCCGGTGGAGGCCACCGTCGGCTCCACCGTCACCGGCGCCACGATCAACACCTCCGGTCGCCTGCTCGTCAAGGTCACCCGCCTCGGTGAGGACAGCACGCTGTCGCAGATGGCGAAGCTGGTCACCGACGCACAGTCCAAGAAGGCCCCGGTGCAGCGCCTGGTCGACCGGATCTCGCAGGTCTTCGTGCCGGCGGTGATTCTCATCGCCGTGGCAACGCTGATCGTGCACATCGCACTCGGCCACGGTGTGGCCACGGCGTTCACCGCCGCGGTGGCGGTGCTGATCATCGCCTGCCCCTGCGCCCTCGGACTGGCCACACCCACCGCCCTGCTGGTGGGCACCGGACGCGGCGCTCAGCTCGGGCTGCTGATCAAGGGCCCGGAGGTGCTGGAGTCGACCCGGCGCGTGGACACGGTGGTGATGGACAAGACGGGCACGGTCACCTCCGGTGTCATGTCGGTCTCCGACGTCACCACCACCGGTGCCAACGGCACGACGGACGTGCTCGCCGCGGCGGCTGCGGTGGAGTCCGGTTCGGAGCACCCGATCGCCCGCGCGATCGTCCGTGCGGCCGAGCAGGCCGTGCAGGACGGTGAGATCGCGGAGGTCCCGTCCGTCACGGACTTCGCCACCACCGCCGGCCACGGCGTGACCGGCACGGTGGACGGTTCGACGGTCACCGTCGCCCGTCCGTCCGACGCCCTGCCCGACGAACTGCGTCTCGCCGTGGAGCGGGCGCAGCAGGACGGCGGCACGCCCGTCGTCGTCAAGATCGACGGCACCGTCGTCGGCGTCGTCACCGTGCGCGACACGGTGAAGCCGACCTCCGCCGAGGCTGTCGCCGGACTCAAGGAGCTCGGTCTCACCCCGGTGCTGCTCACCGGCGACAACGAGGGGGCGGCGAAGACCGTCGCCGCGGAGGTCGGCATCGACCCGGACAACGTCATCTCCGGGGTCATGCCCGACGAGAAGGTCCGGCACATCGAGAGGCTGCAGGCCGAGGGACGCAACGTCGCCATGGTCGGTGACGGGGTCAACGACGCCGCCGCCCTGGCGGTCGCCGAACTGGGCCTGGCGATGGGCGCGGGCACGGACGTGGCGATCGAGGCGTCCGACATCACCCTGATGAACAACGACCTGCGCTCCGCGGTCGACGCGATCCGCCTGTCGCGGCGCACCCTGCGCACGATCCGCGGGAACCTGTTCTGGGCGTTCGCCTACAACGTGGCGTTGATCCCCGTCGCCGCCTTCGGGTTGCTCAACCCGATGCTCGCCGGGGTGGCGATGGCGTTCTCCTCGGTCTTCGTGGTCTCCAACTCGCTGCGGCTGCGCGGCTTCCACTCCAGCCTCGCCAGCTGAGCGGGCCTCACACCAGCGGGTTTCCCTCGGGAACCTCCCCGCAGGTGCCGGTCGGCTCCACGCCGTCGAAACGGGCGTTGACCCACGGCACCATCTGCGCGGCCCAGGCGACACCGCCGGGGCCGTGCCCGCCGAGGGGCAGCTCACGGTAGTCGACCACCGTGCCGTCGTCGCAGTACTGCCGGGCGAGTGAGCGGGTATCGCCGAGGAGCATCACCCCGTCGCCGTCACCGAGCTCGGGGTGCGGCGGGGTGTCCTCCGCCTCCCCGCCGCCGGCCTGCACCAGCAGCTGGGGGAACGCCGGGGTGTCGCGCAGACCCATGTTGGTGTCGTCGAGCAGGTGGCGGACCTCGGGGATGGCGTCGGGGTCGGGGTACTCGGGCAGGATCATCTCGTCCCAGCGCAGGTGCT
This sequence comes from Corynebacterium sp., assembly GCA_030450335.1. Lineage (GTDB taxonomy): Bacteria > Actinomycetota > Actinomycetes > Mycobacteriales > Mycobacteriaceae > Corynebacterium. The sequence goes on along the minus strand of JAKDIS010000016.1, from coordinate 4,840 downwards.
CGTAGGAGTCGGACGCCTCGCCGATGGCCACCCGGTCCAGGTCCTCGAAGACCTCGCGCCCGAGGTCCGTGAGGTAGGGCTCCATGTCCACGTCGTAGGCGCGTGCCAGTCCCACCATCGCCATGCCGACCACGCCGGACCAGCCGCTGCCCTCCCCGGCGTAGCGCAGGTTGTGCTCGGGACGCACCATCGTGCCGCCCTGGGCCACGCCCACGATGTTCTCCGCGACGTCCGGGGCGTAGTCCTGCGCCATGATCGCCGCCCAGCCTGCACCGATGGACCCCCCGGAGTAGCCGGTGAGCGCCAGCGGGGCGTCGGCGGCGACCTCGGCGTCCGGCGTGCGGTACGCCGCGCGCATCCCGTCGAGGATGATCTGCCCGTACTCCGGGCCGGCTGCGAAGATGCCGCGTTCCCCCTGGATGTCGGGCATGACCACGGTGTGCCCGGCGGCGAGCAGCGGTGCGATGAAGGCGATCTCGGCAAGGACGATCACCCCGCCCTCGCCCACCGTGCCCGACAGCACACGCGACGGCCCGTCGGACGGACGCATCGAATCGTAGAAGCTGGCGTACATGACCGTGTCGCCGGACGGTTCGACGGACGCCGGCGGGTGGATCACGCTGGTCACCGCGGCGGCGGGGTCGCCGAGGGTGTCGGTGGTGCGGTACTGCACCTGCGTGACCTGCAAGGGGGCGTCGAACTCCTCCGTGGTGGCCGGGACGGTGCGCTGCTTCAGCGGGGCACCGGGCGCGTACGCCGCGCCAGCTGTGGCGGCATCCGGCAGGTTGAAGAAGGACGCGTCGTCCTGCACCGTGGGGATCTCCGCCGGTGCAGTGACCGGGGCCCTGACCGGCGCGTCCTGCTGGGCGGTGCCGGCGCACGCCGGCGCGGCGGTCATCCCCAGGGCGAGGACGAGCAGCGCCCCGAGCGTCCTACGCATCCCCGTCAGCCCCGCACCACGACGCCGACGAGAACCTGCGCCACGATCTTGTCCGCGAGCCCGCGAACCTCCGCCGGATCCTGCCCCTCCCGCAGATGGAACCACATCGCCGTGCTGTTCAGGCTGCTCAGCAGCACACGGGTGACCAGCCGCGAGTCCTCCGCGCGCAATGAACCATCTGCCACACCCTCCTCGACGACCCGGCGAAACATCAACTCATACTCCTCGCGTAGTCCGTTCAACGTGCCGAGCAGATCACGCTGGCGTTCCTTCAACGCGGCGAATCGCTGACCGGGGACTCCCTGGTGAATGGCGTTGTGGTAGCCAAGGTGCTCCATGAGGTTCACCAAGTGGGCCACACACATCGCCGTCAAACGCTCCCCGCCGGTCCCGGGTGTGGCGGCGTAAGGCTCCACGGTGCGACGGACGTCGCGCATCCCGTTCTCGTAGACGGCGAGGTAGATGTCGAACTTGGAGCGGAAGTAGTAGTACACCCGGCCCTTGGTCGCACCGATCTCGTCGGCGATGTCGTCGATCGTCGCCCGGTCGAAACCTTTGCTCTCGAAGACGTCCGCAGCGGCGTCGAGGATCTCGCGCCGCGAAGAGTCGTGGGCGACGGAGTCGACGCCGAAGGTGTCCGAAGTCATAATGGTTTCCACCCTATACGTTCCCTGAGCCGCTCACCCCTCTAATTCGAGGAGCCCCGCCGCACCCATGCCGCCGCCGATGCACATGGTCACGACCACGTACCGCGCTCCGCGCCGACGGCCCTCACGCAGGACATGTCCCACCATGCGCGCACCGCTCATGCCGTAGGGGTGACCGATGGCGATGGCCCCGCCGTTGACGTTGTACTTCCCCGGGTCAATGCCCAGCCGGTCACGGCAGTACACCGCCTGGGACGCGAAAGCCTCGTTGAGCTCCCACAGGTCGATGTCGTCAACGCTGAGCCCGTGCTGCTCGAGCAGCCTGGGGACGGCGAACACGGGGCCGATGCCCATCTCGTCGGGTTCACAGCCTGCGACGGCGATGCCACGGTAGGTGCCCAAGGGCTCCAGCCCGCGGCGCGCCGCCTCGTCCTTCTCCATGAGCACCACCGCGGCCGCACCGTCCGAGAGTTGGGAGGCGTTGCCCGCCGAGATGGTGGCAGCGTGGCCGTCGCGGTCAGGGAGCACCGCCTTGAGCTTCGCCAGGCCCTCGGCCGTGGTGGTGGGCCGGTTGCCTTCGTCGAGGGAAAGCCCGCCAGCGGGCACGATCTCCTCGTCGAAGATGCCAGCCTCCTGGGCGGCGGCGGTCCGACGCTGCGACTCCAGCGCGTACTCGTCCTGTTCCTCCCGGGAGACCCCGAACCGCTCCGCGACATTCTCGGCGGTTTCGAGCATGGAGATGTAGACGTCGTGACCGTTCTCCCGGAGCCACGGGTCGACCGCACGGTAGGTGTTGCGGTGCTCGTTCTGCACCAGGCTGATCGACTCCACCCCACCACCGACGGCGACCTGCAGACCGTCGACCATGATTTCCTTGGCAGCAGTAGCTACCGCCATCAGGCCGGACGCACACTGCCGATCTACGGTCATCCCAGGCACCGTTACCGGTAGCCCGGCACGCAAGGCGGCCTGACGTGCGACGTTGTACCCGGTGGATCCCTCCTGCATCGCGCAGCCGAGGATGACCTCCTCGACGTCCGACGGATCGAGACCGGCACGCTCCACCGCCTCGGCGATCGCCAGCCCCGCGAGCTCCTGGCCCTGGGTGTCGTGGAAGGCGCCCTTATAGGCACGGCCGATGGGGGTTCGGGCGGTCGAGACCACCACTGCTTCTCTCATGGTCTAGTTCTCCTGGATATCGGTGTTCTCGGGGCTGTACATGGCGACGGACATGGTGGACGTCAGCCCGCCGTCGAGCGGAATGGTGGTGCCGGTGATGAAGGAACTCGCTGGTGCGAGGAGGAACGTCGCCAGGGCAGTGATGTCCTCCGCCCGGCCGATCCTGCCGAGCGGATTGGCGTTGCGCATCTCCTCGCCGTGGTCGTCGAGCACCCACTTCATCATCTTCGTGGGGAAGGGGCCCGGCGCGATGGAGTTCACCAGAATTGACGGCGCCAGCGTTGCCGCCATGTGTTTGGTGAGGTGATGCACAGCGGCCTTGGACGCGGAGTAGGCGTAGTTCTCGTAATTCGGTACGGCGAGGCCATCGATCGACCCGATGTTGATGATGCGCGAGGGGCCCTTTCTGCTGGCCTCCAGTAGCGGACGCAGCTGCTGCGCAAGCAAAAATGGGGCCTTGACGTTCACGCCCATGACCTTGTCCCAGGCGTGGGCCGGAAAGTCATCGAAGGGGGCACCCCACGTGGCACCAGCATTGTTGACCAAACCGTCGAGGTGATCGGTGATGCTGGCGACCTGCTCGGCGAGGTCGCGGCACCCGTCCTCGGTAGAGATGTCCGCGGCGATGGCGTGGACGTCGCCGAAATCGCCGAGGGCCTGCCCCGCCTCCTCCGCAGCGTCCGCCTTACGGGTGGATATCAGGACGGTCGCACCGGCGAGCAGCAGTCCTTCCGCGAGCATCCTGCCGATGCCGCGTGCACCACCGGTGACCAGGATGGTCCGGTCGGAGATGTCGAAGAGCTCGGAGGCGGTCATGACGCCAATCCCTCCGTCCCAGCGGCGCCGACGGACACTGCGGCGAGCCGTGCGGAGCGCAGCGCCGGACGCCGAACCTTCCCTGCGTCGTCACGAAGCTGTTCACCGACGGTCTCGAATGTCCGCGGGACCTTGTTACGTGACAACCGGGACGTCAGGAACCCGAGCAGCTGCTCGTCATCGATCCGTGTCCCCGTGGTGTTCATGATGGCGTGCAGCCGGTTGCCCGCGCGGTCATCGGGCAAGCCGATAACCACGGCAGTCAGCACGTCCGGGTGCTCCATCATGGCCGCCTCAACCTCGGCGGGGTAGATGTTCACTCCACCGACGGTGACCATGTCGGACCGCCTGTCGTGCAGGTACAAGTATCCGTCCTCATCGAAGTGCCCGACGTCGCCCAGGGACGACCAACCGTTGTGCGTCCTCGGTTCCGCACCGATGTAGCGGTACGTCGCCGGCATGCCGTCCTCGGGACGCATGTACACTTCGCCGGGCACTCCGGGGTCCTGGATCTGGTTGCCGTCGTCGTCCAGCAGGACCATTCGACCCCAGGTCACCTGCCCGATTGACCCAGGATGGTTGAGCCATTCGTCACCACGGATCGTGCATCCAGCCTCCGCCTCGGTACCAGCGTAGAGTTCCCAGAGGCGCTCGGCACCGAGCCACTCGATCCACTCCCGCTTCAGCCAGGCCGGGCACGGCTCGGCACAGTGCCAGAATGACCTCACCGACGACAGCGAGTAGGACTCGCGGATGTCCACGGGCAAGGCGAGGATACGGCGCATCATGGTCGGGACCAGGTAGATCCAGGTGGCGGCGAACCGGTCACTCTCCGCCAGCGTCCCCTCGGCGTCGAACCGATCCAGCAGGCAGACGGTTCCACCGCGGAAGACCGTGCACAGTGTCACGCTCAATGGGGCGTTGTGGAACAGCGGGGCGGTGATCAACGATCGCTCGCGCGGTCCGACTCCCCAGAAGGTCTGGTCGGCCTCCGCGGTCACCGCCTCGCGACCGGACATGATGATCTTCGGACGCCCGGTGGAGCCTCCGGAGACCGGGGCCTTCCAGGACTTCGCGGTCTGCGCCTCAACTGCCTCTGCCGACCATGCCGTGGACAGTTCGGCAAGGGTGGCAACTGCACTGGCCCCGGCGAGAGCTCCCGCTCCTTCGGGAACGATGACCGCAGCCGGTTCCCCGAGGTCGAGAATTGCGGACAGCTCATGCGCTGTCATCCTCGGTGAGAGCACCTGTGGGCTAG
>JAKDIS010000109.1 GCA_030450335.1 Corynebacterium sp. | reverse complement strand
GCCAACGTCCCTCGCCAGCTGGCGAACACGCCGAACGTTCGCGTCTGGCGGCGCAACTGTTGGACCCCCACCAGGACATCGGGGAGGCCCTGCGGGGACTACGCGACCACGGGGTCGGAGCTGAGCGCACGGCGACCAAGATCATCACCGTGCTGTTGCCTGAGGGGATCGAGGCTCCTCCTACCGCCAGTTCGCCGGTATTGGGCGCGTGGAACGGGCCGGACCGTCATGTGATCGTCATCGACCGTGCAGACGGCGCGGTGGTGTTGCTGAACATGCCGGACGGAGTCGCGACCGACACGACCCTCCTCGCCGTCCGTCTGCAAGAGGAACTGGCCGAATATGCCCCGAAGGTCGGGGTGAGTGAAACGGGGCTCCTCGCTGAGGCGCGGAAACTCCACCGCCACAGCGAACTTGCCGCTCACGCCGGCACGGTGGTCGGCACCTGCGGGCCGGTCACGGACTGGGAAACGTTCTACCCGTACAACCTGATCCTTGACGCCGCCAGCGACCGCCACCATGCTTTGCTCGTTCCGGATGCGGTCACACCTCTGCTTGACCCGTCGCAAGGCGTGCTCAGGACCACTGCCGAGACCTACCTAGACTGCGGCGGAGACCGGGGCATGACCTCTGCGGCCCTGTTCATCCACCGCAGCACTCTCTACTACCGCCTGAATCAGATCGGTAAGTTGACCGGGCTCGACCTCAGCACGGGGCATGACCGCCTCATCATGCACGTAGCGCTCAAGGTTGAACGTCTGCTTGATGCCGTGGACCAGCGCATTCCACAGGATGAGGAACGGAGAGGCTGAACTTCCTCTCCAGCGCGGATGACCCGGTGGGCAGGGCACCCCAGGATGGATCTCACGAGCGAGATACCCTCGCCGTCCGAACATCGAGAGTCAGGGGCACGCCATGACAGAAACCACCGCATCCTCCCAGTCCGCCGGCCTCGAGCTCGGCAAGGACATCCTGTACCTCACCAAACAGGACGTCCTCGACCTGGGCATCAATCGCCGGGAGATCCTCGACATCACCAGCGACACCTTGGTCGAACACGGGAACCACCGCTACGAGATGCCGGCGAAGATCGGCGTGCACCCGTACCCGGAGGTCTTCTACCACGCGATGCCGGCCTACGTGCCCGAGATGAACGCCGTGGGATGCAAGTGGATCGAGTGCTACCCGAACAACCCGCAGAAGTTCGGCCTTCCGCAGACGACCGGACTGATGGTGATCAACGACGTCGAATCGGGTGTTCCGTTGGCGATCATGGACTCGACGTGGGTCACGGCGATGCGCACGCCTGCAGTCACGGTCCTGTCGGCAGCCACCCTGCACCCGGGGGCCGAGACCTTCGGGATGTTCGGCTGCGGGGTGCAGGGCAAGGAGCACATCCGTTTCGCTGCCGAGGCGATGCCTGACCTGAAGAAGGTCTTCGTCTACGACAACCGCGAGTCCGCAGCAGACGCCCTGATCGCGGAGCTGCAGGGAGAGGTTTCCTTCACCCTGGTCAAGGGAGAATCGCCTGAGGCGGTCGCCAAGAGCTGCGAGGTGCTCAGTTCGGCCACCGTGATCCTCAAGGAGCCGATGTCCGTCGTCAAGCGGGGTTGGGTCGGGGCAGGGCAGACGATCCTGCCCTGCGACCTGAACACCTTCTGGGATCCGGACATCGCACGCCTGGCGGACAAGTACATCGTCGACAGCATCGAAGAACATGAGCTGTTCAATCAGATGGGGTACTTCCCGGATGGACTGCCCTCCATCACCTCGGAGACGGGTGAGGTCCTCGCCGGTGTGAAGCCGGGTAGGGAGAACTCCGACCAGCTCATCGTCAACAGCAATATCGGTATGGCGGTATGCGACGTGACCGTTGGGCGTGCGATCTACGACCGCGCCCTGAGCACCTCCGTGGGAACACGACTCGAGCTGTAGCGCGACCTGCGGATTGTGTTAGGGGTGCACGGTCGGCCCACACCCCGCGCGGTAGGCTTCGGGACATGCAGCGCACCGACCTCGCCCGCCTTATCGACCACACCCTGCTCAAGCCGGAAGCCACACCCGCCGACGTCGCCGCCCTCGCGCACGAGGCGGGGGAGCTGGGCACGTACGCAATCTGCGTCTCGCCGTCCCAGCTGCCGGTCGCCACGCCGGACGGCGTGCGCGTGGCCACGGTGGTCGGCTTCCCGTCCGGTGCGGTGAAGGCCGAGGTCAAGGCCACCGAGGCGGCACGCGCGGTCGCCGACGGTGCCGACGAGGTCGACATGGTCGTCAACCTCGCCCTGCTCAAGGAGGGGCGCGACGAGGAGCTGGCCCACGAGATCGCCGTGGTGCGCGCCGCGGTGCCCGCACCGGGCGTGCTCAAGGTCATCATCGAGTCGGCGGCCCTGACCGACGGGGAGGTCCTGACCGCCTGCCGCTGCGCGGAGGACGCCGGGGCCGACTTCGTGAAGACGTCCACCGGCTTCCACCCGGCGGGTGGGGCGAGCGTGCACGCCGTGGAACTGATGCACGGGGCCGTCGGGGGACGCCTCGGCATCAAGGCGTCCGGCGGGATCCGCACCCGCGACGCCGCCGAGGCGATGGTCGCCGCCGGCGCCACGCGCCTGGGCCTGTCGTCCTCCGCGGCGGTGCTCGGCGCCTGTTGAGGGCATGCTTCCTGGCAGGTCAGGTACATAATCGCCTACACTGTCGGGGTGCAACTTCTTCGCCTCGTGGGTAGGTACGCCCGTCAGTACCCGGGGCTGTTGGTGGCAGTCCTCCTTCTTCAGATCGTCTCCACCTTCGCGACGCTCTACCTCCCCCGTCTCAACGCCGACATCATCGACCAGGGTGTGTCCCGTGGCGACATCGGCTACATCTGGTCCACCGGCGGCATCATGGTCGCCGTGGCATTCGTGCAGGTCATCACCGCCGTCGCGGCGACCTGGTGCGCCGCGCGTCTGGCGATGTCCGTCGGACGCGACGTCCGGCGCGACGTCTACCGCAGCGTGGACCGCTTCAGCGCCCAGGACATGGGCACCTTCGGGGTGCCCACGCTGATCACCCGCGGCACGAACGACGTGCAGCAGGTGCAGATGGTCTTCGTGATGTTCCTGAGCTTCATGGTCACCATGCCGATCATGTGCATCGGCGGCATCGTCATGGCGCTGCGCGAGGACGCCGGCCTGTCGTGGCTGGTGTGGGTCTCCGTCGCCGTGCTGCTGGTCGTCGTGGGCACGATGGTCGCCCGTCTGGTGCCGCTGTTCGGCTCGATGCAGGACCGCATCGACGCCATCAACGGCGTGATGCGTGAGCAGATCACCGGCATCCGGGTGATCCGCGCCTTCGTCCGTGAGAAGTTCGAGACCAGGCGTTTCGAGGACGCCAACCAGGCCGTCGCCTGGGTCTCCGAGCGCGTGGGACGCGTGTTCGTCCTGATGGGCCCGGTGATCATGGTCGTGCTGCACGGTGCGACGGCGGCGGTGCTGTGGTTCGGCGGCCACCGCGTGGCAGACGGGGCGATCGAGGTCGGCTCGCTGACCGCGTTCATGCAGTACCTGCTGCAGATCCTCGTGGCGGTGATGATGGGCTCGTTCATGGCGATGATGCTGCCGCGCGCGATCGTGTGCGCCGGACGCATCCAGGACGTCCTCGGCCACGAACCGTCCATCACCGAGCCGGAGGCCGATCCGTCGGTGGAGACCGTGTCGCCGACGCAGGTGCGCGGCGAGCTGGAGTTCCGCGACGTGTCCTTCACCTACCCGGGCGCGGACAAGCCGGTGCTCACCGACGTGAGCTTCACGGTGCGCCCCGGGCAGACCACCGCGGTGATCGGGGCGACCGGCTCCGGCAAGTCCACGCTGGTCAACCTCATCCCGCGCCTGTTCGCGCCGACGTCCGGCGACGTGCTCATCGACGGGGTGCCCGTCGCGGCGATGCCGCGTAAGGACCTCGCCCGCGCCGTCGGCCTGGTGCCGCAGAAGGCGTTCCTGTTCTCCGGGACGGTGGCTTCCAACCTGCGTTTCGGACGCACCGACGCCACCGACGACGAACTGTGGGACGCGCTGCGCGTCGCGCAGGCCGACGGTTTCGTGCGCAGCCGCGGTGACGGCGAGGCCGCAGGCCTGGCGTCCCCGGTGGCGCAGGGCGGCACGGACGTCTCCGGCGGCCAGCGCCAGCGCCTGTGCATCGCCCGCGCGCTCGTCGCCGCGCCGAAGGTGTACGTCTTCGACGACTCCTTCTCCGCCCTGGACGTGCGCACCGACGCCGCGCTGCGCGCCGCACTGCACCCCGGGACCAGGGACGCGGCGGTGGTCACCGTCGCACAGCGGGTGTCCACGGTGCGTGACGCCGACCAGATCCTGGTGCTGGACAAGGGGCACATCGTCGCCCGCGGGACGCACGACGACCTGCTGGCGTCCAGCGACACCTACCGCGAGATCGTCGAGTCGCAGATGGAGGCACAGCGATGAGTGACACCGAAGTGACTGACCGGGGCGCGGAGTCCGCGCCGCGGTCGGCGAAGGCCTTTTGGCCCTCGGCGCTGCGCATGGTGGCGCTGATGGCGCCCCGCAAGATCGCGCTGACGTGGGTCTTCGTCCTGCTCGTGGTGTGCGTGGTGCTGACCGTCTACGCGCCGAAGGTCCTCGGCGACGCCGTCGACGTGATCTACGACGGCGTGCTCGCCACCTGGAACGGTGAGCCCGGTGCCGGCATCGACTTCGGCGAACTCGGCCGGCTCATCGGCATCGTGCTGGGCATGTACGTGGTGGCCTCCGTGTTCAACTGGGCGCAGGGGTTCATCCTCAACAAGATCGTCGTCGCGGTGATCGTGGAGCTGCGCACCGACGTGGAACGCAAGGTCCACCGCCTGCCGCTGAGCTTCTACGACTCGCGGCAGAAGGGCGACCTGCTCTCGCGCACCACCAACGACGTCGACAACGTCCAGCAGGCCCTCCAGCAGGCGCTGAGCCAGTTCGCCTACTCCGGCATGATGATCATCGGCGTGACCGTGATGATGTTCCGGGTGTCCTGGCAGCTCGCGATCGTCGCGCTGCTGGCCCTGCCGCTGACCGCCATCGTCGTCGGCATCGTCGGCACCCGGGCGCAGAAGCAGTACGGCGCGCAGTGGGCCGGCACCGGCAAGGTCAACGGGCATGTCGAGGAGGCCTTCACCGGCCACGAACTGGTCGTGGCCTACGGTCGGCAGGACGAGATGTCGGTGACCTACGACGAGCGCAACGAGGAGCTCTACCAGGCCAGCGCGAAGGCGCAGTTCCTGTCCGGCATGATGATGCCGCTGATGCAGTTCCTCAACTACCTCAGCTACGTGGTCATCGCCGTGTTCGGCGGCCTGCGCGTAGCGAACGGGCAGATGAGCCTGGGTGCGGCGACGGCGTTCATCCAGTACTCCCGCGAGTTCAACCAGCCCCTCGGCGAGCTCGCCGGGATGATGACGATGGTGCAGTCCGGTGTGGCCTCCGCCGAGCGCGTCTTCGAGCTGCTCGACGCCGAGGAGCAGGACGCCGACCCGTCCGCCACGGCCTCGCCGCAGGCCGTGCGCGGCCGCGTGGAGTTCCGCGACGTCTCCTTCGGGTACTCGCCGTCCACCCCGCTGATCGAGCACCTGAACCTGGACGTGGAACCCGGACAGACCGTGGCGATCGTCGGGCCCACCGGTGCCGGCAAGACCACGATGGTGAACCTGATCATGCGGTTCTACGAGGTCACCGGCGGTGCGATCTACGTCGACGGTGTCGACTCGCGCGCCATGGGGCGCGCCGAGCTGCGCTCGCGCACCGGCATGGTCCTGCAGGACGCCGTCCTGTTCGACGGCACCATCCTGGAGAACATCCGTTACGGCCGGCTCGACGCCACCGACGAGGAGGTCAGGGACGCGGCGAAGGCCGCCTACGTCGACCGCTTCGTCCACGCCCTGCCGGACGGCTACGACACCGTCATCGACCAGGACGGCGGATCGGTCTCGGCAGGTGAGCGCCAGCTGATCACCATCGCGCGCGCCTTCCTCGCGGAACCGGAGATCCTGATCCTGGACGAGGCCACCTCGTCGGTGGACACCCGTACCGAGGTGCTGGTGCAGAAGGCGATGAACGCGATCCGCGCCCGGCGGACGTCCTTCGTGATCGCCCACCGGCTGTCCACCATCCGCGACGCCGACCGCATCCTGGTGATGGTCGACGGCACGATCGTGGAGCAGGGGTCCCACGACGAACTCCTGGCCGCCGACGGCTCCTACGCGGAGCTCTACCGCAGCCAGTTCGCCGCCGGCGGCGCGGTGTAGGTGCGCGGGGTCTGGCCGGCCCCGCCGTGCGTCCGACTACGCTGAATCCCATGGCCTACGAGATCAGCGACTCCGTCACCATCCACGCGACCCCCGCGGAGGTCTTCGACCTCGTCAGCGACGTCACGCGCACGGGGGAGTGGAGCGCCCAGTGCCACCGCGCACAGTGGGACTCCGACGCACGGGGCGACGGCGCGACGTTCACCGGGCACAACCGCACCGCGGAGAGGGAGTGGTCGACAATCTCCGAGGTCGTCTCCGCACGTCCGGGCCAGGAGTTCTCCTGGCGGGTGACCTCCAGCGGCACGCGGTGGGGGTTCCGCATGGAGCCGGTGAACCGGCGGGAGGATGCCACGGTGCTCACCGAGTACACCGCCTTCACCGCCGACGGCGAGCGGTACTTCCGGCAGAAGTTCGGCGACGACGCCGCCGCGCAGGAGGCTGACCGGAAGGACGCCGCCACCTACGGCATCACCGAGACCCTCCAGAACATCAAGGGGATCCTCGAGGGGTGAGGTGCTGTTGACCGGAGTGGGGAGTCTCTTCGACCTGGCGGGGACAGCTACCCTCCGGAGGGTGCAAAAGATGATGCCACCGCCTCCACCGCGCAGGAGCGTCGATCAGATCCTGGTGGACGCGAGCATGGTCGCGTTCTCGGAGACCGGATCGCAGAAGAACTCCGTGACAACCCAGTCCCCTTCACCCGGGTAACTGCTCTCATCGCAGGTATCGAGATCGTTTCGTTGCCCACGGTGGACCTTCCCCGCATGTGACGCTATGCTCGGTACCATGCGGAAGTAGAACCCCTGAATCGTCCTGTGCCCGAGGCGGCCGACCGCCCGGCGGGACACCTCATCATCTCCACTCAGGGAGTTCCCCCATGTCTACTATTCCCACGCCCGGCTCCATGTCCGGCTCCGCGTCACAGTCCCCGCTGCAGATCGACGGCCTCTCCGTTCAGATCGCCGGGACCCGGGTCCTCACCGACGTGTCCTTCGTCGTCCCGCCCGGTCAGCGCGCCGGCCTGATCGGCGAGAACGGCTCGGGCAAGTCCACCCTGCTGCACGCCGTCCACGGTTCGCTGCCGGAGGCGGCGACCACCGCCGGTGCGGTGGACGTCGGCTCGTCGCGGGTGGGCCTGCTCCACCAGCAGGCACCGTTCGCCGACGACGAGACCGTCGCCGGCGCGTTGGAGTCCGCCGTCGCCGCCGAGCGGCGCGCCGCGTCCGACCTGGAGCGCGCCGCCGACCCCTACGACGCCGGGGCCTACGCCGAGGCGTTGGACCGCGCCGAGCGTCGCGACGTGTGGGGCACGGACGCGCGCATGTCCGCGACGCTCGCGGGCCTCGGCCTTGCCGCGGTGCCGCCGGAGCGTCCTGCCGGGGAGTTGTCCGGCGGCCAGCGGGCGCGCCTGTCGTTGGCGTGGCTGCTGCTCAACCGCCCGGACGTGCTGCTGCTCGACGAGCCCACCAACCACCTCGACGACGCGGCGACGGAGTACCTGGTCAGCGTGCTGAACGCGTGGAAGGGGCCGGTGCTGTTCGCCAGCCACGATCGCGCGTTCCTCGACCTCGCGGCGTCCTGCGTGGTGGACCTGGACCCCGCGCCGACGCAGGTCGGCGCGCAGGGCGGCGGGGCCCCCCACACCCGCCACAACAACGCCAACCACGCCCCGCCCCCCGCCCGCCCGGCGCGCGGGGGCCGGGCGGTCCGCCGCCCGCCC
>JAKDIS010000204.1 GCA_030450335.1 Corynebacterium sp. | reverse complement strand
TTTAGTGGCCCTTTAATTTTGGCCGGGCCCGGTTGTGGGGCTATGGGGTGGGGGGGTTTGGATGAATCGACGGGTTCAAACATCCCACGCTCGATTTCCGCCCCTGCGCCTTCCGCTGCGTCGGGCAAGCCAGTAGCAACACCTCTGGCCCACGAGAAATATTGATGCCGGGTATTCCTTTTCCCCTGGGCACGGTGTTAGTTAGTAGAACTACCGACCGACACCGGTCCCACAACTGAAAAAAGGAGTCACCATGCCCACCCCTCCCATGTCCAAGCGTCTCTGGGCCGAGTTCCTCGGCACCTTCTGGCTCGTCTTCGGCGGCTGCGGTTCCGCCGTGCTCGCCGCGAAGGTCCTCTCCGACGAGTCGCGCAGCACGATCAACATGGGCATCGGCTTCGTCGGTGTCGCACTCGCCTTCGGACTGACCGTGGTGACCGCGGCCTACGCCGTCGGCCACATCTCCGGCGGCCACTTCAACCCGGCCGTCACCCTGGGCTGCGCGGTCGCCAAGCGCGTCGAGTGGTCCGCCGTGGTGCCGTACTGGGTCACGCAGGTCGTCGGCGCCACCGTCGCCGGCGGCGTCCTGTGGGTCATCGCCGACGGGAAGGACGGCTTCAGCGCCAGCGGTTCCGGGTTCGCGACGAACGGTTACGGCGAGTTCTCGCCGGACGGATACTCGATGCTCGCGGTGCTGGTCACCGAGGTCGTGCTCACCGCCGTGTTCCTCTGGGTGATCCTCGGGGTGACCTCGAAGAAGGCCCCGGCCGGTTTCGCCCCGCTGGCGATCGGTCTCACGCTCACGCTGATCCACCTGATCTCGATCCCGGTGTCCAACACCTCGGTGAACCCGGCCCGTTCGTTGGGTGTGGCGTGGTTCGCCGGCGGCGACGCGCTCGGCCAGGTGTGGCTGTTCATCCTCGCACCGCTGGTGGGTGCGGCGATCGCGGGCGTGAGCTACGCCTTCCTCACCGGTGACGAGGACGACGAGCACGCCGAGGAGGAGGCCCGCGTCGGCGCGGGTGCCTGACCAGTTCCGGCGGCAGCAGTCACAGCAGCTACAGCCGTCGGCGGAGCCAGGCGGAGAACTGGTCGACGACGACCACCAGGACGAGCACCATGATGATGTAGGTGAACATCTCGTCGAACTGGAAGGTCTTGATCGACCGGTTGATCAGCAGCCCGATGCCGCCGGCGCCGACGAGTCCGAGCACCAGGGAGCTGCGCACGTTCACGTCGAAGCGGTAGAGCAGCAGGCCGGTGAGCTGGGGCAGGGACATCGGCAGGGTGGCGTGCGCGATCTGCTGCACGCGGGACGCCCCGGCGGTGCGTAGCGCGGTCTGCGGCCCCTGGTCGGTCTCCTCGACGGCCTCGGCCCAGAGTTTCCCCATCACCCCGGTGTTGTGCAGGATCAGCGCCATCACGCCGGCGAAGGGCCCCAGGCCCACGGCGGTGACGAGGATCAGGGCGAAGACGATGTCCGGGACCGCGCGCAGGAAGGACAGGACGCTGCGGCACGCCTGGTAGACCGCCCGGTTGGACGTGACGGTGCGTGCGGCACCCATGGCGAGCACGAAGGCGAAGGGGATGGAGAAGGTCGTGCCGAGCAGGCCGATCCACAGGGTGGTGAGCAGGCCCTGCAGGCCGGGGAGCACCACGGAGTCCCAGGAGAGGTCCGGGGGCACGGCCTCGACGAAGAAGTCGACGATGTTCGACCAGCCGGCGACGAGCCGTTCGAGGTAGAACTCGGTGCTGTCCACCGCGATCCAGTGCACGGCGACGAGGGCGGCGATCGTCGCGGCCCAGGTGAGCGTCCTGCGGCGGGTGTCG
>JAKDIS010000108.1 GCA_030450335.1 Corynebacterium sp. | reverse complement strand
GGCGCGGTGCTGGTCGACATCCCCAAGGACGTGCAGAACGCCGAGCTCGACTTCATCTGGCCGCCGAGCTACCGGCTGCCCGGCTACCACCCGGTCACGACCCCGCACTCCCGCCAGATCGACGAGGCGGCCCGCCTCATCGCCGAGGCCAAGCGCCCGGTCATCTACGCCGGCGGCGGCGTCCTGAAGGCCAACGCCCACAAGGAGCTGCTCGCCTTCGCCGAGTCCACCGGACTGCCGGTGACCACCACGCTGATGGCGCTGGGTGTGTTCCCCGAGTCCCACCCGCAGTTCCTCGGCATGCCGGGCATGCACGGCACCGTGCCGGCCGTCGCCGCGCTGCAGAAGTCCGACCTGATCCTCGCCCTGGGCGCGCGCTTCGACGACCGGGTCACCGGCGACGTGGACTCCTTCGCCCCGGGCGCCAAGGTCATCCACGCCGACATCGACCCGGCGGAGATCGGCAAGATCCGCGAGGTCAACGTGCCGATCGTGGGCGACGCCCGTGAGGTCCTCCTCGCGCTGCGTCGTGCGGTGGAGGACCGTGAGGGTCGCCAGGACACGTCGCGCTGGACGACCTACCTCGACGGTCTGAAGACCGACTTCCCCCCGGGATTCGACGAGCCGGCCGACGGCAAGCTCGCCCCGCAGTTCGTCCTGCAGGAGCTCACCCAGGCCGCGGGCCCCGACGCCGTCTACGTCGCCGGCGTCGGCCAGCACCAGATGTGGGCCGCGCAGTTCCTGCGCTTCGAGAAGCCGCGCACCTGGCTGAACTCCGGTGGGCTGGGCACGATGGGCTACGCCGTGCCCGCAGCGATGGGCGCCAAGGCCGCCGCCCCGGACACCGAGGTCTGGGCCGTCGACGGCGACGGCTGCTTCCAGATGACCAACCAGGAGCTCGTGACCTGTGCGGTCGAGGGGCTGCCGGTCAAGATCGCCCTGATCAACAACGGCAACCTCGGCATGGTCCGCCAGTGGCAGACCCTGTTCTTCGACGGCCACTACTCGCACACCAACCTCAAGCCGGGCGAGAACTACCTCCCGGACTTCGTGGGACTCGCCGAGTCCATGGGCTGCGCGGCCTTCCGCGTGACCGAGAAGGACGGACCGGAGGGCGTGGCCGCCACGATCGCCAAGGCGCGGGAGATCAACGACCGTCCCGTGGTCATCGACTTCATCGTCGGCGAGGACGCCCAGGTGTGGCCCATGATCTCGGCCGGGGCCTCCAACGACGAGGTCCAGTACGTCCGCGACCTGCGTCCGCTGTTCGAACAGGAGCAGTCCGCGGCGGAGGAACCCGACGACATCCGTAAGATCATCGAGGAAGGCGAGGAGAACTAATGTCTCAAGTCCACACTCTGAGCGTCCTGTGTGAGGACGTCGACGGAATCGCGTCGCGTATCACCGGCATGTTCACCCGCCGCGCCTTCAGCATCATCTCGATCGCCTCGGGTCAGACGGAGGTGGCCGGGGTCAACCGGTTCACCATCCAGGTCGAGGGCGAGGACCACGTGATCGAGCAGATCACCAAGCAGCTCAACAAGCTGATCCCGGTGATCAAGGTCAGCCGGCACGAGCCGGACTCCATCGTGTGCCGCGGCCTGATGCTGGTGAAGGTCTCCGCCGACAACTCCAACCGCACGCAGGTCGTGGAGTCCGCCAAGCTCTTCCGCGCCCACGTGGTCGACGTCGGACCCGAGTCGCTGGTCATCGAGGCCACCGGCACGCCCACGAAACTCAAGGCGATGCTGGAGGTCCTGGAGCCCTTCGGCATCCGTGAACTGGTCGAGTCCAGCGTGACCGCGGTGAGCCGCGGCCAGAAGGCGATGTACCCCGCCAAGCTCTGATCGGCCTCTTCAGTCCCTCCCCGTGGCCATTCACGGGGTGGGATACCCAGTCTCACACTCTGATAATCCTTGCTGGTACGATAGCGGCACAGAACGCAGTTCCCGGTTCGATGAACCGATCCACACCCGTTTTCCCACGAAAGGCTTCACCTCATGGCAATTGACGTTTTCTACGACGACGACGCCGACCTGTCGATCATCCAGGGCCGCAAGGTTGCCGTGCTCGGCTACGGGTCACAGGGCCACGCCCACGCCCAGAACCTGCGAGACTCCGGCGTCGAGGTCGTCATCGGTCTGCGCGAGGGCTCCAAGTCCGCCGCGAAGGCCGAGGAGGCGGGATTCAAGGTCCTGTCCAACGCCGAGGCCGCCGCCTGGGCCGACGTGGTCATGGTCCTGGTGCCCGACACCACCCAGGCCACGGTCTACACCGAGGACATCGCCCCGAACCTGGAGGACGGCAACGCCGTGTTCTTCGGCCACGGGCTGAACATCCACTTCGAGCTGATCAAGCCGGCCGACAACCTCACCATCGCGATGGCCGCCCCCAAGGGCCCGGGCCACCTGGTGCGCCGCCAGTTCGTCGACGGCAAGGGTGTGCCGTGCCTGATCGCCGTGGAGCAGGACCCCAAGGGCGAGGGCCGCGACCTGGCCCTGTCCTACGCCGCCGCCATCGGCGGTGCGCGCGCCGGCGTCATCCCGACCACCTTCGAGGCCGAGACCGTCACCGACCTCTTCGGTGAGCAGGCCGTGCTGTGCGGTGGCACCGAGGAACTGGTCAAGACCGGTTTCGAGGTCCTCACCGAGGCCGGCTACGAGCCGGAGATGGCCTACTTCGAGTGCCTGCACGAGCTCAAGCTCATCGTGGACCTGATGTTCGAGGGCGGCATCGCCAACATGAACTACTCGGTGTCCGACACCGCTGAGTTCGGCGGCTACCTCTCCGGCCCGCGCGTCATCGACGCCGGCACCAAGGACCGCATGAAGGACATCCTGTCCGACATCCAGGACGGCACCTTCACCAAGCGCCTCATCGCCAACGTCGAGGGCGGCAACAAGGAGCTCGAGGGTCTGCGTGCCGACTACGCCAAGCACCCGATCGAGACCACCGGCACCAAGCTGCGCGATCTCATGAGCTGGGTCAAGAACCCGCTGGACGCCACCGCGTAGGCGTCACCGCAACACCGGGGAAGGCCCCACGGACCGAAGAAAAGGTCCGTGGGGCCTGTCTGTGTCAGCGCTCTGCGGCGGTCAGCGCCTCGCGCAGCTCCTCGTCGGAGGCGGCCTTACCAGGCCCCATGTCGTAGATGGAGGTCGGTGTGGCGTCCGGCGAGATGTACGGCCTGCCGTAGGCGGGCTCGCCGTTGTCGAAGCGCCAGCCCTCGGCCAGCACACCGGCGTCGAGGGTGCCGTACCCCAGGGAGTCGAGGAAGGACGCGACGTCCTGCTTGGCGGCGTCGTCGTCACCGGCGATCACCAGGGAGGTGCGGGCGGCGTCGCCGGCCGGGCGGGCGAGCTCACCGAGGTGGGCGAAGTTGATGTTGTTGAAGCCCTTGACCACGTGGGTGTCCGGCAGGTGGTCCTGCAGGATCTGGGAGGTGGTGATCTCCCGGGCGTCCAGCACGTCGATGTGGCCGTCACGCTGCCAGTAGTAGTTGGACGTGTCGATCACGGTCTTGCCCGCCAGCGGCGCCACCGGGACCTCGGTCAGCGCGCCGAGCGGGATGGTGACGACGACGATGTCGCCGGCCGTCGCCGCGCCCTCCGGGGTGTCCACCCGGGCCTTGGGGCCCAGCGCGGCGGCGAGGGGGAGGAGGGTCTTCGGGTCCCGGGAATTGCTCAGGACCACGTCATGACCGGCCAGGACGGAGAGCCGGGCGACGGTGGCCCCGATCAGTCCCGCGCCGATGAATCCCACTGTGCTCATATGTCTTCAGGTCCTTGCTGCAGATCGACGGTGTGTTACCTCAGGGCCAACCGCACGCGGCGCCGCGGTATTCCGCATCCGCAGCCGCGCCGCGCCGGCGGAGCGCTTAATGATAACGATTACGCTACCCAAAGATCGCCCTTGACCTGCGCCAAATCTCGTTCTACTGTGAGCACTTACCGTTAATGAAAATGGAGGTTCGCCATGGCGCACGATCACGACCATGATCACTCACATACCCAGGTCCGCGGCAGGGCACTGTGGATCGTCATCGCGATGACCTCGACGATCTTCGTCGCCCAGGTCATCGGCGGGGTGGTGTCCGGCTCGCTCGCGCTGCTCGCCGACGCCGGACACATGCTGTCGGACGCCGGGGGCCTCGTCGTCGCGGCCTTCGCGATGATGGTCGGGTCGAAGCCGGCCACCGCGCGTTCGACCTACGGCTTCCGTCGTGCCGAGGTGCTCGCCGCCGCGGTCAACGCCGGTGCGGTCGCCGTGATCGGCGTGTGGATCGCCGTGGCGGCGTTCCGGCGGATGGGGGAGGGGCCCGCGGAGATCCAGACCGGGCTGATGCTCACCGTGGCGGTCGTCGGTCTGCTGGCCAACGTGGTCTCGGCGGTGATCCTGCGCCGCAGCGCAGGGGAGTCGCTGAACATGAAGGGCGCCTACCTGCACGTCCTGGTGGACCTGCTGGGGTCGGTCGCCGTGATCGTCGCTGCCCTGGTCATCGGTGCGACGGGCTGGTACTGGGTCGACGCGGTCGCGTCGCTGATCATCGCGGCGATGATCCTGCCGCGGGCGTGGTCGCTGATGAAGGAGGCGGGCACCGTGCTCATGGAGCAGGTGCCCGCCGGGGTGGACCCGGTCGAGGTCCAGGAGGCCGTCAGTGCGACGGACGGGGTCTACGGCTCACACGACCTCCACATCTGGTCGGTGGACGGCGAGTCGTCGATGGCGACCGTTCACGTGGTCACCACCGGTGACGAGCAGGATGTCCGGAAGGACGTGAGGAGAGTGTTCGCCGACCGGGGGATCGGTCACGTCACCGTGCAGACCGAGGCCCTGGCCGCACCCGCCAGGACGCCGCGCGCGCAGGCGTGCGACTCCGGGTGCGGCGAGGAGTGCGTCCTGCCCCGAAAGGACGGGCAGGACGGGCAGGGCGCTGGCAGCGCCGTCTAGGCGGTGAGGCCCAGCGCCAGGGCGATGAGCACCATGATGATGCCGAAGCCCCAGGCGATCGGGAAGGTCAGCTTGATGTGCTTGCCGATCGTGCCGCCGGACAGGCCGATGGCCAGCCACAGGGCGGGGGAGAAGGGGCTGACGAAGGTACCGATGATGTTGCCGATGATCAGGGCGGCCGCGGCGCCGGAGCCGGAGACGCCGAAGGACGCCACCGTCTCCTGCACGACCGGGAGCACCGAGAAGTAGTACGCGTCGGTCGAGGTCAGCAGGTCCAGGGGCACACCGAGCAGGCCGACGATGACGTGCAGCTGCGCGCCGACGGAGTCGGGCAGGATGTGCAGCAGGCTCAGCGCGATCTCCTCGAGCATGCCGGACTCGTTCAGCACACCGAGGAACATCGCGGCGGCGAGGATGACGCCGGCCATGGACAGGGCGTTCGGGGCGTGACGCTTCAGGGTCTCGGCCTGCTCGCCGGACAGCGGGAAATTCACGACCAGGGCGATCGCGGTACCGACCAGGAAGACGGGGCCCGGCTCGATCCAGCCGGACATCAGCAGCGCCAGCATGCACAGCGACATGACGATGTTGACGATGGTGACCCAGCGGCCGGTGCGCATCTGCGCGCCGATCTCCTCCTGCTTCTCCTTCTCACGTTGCACGAAGTCCGCGGCGAGGGTCTGGACGTCCACGTCGCCGGTGCCGACGAACTCGGGGGTCTTGCGCAGCTTGGCGATGCGGCGGGACTCCTTGAGGCCGAGGAGGCCGGCGATCACGAAGACGAGGACGAGGGCGATTCCCTGCAGCGGCAGGATGTGCTGCCACAGCTCAACGGGGGTCTGGTTGACCACGGAGGACGCACGGCCGATCGGACCGGCCCAGGGCACCATGTTCATCACCGACGCCGCGGTGGCCACGATGGCCAGCAGGACGTAACGCGACATGTGCAGCGCCTTGTACAGCGGCAGCAGCGCCGGGATGGTGATCAGGAAGGTCGTGGCGCCGGCACCGTCCAGGTGGACGACCATGCCGATCGCGGCGGTACCCAGGGCGACGAGGATGACGTTACCTCGGGTGGCGATGATCAGCCCCTTGACCAGGGGTGTGAACAGTCCGGTGTCACTGAGGATACCGAAGTAGATGATCGCGAAGATGAACATCACCACGACGTTCATCACGGATCCGAGCCCGGACTCGTAGAAGTCTCCGATGCTCTTGATGCCGTAGCCGGCGACGAAGGCGCCGAGCACCGGGACGAGGGTCATGACGACGGTCGGGTTGCTCCTGCCGCGGAGCAGGATGCCGACGGTGACGATGATGATTCCCAGGCCTATGGCTGTTAGCCCGCCCGGGGACTGCATCGTTTCAGCGAACGAGTCCATTGTTGGGTCTCCTCAAGAAAGATAGGTGAACCAACACATTATGGCAGGGTGAGGTGCGCCCTGTCACAACGGCTGCTTATGGCGCCCCCGGCCACGATCTCGGGGGTTTCCGAGCCGTGCGACAAAAGACGTACTAAGCTGTCCATGTCGCACGTCACCCCTGGGCTTATTTCGGTGTGGGGAGTCAGGCGTGGGCCCTGACCTCTTCGACGCGGTCGTGCCGGAGGGGCCGGGACATGCACAGCTGTCAGGAGTATCCGTGAGTCAGAATTCCCGTCCCGTCGTCCTCATCGCCGACAAGCTCGCCCAGTCCACCGTGGACGCGCTGGGGGACTCCGTCGAGGTCCGTTGGGTCGACGGTCCGAACCGTCCCGCACTGCTGGAGGCCGTCGTGGACGCCGACGCGCTGCTGGTGCGCTCCGCGACCACCGTCGACGCGGAGGTCCTGGAGGCTGCCCCGAAGCTGCAGATCGTGGGACGCGCCGGCGTCGGCCTGGACAACGTCGACATCGACGCCGCCACCGCCAAGGGTGTGATGGTCGCCAACGCCCCGACGTCCAACATCCACTCCGCCTGCGAGCACGCCATCTCGCTGCTGCTCTCCGCCGCACGTCAGATCCCGGCGGCGGACAAGACCCTGCGTGACCACGAGTGGAAGCGCTCCTCCTTCCAGGGCGTGGAGATCTTCGGCAAGACCGTCGGCATCGTCGGCTTCGGCCACATCGGCCAGCTGTTCGCCCAGCGTCTGGCGGCCTTCGAGACCGACATCGTCGCCTACGACCCCTACGCCAACCCGGCCCGTGCCGCACAGCTCGGCGTGGAGCTCGTGGAGCTCGACGAGCTGGTCGGCCGCTCCGACTTCGTGACCATCCACCTGCCGAAGACCAAGGAGACCGCGGGCATGTTCAATGCCGAGCTCCTGGCCAAGGCGAAGGAGGGTCAGATCATCATCAACGCCGCCCGCGGTGGACTGGTCGACGAGGCCGCCCTGGCCGAGGCGATCAAGAACGGTCCGGTGCGCGGCGCCGGCTTCGACGTCTACGCCTCGGAGCCCTGCACCGAGTCCCCGCTGTTCGAGCTCGACGAGGTCGTCGTGACCCCGCACCTGGGCGCCTCGACCGTCGAGGCGCAGGACCGCGCCGGCACGGACGTGGCCGCGTCCGTCCTCAAGGCCCTGTCCGGCGACTTCGTGCCCGACGCCGTGAACGTCACGGGCGGCAAGGTCAGCGAGGAGGTCGCGCTGTGGCTCGGCCTGGCGACCAAGCTGGGCAAGGTCGCCTCCGGTCTGCTGGACCAGGCCGTGACCGCCGTCAACGTCGAGGCCCGCGGTGAGCTGTCCTCGGAGAACGTCGACGCCCTGGGTCTGTCGGCACTGCGCGGCGTGTTCTCCGGCGTCGTCGACGAGCAGGTCACCTTCGTCAACACCCCGCAGATCGCCGCCGAGCGCGGAGTGGACCTCTCGGTGACCACCGCGGACGAGTCCGTGACCCACCGCTCCGTCCTCGAGGTCACCGTCGTCACCGGCGACGGCACCTCGGTCTCCGTGATCGGTGCGCTGACCGGCCTGGAGCGCGTGGACAAGATCGTGCGCATCAACGGCCGCGGCCTGGACCTGCGTGCACAGGGGCTCAACCTGTTCCTCAACTACGACGACCAGCCCGGTGCCCTGGGCACCGTGGGCACCTTCCTGGGCCGTGCGGGCATCAACATCGACGCCGCCGCGCTGACGCAGGACGCCGACCAGGGTTCCGCCACGCTGGTGCTGCGCGTGGACAAGGACGTCCCGCAGGACCTGCAGGAGCAGATCGCCGACTCCCTGTCGGCGTCGCGCACCGTCCTGCTCGACCTGAGCTAGACCCCACGGGGGACGGGACTGCCACGGGGACGGGACGGCGAGGGGGCCGTCCTGCCGGTGCTC
>JAKDIS010000107.1 GCA_030450335.1 Corynebacterium sp. | reverse complement strand
TCGATGTCGACAGTGGCTGGTTCGTCGGTGGTGGTCATGTCCCCGGTTCCCCCTTTTCCGTTTGTGCGGTGAAGTGTACACTGGGGTCCGGACACGAGTCAACAGCATGTTCGAATAGGATGGTGGATGATGGGCAGGATCGACATAGCCAGGGTCTACGACGTGCAGGGGGACGCACCGCGTTTCCTGGTCGACCGGCTCTGGCCGCGCGGGGTGTCGAAGGACAGCCTCGGGCTCACCGGCTGGCCGAAGGAACTCACCCCGTCGACGCAGCTGCGCAAGGACTTCCACGACGGCACCCTGGGCTGGGAGGAGTTCAGTGACGCCTACCGCGCCGAACTCGATGATGCAGATACAGAAGCCGCCGTCGCTGCCATCGGCGAGGCGCTGGCACAGGGCGACGTCGTACTCCTCTTCGCCGGCAAGGACACCGAGCACACCCACGCCGCCGTGCTGCGCGACTGGATGGAGGGTCAGCTCAGCGCGACGGCAGGCGGGTGAGCAGGTCCGCCGCCACACTGACCGCGATCTCCGCGGGGCGGCTCCCGCCCAGGTCAGGCAGCCCTACGGGGCACTGGATCGCGGCGACCGACTCCGGGGAGTGACCGGCCTCGGCGAGCTTCGAGCGGAACCTGGCCCACTTCGCCGAGGAGCCGATCAGGCCCACCGAACCCAGGTCGTCGCGGGCGAGCGCGGCATCGCACAGGTGCAGGTCCTCGGCATGGTCGTGGGTCATCACCAGCACGTGTGCGCCGGCCGGCAGCTCGTCGACCACCGCCTCGCCCAGCACCGCCAGGCGGGTGGTCACCGTCGCCGGAGCGTCCTGCGTCACGGTCTCCGCCTCGGTCAGCTGTGCGGGGCGCGAGTCGCACAACCACAGGTCCAGGTCATGGCGCGACAGGATCCGCGCCAACTCCAGGCCCACGTGCCCGCACCCGAACACCGCCACGCACGGCGGCACGTCCAGCACCTCCAGCAGCACCGTCACCTCGCCGCCGCAGCACTGCCTTCCGTGGTCGTAGGGGAACTTGTCGTTCAGCGCGAAGTCCATCGTCTCCGGGGAGGACGCACCGGCGGCCAGCATCTCGCGGGCGCGCCGCACCGCCCCGGCCTCCAGGTTCCCGCCGCCCACGGAGCCGGACGTGGCGTCGGCGGTGACCAGCATCTTCGCGCCCGCCTCCCGCGGGGCGTGGCCGCGACGGGCCACGACCGTCACCAGCACCGACGGCACGCGACGGGCGCGAAGGTCCGCGGCGTCCGACAACCAGCTCATACCCGAACCCGGGACCGGGCCCGCTCGACCGCCCAGTACACCGCCTCCGGCGTCGCCGGGGACGGCAGCTCCACCTGCTCGGACAGGCCCGCGCCGAAGGCGGCGACGGCCTGGCGTAACGCCTCGCGCACGCTGAAGGCCAGCATGAACGGCGGCTCACCCACCGCCTTCGAGCCGTACACCGCACCGGACTCGTGCGCCTTGTCCAGCAGCTCCACCCGGAAGTCGCCGGGCAGCTCGGAGAGCGAGGGCAGCTTGTACGTGGACGCCCCGGCCGTGGCCAGGCGTCCGGTGCCGCGGTCGCCGGGGCGCTCACCGGTGTCCCAGCGCAGGTCCTCCAGGGTCAGCCAGCCCAGGCCCTGCACGAACCCGCCCTCGATCTGGCCCAGGTCGATCAGTGGTGAGAGGGAGTCGCCCACGTCGTGGACGATGTCGACCCGGCGCACCTCGTAGGAGCCGTCGAAGCGGCTGACCTCGACCTCGGCGGCGGCGACCCCGTAGGCGAAGTACTTGAACGGCTCGCCCTGCATCACCGAGGCGTCCCAGTGCAGGCCCTCGGTGCGGTAGAAACCGCTGGCGGAGAGCTGCACGCGCTGCATGTACGCCGTGGACACCAGGGACTGCCAGGTCACGGACTCCTCGCTGCCGAGGGCGGTGACCAGGCCGCGGCTGAAGCGCACGTCGTCGGCGCTGACCCCCAGCACGGAGGCGGCGACGACGCGCAGGCGCGACACGATCTGCTCGCAGGCGTCCTTCACCGCACCGCCGTTGAGGTCCGCCCCGGAACTCGCCGCGGTGGCGGAGGTGTTCGGCACCTTGTCGGTGCGGGTGGGGGACTGACGGACCAGCGTCATCGGCACGCCCAGCGTGGTCGCGGCGACCTGCATCATCTTGGTGTGCAGGCCCTGGCCCATCTCCGTGCCACCGTGGTTGACCAGCACGGAACCGTCCTTGTACACCAGTACCAACGCCCCGCCCTGGTTGAAGGCGGTGAGGTTGAAGGAGATGCCGAACTTCACCGGCGTCATCGCCAGCGCCCGCCGGCGCGAGGGGTGCGTGGCGTTGAAGGAGGCGATCTCGGCCTCGCGGGCCTCCACGTCACCGTGTTCGAGCACCTGGTCCCACGCGGCGACGGCGCGCTCGGGGTGGCGCACCGGCATGGCGTAGGGCGTGGACTGCCCGGCGGAGTAGAAGTTGCGTCGGCGCACCTCACGGGCCGGCAGGCCCAGCACCTGGGCGATACGTCCCAGGATGTCCTCGATCACGAGCATGCCCTGCGGCCCGCCGAAACCGCGGAAGGCGGTCTGCGAGGTGCGGTGGCACTGCGCGATGCGCCCGTGCACGGCGATGTGCGGGATCCAGTAGGCGTTGTCCACGTGGCACACCGCGCGCGCCAGCACCGGCTCGGAGAGGTCCAGCGACCAGCCGCCGTCCGCGGTGAGGGTGGTGTCCAGCCCGGTGACCAGGCCCTCGTCGGTGAATCCGACGGTCCAGGTGGAGTGGAAGCCGTGTCGTTTGCCGGTCATCGTCATGTCCTGGGTGCGGTTGAGCCGGACGCGCACCGGACGCCCTGTCAGCGTGGCACCCAGGGCGGCGACCGCAGCGTAGCCGTGCGGTTGCATCTCCTTGCCGCCGAACCCGCCGCCCATGCGCAGCGACTGCACGGTGACCTCGTGCGCGGGCACGCCGAGGACGTGGGACACGATGTCCTGGGTCTCGGTGGGGTGCTGGGTGGAGCAGTGGACGAGCAGCTGGCCGTTCTCGTCGAGCAGCGCCAACGACGCCTGCGTCTCCAGGTAGAAGTGCTCCTGCCCGCCGAACTCGAAGGTGCCCTCGAGCACGTGCTCGGCGTCGGCCAGGGCCGCGGCGGCGTCGCCACGCAGCATCGTCGGTTGCGCGCCGTGGAAACTGCCGGCCCCGATGGCGTCGGTGAGGCTGAGCACGGCGGGCAGTTCCTCGTACTCCACCTCCACCGCGGCCGCGCCCAGCCGGGCGGCCTCGTGCGACTCGCCGAGCACCCAGCACACCGCGTGGCCGTGGAACATCACCTCGCCGCCGGACGCCTCGGGGAACAGCGGCTCGTCGTGCTTGGTGCCTGCGTCGTTGACGCCGGGCACGTCGGCGGAGGTGAGCACGCGCACCACACCGTCGAGCGCCAGGGCGGCCGTGGCGTCCAGCGAGACGATGCGTGCGTGCGCGTGCGGCGACTGCACCGGCTCGGCGTGCAGGACGCCGGGGTACCGGTTGACCAGGTCGTCGGTGTACAGGGCGGTGCCGGTGACGTGCAGGGACGCCGACTCGTGCGGGTGGGACTCGCCGACCACGGGGTCGGCGGGACGCTGCGAGAGGACACTCATCGCGACACCTCCGCTGTTTCTGCGTGCTCTTCGTAAAAGCGTTCCAGCGAGGTCGCCAGCATCGCCGAACGGTAGTCCGCACTCGCGCGGTGGTCGGACATCGGCGTGCCTTCGGCGCGCAGGACGTCCGACGCGGCGGCGACGGTCTGCGCTGTCCACGGCGCGCCGACCAACGCGTCCTCCGTCGCCAGCGCGCGCAGCGGGGTGGCCGCCACCCCGCCCAGGCCGATGCGGGCGCGCGTGACCGCACCGTCCTCCACGGTGAGCGCGAAGGCGACGGCGACGGAGGAGATGTCGTCGAAGCGTCGTTTCGCGATCTTGTGGAAGGCCGTCAGCGGTGCCAGCGGCAGCGGGATCCGCACGCGCGTGATCAGCTCACCGGGCCGGCGCACGGACTGGCGGTAGCCGGTGAAGTAGTCCGCCAACGCCACCTCGCGCACGCCGTCCGCACTGGTCAGGACCAGTGAGGCGTCGAGGGCGAGCAGGGCGGGTGCGGCGTCGCCGATGGGGGAGCCGGTGCCGAGGTTGCCGCCGAGGGTTGCGCTGTTGCGGATCAGGCGGGAGGCGAACTGCGGCAGCAGCTGGCCGAGCAGCGGCACCTCGTCACCGACCTGGCGTTCGATCTCGGTGAGTGTCTGCGCCGCGCCGATGTCCACGCAGGTGTCGGTGCGCAGAATGCCGCGCATCTCCGGAACGCGGTCCACGGCGATGACGTCCGCCGGACGCTCCCCGCGCAGGTTCACGCCCACTCCGTGGTCGGTGGAACCGGCGACGACGGTGATCGACGGATCCTCGGCGAGGATGCGACAGGCCTGATCCAGGGACTCCGGACGCCGGAAACGCGCCGTGCCGCCGGTGAGGTCGGTGCGCGCCGCGCAGGGCGCGGGGGTGTCGCGGCGCTGCGCGAGAGCGTCGGCGGAGCCGGGGGAGTCAGGCGTGCCGAGCGCGAGGGCGGCGTCGCGGATCGGACGGTAGCCGGTGCAACGGCACAGGTTGCCGGACAGCGAGTGCAGGTCGAAGGGCCTGTCGGACTCCGGGCGGTAGTACTCCGCGGTCATCGAGCAGATGAAGCCGGGCGTGCAGTAGCCGCACTGCGAACCGCCGCGCACCGCCATCTCGTGCTGGACGGGGTGCAGGTCACCGGCGGTGCCGATGCCCTCGGCGGTGACGACCTCCTGCCCGTCGAGGGCGGCCGCGGGCAGCAGGCAGGCGTTCACCGGCGTCCAGCGGGTGGTCCCGTCGGTGGCGGTGTCAGGGCGGGCGACCATCACCGCGCAGGCGCCGCACTCGCCCTCGGCGCAGCCCTCCTTGCAGCCGGTCAGACCGTTGTCGCGCAGCAGGTCGAGGAGGTTGACGTGGGGGTCGGTGCCGTGGAGAGTCGCTCCGTTCACCGTCACCGATATGGGTGCTGAAGTCTGGGCTGAAGTCACTGGTGGATCTCCTGGTGACTCGCGGTGGGCAGGTCGCCTGGGTCCGGACGCCCCGTCACGGGGCCGTATAGCGACCGGCTGTCCACCTGTTGTCGCACAGATTATTGCACCGGGAGATTTCGCGCAGGTTTCACGGATTCTCCGGCCACGGATGTTTCGGGTAGCGCCCCCGCATCTCGGCACGGACCTGCGCGTACGCCCCGGACCAGAAGCCGCCGGGGTCGTCGGTCACCGCCACGGGGCGTCCGGCCGGCGAAAGCAGTTCGAAGCGGACGCGACGTCCGGCGACCTCGGGGGAGACGTGCAGGCCGAAGCAGTCCTGCAGCCGGGTCGACACCACCGGCGGGGTGTCGGCGGCGTCGTCGACCTGCGGGTAGGTCAGCCGCACGGTGCGCCCGGACGGCAGGGTCAGCGTGGTCGGCGCGTACGTGTCGACGGGACGGTCCCAGGGGATCAGCCCGCGCAGCAGCCCGGCGAGGTCCGGGCGCCGGCCCGCCGCCAGGTCCGGCACCACGAAGTCGAGCAATTCACTCTCCCCGCCGCGCACGTCCGGGTAGCCGTCGATCCCGTTGACGTGCAGGTACTGGATGCGTTGGCGCAGACTGCGCGCATTGTCCGACCAGGTCAGCACGTCCATGCCGTGGGACGCCAGGCCACGTCGCACCGCCGCGGCACGGGTGGCCTCGGAAAGGTCCGCGGTGGCCACCGGGGTGGACGACAACTCGATCGCCCCGAGACCGCGCACGCGCCGGGCCTGCAGCTTCCCGGCGGGGCCACCGGGGGTCCAGGTGCAGGTCAGCTCGTCGGTGAGCAGCGGGGAGGCGGCCTGGAGGGCGAGCTCGCGCGACAACGGCACCGCCGTGTGCACCAGCGCCTCGGTACTGCTCGTGTTGCCGCTGTTGCGTCCCAGGTCGGCGATGGCGATCCACGCCGACGAGTGAGCCTTCGCGTCGCGCCACACCACCCCGGTGCCGGACGCGGTGAGGTAGCGGTTGGAGTCGCCCACCCGGTGCGCCACCAGGCCCGGGAACGCGCAGGCCACGGTGTACGCCACCGCGTCCTCACCACGCAGGTCCGGGGAGGACGTCCCGGCGTCCAGCAGCCGTTCGAGCCGGCGCGCGCCCTGGGAGCCACGCGCCTGACGCACCGCCGCCGGCAGGTCGCTCACGCGTGACCCCTCGTCGACGACGTGCAGCACCGCGGCGACGGTGCGCACGTCGACCCGTCGGGACGCCACCGTCGCCCCGCGCGCGAGCCGCGGGTCCGTCGGCACCGCGGCGAGGCGGCGTCCGACGTCGGTCACCCGGCCGTCGGCGTCCACCGCACCCAGGGAACGCAACGTGGCCTCGGCGGCGTCGGAGGCGGGGCCCGGGAAGGCGTCCGGCAACGGCAGGTCCGCCCCGCGCGGCGAACCCCAGCACGCCACGTCCAGCATCGCCGAGGTCAGGTCGCTCGTCGTCACCGCCGGCGGGGCGAACGCGGGGGCCTTCGCGAACTGCTCGGCGGTGATGCAGCGGTACACCGTGCCCGGCCCCTCACGTCCGGCACGTCCGCCGCGCTGCGTGCAGGACGCCTGGCTCGCCACCTCCGTCACCAGCACGGACATGTCGCGGGAGGTGTCACGCCGGGCGGTGCGCGCCAGGCAGGAGTCCACCACGACCCGCACGCCGGGCACCGTCAGGGAGGACTCCGCGACGTCCGTGGCCACGACCACGCGCCGGGTGTCACCGCCGCCGCGCACCACGGCCGCCTGCTCGGCGGTGGACAACCGGCCGTGCAGTGCGAACGCCTCAACCCCGTCACCTGCCAGCCTGTCGGCCAGGGTTGTGGTGTCGCGGATCGTCGGCACGAAGACCAGCACGTCGCCGTGCGTCTCCGCCAGCGCCCGACGCACCGTGGCCAGCACCACGTCCTGCACGGCGGTGCGCGACCGCCGGTCCCGGTTCACCATCGAGGCGGCCGAGTCGGCGTAGCGCACGTCGAGGGCGTGGATGGGGGAGGGGACGTCCACCACCGGTGCCGGCGGGTCGGCGAGCAGCCCGGCGAAGCGGGCGCCGTCCACCGTCGCCGACATCGCCACGACCACCAGGTCATCGCGCAGTTCGCGCAGCTGGGCCAGCATCGCGAACACCAGGTCGGACTCCAGCGCACGCTCGTGCACCTCGTCGACGACGACCGCCGCCACCCCGTCGAGGTCCGGGTCGCGCAGCATCCGGCGCAGCAGCACCCCCGGCGTCACCATCTCGATCAGGGTCGACGCCCCGGCCCTCCGGTCCCCGCGCACCGTGTAGCCGACCTCGTCGCCGAGCCGGACGCCGCGTAGTTCGGCGACACGCGTCGCCGCCGCGCGGGCCGCCACCCGCCGCGGCTGGGTCACCACGACCTTGCCTGTGCTCCCCTGCGTCCCCTGCACCGCCTCGGCGACGTACTGCGGCGCCAACGTGGTCTTGCCGGTGCCCGGCGGGGCCTGGACCACGGCGGTGCCGCGGGTGCGTACCGCGTGGATCAGGGCGTCGCGTCCGGCGGCGAAGGGGAGGTCGGTCACCTCACCACCGTAACCCCTCGCGCAGTCCCTCCTGCAGGGTCACCGCCAGGTACGGCACCGCGACGGCGAGGTAGCAGACCGCGGACACCGCCGCGCCGGACAGCCACGTCCACGCGTCGCCGGCGGTGTCGGCATCCTGACCGGTGTGCAGCCTGTTCAGGCCGATGGCCGCCTGCACCAGCGCGCACAGCAGCAGCACGACCTGTACGAGGACCACGTAGCCGCGCGCCGACGGGGCGCGGGGTCCGTCGTCCAGCCACTCCGGTCGCACCAGGTGCGGACGCGAGCGCGTGGCGAACAGGAACACCAGGATGATCTGCCCGACGAGCGGGATGAAGCCGTACAGCAGGCATGCCGCGGGATAGCCCGCGTCGTGCAGGCGCCGACAGCTCAACGCCAGCACCGGGATCACCAGGAGCAGCCAGGTGAGGCCGGCGACGGTGGAGTAGACCTCGTCCGGCGGTGTCCGGAGGTTTTCGCGCAGCAGGCGGTAGGCCAGCGTGACCAGGACGTACGCCAGCATGATCCACCAGAAGCCGCTCCGGGAGGTCAGCCCGCTGAAGCGGTTCCAGCGCACGAAGAAGTCGACGAGAGCCTGAAGGAGGGTGTGGGGGTGGGACCGGTGAGGGAGGGGTTCCTGAGTCTTATCTTGGAGAGAGGAAGTCGAGGATG
>JAKDIS010000015.1 GCA_030450335.1 Corynebacterium sp. | reverse complement strand
CGCCAGCCGCGGGGGGGCCGGGGTGCGCGCCGGGGGGTGGGCCTGGGGTGCGCCGGCCGCGCGGCGCGGCGCGTCCGGGTCACCATTCGGCGAAGGACCCATCGGCGTGCCGCCAGATCGGGTTGCGCCAGCGGTGTCCGGTCTTCGCCCGTTCGATCACGTAGTCCTCGTCGATGTCGATGCCGAGGCCGGGACCGTCCGGGATCTTCACCATGCCGTCCTCGTAGGCGAAGACGCTGCGGTCTGTGATGTAGTCGAGCAGGTCGTTGTCGGCGTTGTAGTGGATGCCGAGGCTCTGCTCCTGGATGACCGCGTTGTAGCAGTTGGCGTCCAGCTGCAGGCAGGTCGCCAGGGCGATCGGCCCGAGCGGGCAGTGCAGCGCGAGGGCGACGTCGTAGGCCTCCGCCATCGCGGCGATCTTCCGGGTCTCGGTGATGCCGCCGCTGTGGCACGGGTCGGGCTGGATGATGTCCACCGCCCCACTGGCCAGGACGTCCTTGAAGTCCCACCGGCTGAACAACCGCTCACCCAGGGCGATCGGTGTCGGGGTCGCCCGCATCGTGTCGAGCAGGGAGTCGACGTTCTCGCTGAGCACGGGCTCCTCGATGAACATGAGGTGGAACTGCTCGAGTTCGCGGATGAGGGTCTTCGCCATCGGTGCGTGCACACGGCCGTGGAAGTCCACCGCGATGCCGATGTTCTCACCGACGGTCTCCCGGATCGTCGCGACGTTCTCGACGGCGCGGGTGACCTTGTCCCAGGAGTCGATGAACTGCATCTCCTCGGTGCCGTTCATCTTCACCGCGCTGAAGCCACGGGAGACCGCGTCCGCGGCAGCCTTCGCGGTCTCCGAGGGACGGTCACCGCCGATCCAGGAGTACACGTCGATGCGGTCGCGCACGCGACCGCCGAGGAGCTGGTGGACCGGCAGGTCGTGCGCCTTGCCCTTGATGTCCCACAGCGCCTGGTCGATACCGGCGATCGCGCTCATCAGGATGGGTCCGCCACGGTAGAACCCGCCGCGGTACATGACCGTCCACAGGTCCTCGATGTTCGCGGGGTCCTGGCCGATCAGGTAGTCGGAGAGTTCGTCGACGGCGGCGCACACGGTGGCGGCCCTGCCCTCGACGACAGGCTCCCCCCATCCGACGATCCCCTCGTCGGTCTCGATCTTCACGAAGGCCCAGCGGGGTGGGACCTGGTAGGTGGTGACTGCGGTGATCTTCACTGGTTGTTCTCCTCGTGCTTTTCCTGGCTGCTTTCCTGGTGGTTGTTCCAGACGGTCATGAGGTCGCGGGCGGCCTGTTCGAGCTCACCGGTGCTGCGACCCGGGCTGTAGAGGGTCGACCCGATCCCGGCACCCCGGGCACCCGCGGCGAGCCAGTCGCCGAGGTTGCCGGCGTCGATTCCGCCGACGGGCAGGAACTGGGTTCCCGCCGGCACCACGGCCGACCACGCCTTCATCCCGGCGATACCGACGGACGGTGCGGGGAAGAGTTTCAACGCCCGTGCACCGGCGCCGAGCGCGGCGAAGGCCTCGGTCGGGGTCGCGACACCGGGATACGGTTCGAGACCGAGCTCCACCGAGCGGGCGATCACGGCCGGGTCGGCGTTCGGGGCGACGACGATGCGTCCACCGGCGTCACGGACCCGGTCGACGTCGGCGACCGTGACGACGGTCCCGCCACCGACGACGACGTCGGGAAGACGCTGCGCCAGCAGCTCGATCGAGGTGAAGGGGTCGGGAGAGTTGAGGGTGACCTCAAGCCGGCGGAAACCCGCCTCGCGCAGGGTGTCACCCACCGCGGGCGCCTCGGCGGGAGTGAGCCCCCGCAGGATGGCGATGAGGCCGGTGGGCGGAAGCTGGTCTGGTCTGGTCACGGGTTGACTCCAGGATCGGGGACGAAGGGTGGGCGGGTTCTCGTGTCTCGACGGGCACCACCTGCACACCGGTGGGTGCATGTGCCGACAGCTCGTCGCGCAGGTACGGGCCGAGTTCCGCACGCCGCGCGTCGGTCATGCGGTCCGCCGGCCCGGTGATGCTCACGGCCACGTCCGCGCCGTGGGGACGGGTCAGGGCGACGGCGACGCAGCTGATGCCGCGTTCGTTCTCCTCGACCTCCTCGGCCCACCCGCGGGTACGTGCCTGGTCAAGGGCCTCGGCGAGCCGCTCGACGCTGACCTCCGGGGCGGCGTTCACCGGCAGGTCCGTCTGCGCCCGGGCATCTGCGACGTAGGTTTCGAGGTCGGACGCGCCGGCGCCCTGCGCGGCGAGGAGTGCCCGGCCGAGGCCGGTGCGTGCCGACGGCGCCAGGTTGCCGACGCGCGACCAGACCCGCAGCGGACGGTCGGGGTCGACCTTGTCCAGGTAGAGCACCTGGGTCCCGGACAGCGTGCCGAGGTGCACGAGTTCACTCGTACCCTGCGAGAGGTTCTCGAGCAGGGGCCGCATCATCGCGGGCAGGTTCTCGTCGCGGTGGAACTCGAGTCCGAGTCTGAGCGCGCTCGGGCCGAGCCGGTAGCGCTTCCCCTCGGATTCCCGGGCGGCGTAGCCGCGGAAGACCAGGGCGCCGAGCAGTCGGTGCGCCGAGGGCTTCGTGAAACCGGTCTCCCCCGCCAGTTCGGCGAGCGTGGCCCCGTCGGGACCGGCCTGGGCGAGGAAGCCGAGGAGGATGAGCGCCTTGTCGACGCTCGCCACGGGGCTCACGTCCTGTTCTGCCGACATCGGCGCCTCCTGGTCGCTCGCCGGCTCCCCGGCGACACTGATACTGTGTTACGTAATGCAGAATGTACGTTACGCTATGCGGAACGTCAATGCCGAGATCTCCGCCCCAGACGCTCGAGAAGGACACCCCATGAACGCCCCCACACCCACCCCACGCCGAGACCCGACGGACCGTCCGGTGAGCGCGCAGGTGGTGACCATCGGCGAGACCATGGCGATGATGCGCAGCGGCCAGGTCGGATCCCTCGCGCACCTGCCGTCGGTCGACATCTCCCTCGCCGGCGCGGAGTCGAACGTCGCCATCGGACT
The DNA here is from genome assembly GCA_030450335.1 of Corynebacterium sp. GTDB lineage: Bacteria > Actinomycetota > Actinomycetes > Mycobacteriales > Mycobacteriaceae > Corynebacterium. Next base: position 29,711 of record JAKDIS010000015.1, on the reverse strand, counting down.
GCAGCGCCTCGGCGTACAGGCCGCATGGGTCAGCCGGGTCGGCCACGACCCGCTGGGCACCCGGGTGATGCGCGAGATCCGGGCCGAGGGTGTCGGGGTGCACTGCCGGGTCGACCCGGAGCGTCCGACCGGCCTGATGCTGAAGTCCCGCCCCACCGCGACGACGACCCGCGTCGACTACTACCGGGCCGGCTCCGCCGCCTCGGCGCTCTCCCCCGCGGACCTGCCGGACGCACTCGTCGAGGACGCCGACGTCCTGCACCTCAGCGGCATCACGCCGATGCTGTCGGAGTCGGCGGCGCGCGCGATGACCGCGGCGGTGGACCGCGCCGTCGCCGCAGGGACCCGGATCAGCCTGGACGTGAACTACCGTTCCCGGCTGGGCTCCCGCGAGCGTCTGGGTGACCTTCTCGCCGGCGTCCTGCCCCACGTCGACATCGTGTTCGGCGGCCCCGAGGAACTCACGATCCTCGCACCGGGCCACGCCGAGGACGACAACGAGTACGACGAGGCCGACCTTGCCGCGCTGCTGCGCGCGGTGGCGACCCTGGGGCCTGCCGAGGTCGTGGCGAAGCTCGGCGCGGACGGGGCGACCGCCCTACGCCACGGAGAGCTGACACACGGCCCCGGACAGGTCGTCGACGTGGTGGACACCGTCGGCGCCGGCGACGCCTTCGTGGCCGGCTACCTCAGCGCCGTCATCGCCGGCGCGGACTCGGCCACGCGCCTGGACCGGGCGAACTCCTGCGGCGCCTTCGCGTGCACCACCCCGGGGGACTGGGAGAGCGCACCGTTCGCCGAGGACCTCGCGGCCGGACAGGACGGCGGGGACCCCGTCTCCCGCTGAGCCCCTCCTGAATCCCCCTGGATCCCCCCAGTACGTTGCCGGTGGACCTAGCGGGCGTCCACCAGGTCGATGATGAAGACCAGGGTGCGCCCGGCGAGCGGGTTGCCGGCACCGGCCGGGCCGTAGGCCAGCTCCGGCGGGATGGTCAGCTTGCGACGACCGTTGACCTTCATGCCGGGGATGCCGTCCTGCCAGCCCTGGATCAGGCCGGTCAGCGGGAACTCGATGGTCTGGCCACGGTCCCACGAGGAGTCGAACTCCTGGCCGGTCTCGTAGTCCACGCCCACGTAGTGGACCTCGACCATGCCGCCGGGCACGGCTTCGGCGCCGTCACCGACGGAGATGTCCTCGATCACCAGGGAGGACGGGGCGGGGCCGGACTGGGGCTCGATCGTGGGCTTGCTCATGGAGGTACTCCTGTGGGTTCGCGGTCGTGCTAACCGAACCAGATTAGCAGGCCTGCGTGACGCGCAGCCCGCGCAACGCGAAAAGGCAGGACGCCCCGTCCCGCGTGGTGCGGGGCCGGGGCGTCCTGCCCGTGTGCGGACGGTGCGCGCACCGTCCTGCGTTCCTGCCTGTGTTCCTGCTTGGGAGGCGGTGTCTAGCGCTTGTCGCGCGGGACGAAGGAGCGCTTGCTCTCGCCGGTGTAGATCTGGCGCGGGCGGTTGATCTTCGCCGACGGCTCGTTGATCTGCTCCAGGTAGTGGGCGATCCAGCCCGGCAGGCGACCCATGGCGAACAGCACGGTGAAGAAGTCCGTGGGGAAGCCCATGGCCCGGTAGATCAGGCCGGTGTAGAAGTCCACGTTCGGGTACAGCTTGCGGGAGATGAAGTAGTCGTCCTCCAGGGCGATCTTCTCCAGCTTCATCGCGAGGTCGAGCAGGTGGTCGCCACCGAGGTGCTCGAGGATCTCGTGCGCGGACTCCTTGACGATCGCCGCACGCGGATCGTAGTTCTTGTACACGCGGTGACCGAAGCCCATGAGCTTGACGCCCGGCTCCTTGTTCTTCACGCGGTTCATGAAGTCGGTCGCGTCGCCACCGTTGGCGTCGATGTCCTCGAGCATCTCCAGGACGGCCTGGTTGGCGCCACCGTGCAGCGGACCGGACAGGGCGTTCACGCCGGCGGCGATGGAGGAGTAGATGTTCGCCTGCGCCGAGCCGACCATGCGCACGGTCGACGTGGAGCAGTTCTGCTCGTGGTCAGCGTGCAGGATGAGCAGCTTGTCGAGGGCCTTGGAGATGACCGGGTCGACCTCGTAGTCCTCGGTCGGGTAGCCGAACATGTTGCGCAGGAAGTTCTCGCGCGCGTTGAGGTTGTTGTCCGGGTACATGTAGGGCTTGCCCTTGGACGCACGGTAGGCGTAGGCCGCGAGCATCGGCACCTTCGCCATCAGGCGGTGGGTGTTCTTGACCTGGAAGCCCTTGTCCAGCGGGTCGAGCTCGTCCTCGTAGTAGGTCGCGAGGATGTTGACGGACGAGGCCAGGACGTTCATCGGGTGCGCGTTGCGCGGGAAGATCTTGAACTGGCTCTTGAAGTCCTCGTCGAGCAGCGTGTGGCGCCGGATGTTCGCGTTGAACGTCTCCAGCTCCTCGTTGTTCGGCAGCTCTCCGTTGATGAGCAGGTAGCTGACCTCGTTGAACGTGGCGTTGTTGGCCAGGTCGGCGATGTCGTACCCGCGGTAACGCAGGATGCCCTCGCCACCGTCGATGTAGGTAATCTCGGAGAGAGTGGAACCTGTGTTCACGTAGCCGGGGTCAACGGTGGTCAGACCGGTCTCGGCGAGCAGCTTGCCCAGCGCGAATCCGGAATTGCCCTCGTTGGCCTTGACGATCGGCATTTCGTATTCGCCACCGGGGTAGTGGAGAACGGCCTTGTCCTGGTTGTCGGAAGCCATTGACAGCCCTTTCGTTTATTCAGGTACTTCGATGCTTTCGGTTATGCCCCGGGACGGAGATCACCGTCCCGGGGCCCGCCTCGAACCGAGCGGCCCGAGGTGAGGAAATCTCACGGAGCGGACCGTCGACGATCGTGGGATAGGACACACTGTACCGAATCCCCCCGGAGCCGACACAGTAGGGTCGTACGGTATCCCCGTCAGCCACCCCCGTTGCATCCCGGAGTGTGGGACAACATGTCCCAGAGACGCCCTCACCGGCTAGGCTGGCGGAGTTCCCGAACCACCGTGCTTGGAAGACTAGGAAGAGAGCCAGGAAAGCCGATCATGAGCGACCAGTTCCCCACCCTGCCCGAGAACCTCCTGCCCGCCGACGGCCGATTCGGTTGCGGCCCCTCGAAGGTCCGCCAGGACCAGATCGACGCCATCGTCTCCGGAGGCCGGGGCGTCATCGGCACCTCCCACCGCCAGCCGGCCGTGAAGAACCTCGTCGGTTCCGTCCGCGAGGGCCTGTCGGACCTGTTCAACCTGCCCGAGGGCTACGAGATCATCACCTCCCTCGGCGGCGCCACCGCCTTCTGGGACTCCGCCTCCTTCGGCCTGATCCGCAACCGCTCGGCGCACCTGACCTACGGTGAGTTCTCCGGCAAGTTCGCCTCGGTCTCCAAGAAGGCCCCGTGGCTGGACGAGCCGCAGGTCTTCGCCTCGGAGCCGGGCACCGCCCCCTCCCCCTCCGAGCTCGACGGTGTTGACGGCGTCGACCTGGTCGGCTGGGCGCACAACGAGACCTCCACCGGCGCGATGGTGGACGTGAAGCGTCCCGCGACGGACGCGCTGGTCGCCATCGACGCCACCTCCGGTGCCGGCGGACTGCCCGTCGACATCGCCGAGACCGACGTCTACTACTTCTCGCCCCAGAAGTGCTTCGCCTCGGACGGTGGCCTGTGGTTCGCCGCCTTCTCCCCGGCCGCCCTGGAGCGCGTCGAGGAGATCGCCGCCACCGACCGCTACATCCCGGCCTTCCTGGACCTGAAGACCGCGGTGGACAACTCGCGCAAGAACCAGACCTACAACACCCCGGCCGTGTCCACGCTGCTGATGATGGACGCGCAGGTGAAGTGGATGAACGCCAACGGCGGTCTGGACGGCATGGTCGCCCGCACGTCCGAGTCGTCCTCCACCCTGTACAGCTGGGCGGAGGCCCGCCCGGAGGCCTCCCCCTTCGTCGCCGAGGCCGCGAGCCGTTCCCTGGTGGTCGGCACGATCGACTTCGACGACTCGGTGGACGCCGACGTCATCGCCAAGACGCTGCGCGCCAACGGTGTGCTGGACACCGAGCCCTACCGCAAGCTGGGCCGCAACCAGCTGCGCGTCGGCATGTTCCCGGCGATCGACCCGGAGGACGTCAGGACGCTGACCTCCGCGATCGACCACATCCTCGACTCGGGCATCGCCTCGCGCTAACCCGAACAGGACGTACCGTCAGGTCCAGACCCCTGACTCACCCCCGGAAGCTCACCGTCTTCCGGGGGTTTTTGCGCTACTGTGGCGGAAAACACCGAGTGGATGATGGAGGTCCCACCGATGCAGGAACTGCGGTTCGTCCAGGACGACAGCGACCGGGCGTCCCTCGTTCTCCGCGTGGCCGACAGTGGCGCCGAAGGCACTGACGGGGAGGACGCGACCCCCGGGTTCTTCCTGCCGGTCACCGACGAGCTCACCGAGTTCCTGGGCACCCTGGTCCAGCCTGCGGCGGAGTCCGTCTCAGCGGACGCCGCACCGGAGACCGCCCAGGACGCCACCCAGGAGACCACCACGGCGGCCGAGGCGCCGGACGCGGCGGAACCCGCCGTCATCCCGGTGCGTGAGCGCGTGCACCTGCGCCCGCGCGACATCCAGGACCGCATCCGCCACGGTGAGACCGTGGAGCAGATCGTCGCGGAGACCGGCATGGAGGACCGTCGCGTCCGCCCCTTCGCCGTGCCGATCGCGATGGAGCGCCACCGCATCGCCGAGATGGCGCGCGACGCCCACCCGGTCCGTGCCGACGGGCCGACGGACGCACCCCTGCGCGAGGTGCTCGCCGGCGCCTTCGCCGCCCGTGGCGAGAGCCTGCGCGCCGCCGAGTGGTCGGCGGCGATGGACTCGTCCGACCACTGGGTGATCTCGGTGAGCTGGACGAAGGGCAACCGGGAGGGCGCGTCGCGGTTCGTCGCCGACTTCCGCTTCGTCCCGGGTGAGGACGGTCCGGCGACCGCCGAGCCGGTGAACTCCGTGGCGTCCGACCTCATCGACCCGCGCTTCGAGCGTCCGGTGCGCACGGTCTCACCGGTGGTTCCCTCCAGCCGCGGGGAGGACGACACCCCCGCCACCGAGGAGACCCGGCCGGACACCGCCGCCGTCCATGACCCCGCCGAGGACACCGGGCCGGCTGAGACCGACGGGTCCGACGAGCCCACCGGCGACTCCTCCTCCGGGGGCGGCGCCGACGCCCCCGTCGACCTCTTCGGCCGCCGCTCCCACCCCGCGGGCGGTGGCGAGGACCCTGCCAAGCGCAAGAAGAAGGCCGTCACGCCCCACTGGGAGGACGTGCTGCTCGGGGTCCGTACGAACCCGCGGGCAAACGGCCGGAACAAGAAGAAGTAGACCACGGTGGGATCCCCTGACACCGTCGTCACCCTCTGGTTCGCCAGCGCCGCCGTCCCGGTGCAGGTGCTGCGCGCCGAGCCCACGCCCGACCGTGGCTTCGCCCGCAAGTACCTCGCCCAGCTCGGCGTGCGCCTGAGCACCGAGGGTTCGGCGAACACCTTCGGCGATTTCTCCTCCCCCACGCACATCGGCGACTTCGACATGAACCGCTCGGCCCCGCCCGGCCGCGCCGAGTTCTACATCGGCGGCTACCCCGGCCTGTCGCTGGTGCAGACCGTGCTGCCGGAACCCTGCCTGATGTCACAGGTCCCGGCACCGCTACGGGAACTCATCGCCGCCGCGGACCTCTACGTGACCTGCCGGACGCCGGACGACCCGGACGGTCTCGGCGGTTTCGCCCACTGGTCCGGTGGCACGCTGAAACGCGCCTTCACCGCCACCCGCGACAAGATCTACGAGGACACCGGCCTGCCCGAGCCCTTCGAGGCCCCGTTCTGGGAGGGCAACGTGGAGGCCACGGGCATCCAGCTGCCGTTCCGTCCCGGTGAGTTCGCCGCCGCCGCCGAGGAACACTGGCTGGGGTTCCGGGTGGAGCGCGAGGGCATCGACATCCCGGTGTGCGCCTTCGCACTGGACGGACGCGCCGCACCGCGTGCGGTGCCCGGCGACTCCCGGCCGGCGTCGCGGCCGCGGACCTCCCAGCACCCGCAGCGCCCGCCCAAGCCCCAGAACCCCCTCCCCCCGGGCTACGACGACTACGCCGAGGGCAAGGAGTCGGCGGTGCGTTCGACCTCCGACCTGCTCAAGGGCGCCACGGTGTCCGCGGTGACCGGGGTCGGGCGCGGCGTGGTCGGCGGGGTACGTCTGCTGCAGACCGGGGCGCACAGGATCGGCGACGAGGTACGCCGCCGCGCCCGCAACACCGGGCGGTAGCGTCAGAACTGTGCGGCGTAGAAGCCGATCGCCGCGGACGTCGCCACGTTGAGCGAGTCGGTGCCCGGAGCCATCGGGATCTTCGTCCGCACGTCCGCCGCGCGCATGGCGTGCTCGGTCAGCCCGGGCCCCTCCGCACCGACCATCACGGCGACCTTGTCGGCGCCGGCCACGGCCTCGGCCAGGGTGTTGTCCGTGTTCGGTGTCATCGCCACCACCCGGTAGCCACGCTCCTGCAGGTCGGCGAGACTGTGCTGCCACGTCGTCGGCCGACTGCCGAGGTGCGCGAACGGGGTGCGCAGCACGTGCCCCATCGACACGCGCACCACCCGCCGGTACAGCGGGTCGGCGCACCCGGCGCCCAGCAGCACCGCACCGACGTCGAGGCCGGCGGCGTTGCGGAACAGCGCGCCGATGTTCTCGTGGTCGCCGACGCCCTCCAGCACGGCGACGACCCGGTTGCCGGCCGGCAGGGCGTCCAGCACGTCACTGGCGTCGGGCTCGTCGACCCGGTCGGCGGTGGCCACCAGCCCGCGGTGCATGTCGAAGCCGGCGACCTCGGCGAGCACCTCCCGGGTGACCTCGTAGAAGGGCACGCCGTCGAGCCCACGGGCGACGTCGGGGTCGGACGCCGCGGCGTCCTGCAGCTGTTCCAGCCGGTGGGCGAAGCCCACCACGCAGCGCACCGGGAAGCGCGACGCCGCCAGGCGCGGCACCACCAGATTGCCCTCGGCGACGACGAGGCCGCGGCCGCCGGGCAGGTCGGGACGCTTGTCGGAGGAGTTCAGGTCACGGACGTCGTCGAGACGGGTGTCGGACGGGTCGGTCACGGGGACGGTGCGGCTCATGGCGTCCTACCCGATCGCATCCATGATCGGGTCGATGCCGAAGAAGACCACAAACAGTGCGGCGACCAGGTACATCAGCCAGTGCAGTTCCTTGGCACGGCCGGTGACCAGGTACATCACCACGCAGGCGATGAAGCCCATGCCGATGCCGTTGGCGATGGAGTAGGTGTACGGCATGATCACGATCGTCAGGAAGGCCGGCAGGGCGACCTCGAAGCGGGTGAAGTCGATGTCTGCGACCTGGGCCATCATCATCGCTCCCACGATGACCAGCACCGGGGCGGCGGCCTCGATCGGCACCACGGAGTACAGCGGGGTGAGGAACATCGCCGCCAGGAAGATCACGCCGGTGACCACGTTGGCCAGGCCGGTGCGCGCACCGTCGCCGATGCCGGCGGCGGAGTCGACGAACACGGTGTTGGACGACGCCGACACCGAACCGCCGACCGCCGCGCCGGCACCCTCGATGATCAGGGCGGTGCGCAGGTTCGGCAGGTTGCCCTGCTCGTCGACGAGCTGCGCCTGCTTGCCCAGCGCGGTCATCGTGCCCATCGCGTCGAAGAAGTTCGCCAGCACCAGGGTGAAGATCAGCAGGCAGGCCGACAGTGCGCCGATCTTGCCGAAGGCGCCGAAGAGGTCCACCGCGCCGACGAGGCTGAGGTCGGGCATGCTGCCCAGGGAGTCCGGGATCGCCGGGGTGGCCATCTGCCAGCCCTTGCCGGCGTCGCTGTCGAAGGGGCCGGCGAGCGCCTCGACGATCATGGCGAACACGGTGGTGGCGATGATGCCGATGAACAGTCCGCCGCGGACCTTCTTGGCCACCAGGATGCCGCAGACGATCAGGCCGACCACGAAGATCAGGGTGGGCCAGGAGGCGATGGAGCCGCCGTCGCCGAGGCCGACGGGCACGGTGGTGCCGGCGGCGTCGGGCACGCGGCGCACGAAGCCGGCGTCCACCACGCCGACCATGGCGATGAACAGGCCGATGCCCACGCTGATCGCGGCCTTCAACGAACCCGGGATGGCGTTGAACACCGCCTCACGGAACCCGGTGACGGCGAGCAGCACGATGATCACGCCGTCGATCACCACCAGGCCCATCGCCTGCGGCCAGGTCAGGCCCTCCGTCGCAACGAAGGTGACGGCCACCAGGGTGTTGATGCCCAGGCCGGCGGCGATGCCGAAGGGGTACTTGGCGAAGACGCCGAAGGCGATGGTCATCACGCCGGCGGCCAGGGCGGTGACCGCGGCCACGCGGGAGGTGCCCAGCACGTCGCCGTTGCCGTCCTCCACCGTCCCCAGGATGAGGGGGTTGAGGATGATGATGTACGCCATCGCGAAGAACGTCACGACACCGGCACGGACCTCCGTGCCGACCGTGGAGCGACGCTCCGTGATGTGGAAGTACCGGTCGAGGGCGCCGGTGGGTTCTGCGCCGGACTCTTCTGCGCCGGTCGTCTCGACCGAGGATCCCGTGGAAGCTGACATAAGAAGTAAGAATCGCACCAGGCAGGCCCGTGTGCAACCGGTGTGGCAGCATGGGACACATGACCCCCCGCGTTCCCCTGGCCCCGCGCGGCGCACCCGGCGCCCTCACCCTGGCCGGCACCGTCCTGACCTCCACCGTCCTGGTCGGCGCACTGGCCGCGTGCGCGACCGACGGGCAGGACGGTACCCCCGGCGGTTCCGGCACCGGGTCGGTGCCGGAGTTGTCCGCCGAGGTCCTCGCCGAGCACCCCTTCGACCCCGACGCCTTCACCCAGGGCCTGGAGGTCATGCCGGACGGCGACCTGCTGGTGTCCACGGGGCTGAACGGACAGTCGCGGATCTACCGCGCCCCGGTCGACGACGCGACGTCGCCCACCGTCAGCGAGGACCTCGACGAGCGCTACTTCGGCGAGGGCGCCACCGTGCACGACGACACCGTGTGGCAGCTGACCTGGAAGTCCGGGGTGGCCTTCGCCCGCGACGCCGAGACCCTGCAGGTCACCGACGAGGTGTCCTACGACGGTGAGGGATGGGGGCTGTGCTCCGACGACGAGCGCCTGGTGATGTCGGACGGCTCCTCGGAGCTGACCTTCCGCGATCCCGAGACCTTCGCCGCCACCGGCGGGGTGGAGGTCACCCTCGACGGCGAGCCCGTCGACCAGCTCAACGAGTTGGAGTGCACCGGCAGCGGGGACGACCGTACGGTGTGGGCCAACGTGTGGCACTCCGACCGGGTGCTGCGCATCGACCCGGACTCCGGGGAGGTCACCGGCGTGGTCGAGCTCGACCTGCCCGCCGGCGACCGCGACGGGGCCGACGTGCTCAACGGCATCGCCGCGGTGCAGGACGAGCGGGACGGGGACAGTTTCCTGGTGACCGGCAAGCTGTGGGACACCCTCTACGAGGTGCGTTTCAGTGAATGACCGTGGGGCTCGTGCTGGGGTGTCCAGGGGTGGAGCTCGGGGTGGGGTGATGGCCCGCTCCGCCAACCGGGTCTCCGGGTTGATGGGCGCCGACGGTGCCCGCGAGTCCGGGCTCACCGCCCTGATGTACACCTCGATCGCCAACTTCGCGGTGGACGCCGTGCTGGCGGTCTCCCTGGCCGGCACCCTGTTCTTCTCCGCCGCCGAGGCGGAGTCCCGGACCTCGGTGGCCGCCTACCTGCTGGTCACGATCGCCCCGTTCGCACTGCTCGCCCCGTTGATCGGCCCGGCGTTGGACCGGCTGCGCACCGGCCGGCGTCTGGCGTTGTCGTTGACCTTCGCCGGACGCGTCCTGCTGGCCGCCGTCCTGCTGCAGAACTTCGACTCGTGGATGCTCTACCCCGCCGCACTGGGGATGCTGGTGCTCAGCAAGTCCTACGGGGTGCTGAAGTCCTCGGTGACCCCACGTGTCGCGCCGGACGGCCTGGACCTGGTGCGCGCGAACGCGCGGCTGACCATCGCCGGGCACATCGGCGGCTCGCTGGTCGCCGGTGGTCTGGCCGCGGCGATCGCCTACCTCTTCGACCCGCGGGCGGCGCTGTGGCTGCTGATGGTGGTCGCGTTGTCCGGCATCTACGGCTGCGCGCTCATCCCTGCCAGCGCCGAACGCGGACGCGACGAGGTGACGGTGAGCCCGTTCGTGCCGGAGGGGCAGGCAGGCGGCCGCGCGGTGACCGGCTGGCGTCGGGCCGTACGCGTGCGCTTCCCCGACGCCGCCCGGACCTGCCTGTGGGCCACCGCCCTGCAGCGTTGCGGCACCGGGTTCATGACGATCTACATCGCCTTCGTCGCCAAGTCCTCGACCGACCTCTCCGGGTTCGAGCAGTTGTCCATCCTCGCCGCCGTCGGCGCGGCCGGCGGGGTCGGCACCTTCGCCGGCAACGCGCTGGGCTCGCGGATCCGTTTCGCCCGCCCGCAGGCGGCCGTCCTGGTGCTCGGCGCGGTGTCGATCGCCACGGTGGTGCTCGCCGCGGTGTGGGACGGCACGCTGACCGCGGCGGTGGCGACCGCGGTGCTGTCCCTGGGCAGCGCGATGTCGAAGGTGTGCCTGGACGCGGCGATCCAGTCCGGGCTCGACCAGTCCGCGCAGGCCTCGGCCTTCGGCGTCTCCGAGACCGCACTGCAGCTGTCGTGGGTGTTCGGAGGCACCTTGGGCATCCTGCTTCCCCCGGAGCTCACCGTGGGTATGGCTGTGCTGGCCCTCGCCGGTACAGTGATGTACGTCAACGTCATCGCCGCGTCACGGGGTGTCGGTGCCGGGGCCCTGATCGGCCGGGCGAGGAGTTCCCGCTGAGCCGGTCCACCCCGGCCCCCGCACACCCGATCCGACGCCGACAGGAGTTCCCCACCGGATGAGCACGGACAACAACAACCCGCCGAAGAAACAGACGAAGAAGCAGCGTCGTCGGGCCGCCCAGCGCAAGCAGCTGATGACCTTCGGCGCGATCGTGCTGCTCGTCGTCGTCGTGGCCGCCGCGGTGCTGGGCTACCAGCACTGGAGCAACAACCGTCCCGGCACCCAGCCGGAGGATCTGCGGGTCACCGTCACCGACGCCTCCGGCGAGGAGCAGGAGTACGCCCCGTACTCGGTGTGCCAGCTGTTCACCGGCGACTGTGACGAAGGTGAGCCGACCGAGGTCGAGCTCGGGCCGGACGACGAGATGACCGTCTCGCTGCCGGAGGAGGTCTACGACCACGACTGGACGATGCTCCAGATCTTCGACGACCCGGCGGTGAACACGGAGAACACCTACACCGGCAACGAGAAGACCGAGGTCACGATCAAGGGCTCCTCGGACACCGCGGGCGAGGACGACGAGAACCCGCGCCTGGCCGTGGTGGAGATCCACTCCTCACTGGTCGGTGACGACGACGGCGAAGAGGTCGCCTTCGGCGCGGTCTGGTCGTTCACCCCGGCGGGGTAACCGGCCCCTCCCCCTCTACCCGCCCCGCCCCAGTTCAGAGAGCAACCCCACAGGATGGTTCCACCAACCTGTGGGGTTGCTCTCTGCGTCAGTTCTCTGGGTCAGTTCTCTGGGTCAGCTCTCCAGCTCGCTGGCGATGGTGCGCAGGATCTCGGCGACCTGGCGTCCTTCCTTACGGTCGGGACGCCGCCCGGCCTCCAGGCTGGGCTGCACCCGCGACTCCAGCAGCGTGACGGTGTCCTGGACCAGCTCGTGGAGCTGGTCGGGGCTGTAGCGGTGGCCGCGCGCGCCGCGCTGGCTCCGCGCACCCTTGCCCGCACCCTTGCCAGGGCCCCTGCCACCGGACTTCTCGGCGGACGGCGGCGGCCCGTCGTCCAGCACCGAGATCCGCATGGCCTGGGGTCCCTTGCGGGCCTCGGCGAAGTCGTACTCGATGCGCTGGCCCTTGTGCAGTTCGCTGGTCCCGTCGGGCAGCACCTGTGACCCGACGTAGACGTCCTCACCCTCGGGGTTGGAGACGAAGCCGAATCCCCGGTCCGGGTCGTACCACTTCACTCTTCCGGTCGGCATGATCCTCGCCAGTCCTCTCTCTACTGCTCTCTGCTGCTCTGTCGGACTCTGTCGAGCCCTGTACTCAATGTCTGATGGGGAACCCGCTATTTTACCCGTGGGGCGCGTGGGGTTCGCATCGCAACGTCCGCCATGGGTGTGACGAAGGTCACAGTCATAAAATAACGGTTCGGTAACGGTCGGGACACGGAACGATAACGCGCTGGGCACACCCGGTTTCGGACGCCACCACGAGCCAACTCACATCCGCAACGTTCCGCCGCTACACCGCCTGAACAGCCACGAATCCGCCCAATCAGCGTGACTCAATCGTGACAAACCGTTAGTGTCGGGTCCCAGCAATGAACACCGCGGTGATCCACGGGACCGGATCCCCGCACCAACGACTCCGAAAGGAATCAACCCACATGGGACGACACACCATCCGTAAGAGCACCTTCAGCACCAAGCGCCTCGCCGTCGCCGGCATGGCCGCACTGGCACTCGGTGCCGCAGCCGCCCCGGCCGCCAACGCCGCCCCCGACTCCGACTGGGACCGCCTCGCAGAGTGCGAGTCCGGCGGCGACTGGTCCATCAACACCGGCAACGGCTTCCAGGGTGGACTGCAGTTCTCCCCGAGCACCTGGAACGGCTACGGCGGCGACGAGTTCGCGGCCTCCGCCGACCAGGCCTCCCGCGAAGAGCAGATCGTGGTCGCCGAGCGCGTCCTCGAGGGCCAGGGCTGGGGCGCATGGCCGTCCTGCTCCTCCCAGCTGGGTCTGAACTCCGCTGCCGAGCAGCGTGAGGCCCCGGGTGCCGGCACCCAGGACAACACCGGCTCCACCGACGACTACGCCGAGAACACCGGCGAGGCCGCTGCCGACCTGAGCAGCCAGACCGACGTCCTGGCGATCGACTCCGTCTGGGAGCAGATCACCGCAGCCTTCGCCGCCAACGGCATCGAGGTCCCGACCGAGCTCCAGTCGCTCTACCAGGACAACCGCGAGGCCCTGAACGACAACTACTCCGCCGCCGTCGACCAGGCACAGGGTGCCGCCGACCAGGCCAAGGCCGCAGGCGACCAGTACGCTGCCCTCGCCGGCAACCTCTTCTAGTTCTCCGCGCCGCCCGGCGGGCACACCCCTCAACACGAGGAGGGCCTGCCGCGGTCGCACCGGGCCCACCATCTGACGGGCCCAAGGTCCCACTCGTCGACGCGCAACACCGCACGACGAAAACGTCGCCCAGCCCATACCCCGTGAAGAACGGGTATGGGCTGGGCGACGTTCGTGCGCGCGGGGAAAACCGGCTAGCGGTTGACCACCGTGTACGGGTGCACGTACGACAGCTTCTCGGCGGGCACCGGGAACTCGGCGTCCCCGAAGGGGCTCAGTGCGCCGGCGTCCTCGGCGACGAGCTCGGTGACCGCGTGCTTACCCTCGGGCAGGTTCTGCGGCCAGCCCGGATCAACGTAGTGCTTCTTCTTTGCGTGAGCCATGTCCCCGATCATTCCACATCCGTGCCCGTCAGGCGACTTTCCGGCACCGTCCCCCACACCGGCGCCTACACCCGCGGCCCCACCGGCGGGTAAAGTGACCGGCGTTATGCCTGACTCCTTCCCCACCTACGCCGAGTGGCTGTCCGGCCACTCCGACGACGAGCTCGTCGACCTCCTCTGGCGTCTGCGCGCCTTCTACCCCGGGTCCCTGGGCTCGGTGTCGGACGTGGCGGCGTTGCGTCGTCTCGACGCGACCGGGCTCGCCGTCCTGCACGCCCTGGTGGACGCCGGCGCCGCCCACGACCCGGTGGGCGTCGACGTGCTGGAGGAGACGCTGACCGGACTGTGGGACGCCGCGGGCACCGCCGCCGACGCGCGCGCGGACGCGGCGACGGTGACCGCCACGGTGCACGTCCTGGCGTCCTGGGGCCTGGCCTACGGCCCCGACCTCACGGTGTCGCACGCAGAAGGTACCGCCGACCCGGGCCAGGTGAAGGTGCCCTCGCACCTGCCGCCGCTGTTCTCCGCGACGACGGACCTGCCGTGGGTCCTGGTCGACGGCTACCGCTGCCCGGTGCCCACCGAGGAGCTGCCCGGGGTCCTCGACGCCCTGCCCACCCGGCAGCGTCGCCTGCTCGACACCCTGGAGCTCTCCGGCGGCATCGGCCACTCCGCCACGCTCGACGATCCGGAGCGCCCGCTGGCCCGGATGATCTCCGCGGGCCTGCTCGACCGCGTCGACGCGCAGACCGCCCGGCTGTCCCCGCGCGTCGCGGCGTCCATCACCGGACGCGTCGTCCCCCCGCCCGGCGGGGACTTCCGTGCCCGCGCCGCGTCCGGGCGCCCCGACCAGCGCACCGACGCCACCGCGGTGGCGCGCGTGGTGGAGACCGTCCGCCTGGTCGCCGACGTCCTCGAGGAGGTCGGACGCGCCCCGGTGCGTCCGCTCAACGCCGGCGGTGTCGGCGTGCGCGAGATCGCGCGCCTGTCCAAGGCCCTCGGGCTGGACGCCGCGGTCGTCGGCGACACCCTCGTGCTGTGCCGCCACGCCGACCTCATCGCCGTCGGCCTGCCGGTGCCCGCCCCGCAGGACGCCGTGGGCAGCGGCGACTTCTGGACGCTCACCGAACGCGGTGCGTCCTACCTGTCCGCCCCGCTGTCGCGGCGCTGGGCGATGCTGCTCGACGGCTGGCGCCACAGCACCCACGCCCCGTGGCTGGCCAAGGAGCCGTCCGGCGCCGACTCGCACCTGCTGCAGGAGTCGCTGGACGCCCCGGAGGCCGCCGCGCTACGCGGCGTCGTCTCCGGTGCCGCCGGCGGCAGCGCCGTTGTGCCGACCGGTGCCGACCTGTGGCGGCTGCGCCCCTCGGTCGCCGCAGTCACCTCGGACGAGGCGGTGGCCAGCATCGTCGACGAGGGCGTGATCCTGGGGCTCAGCGCCGAGGGGCAGGCCTCGTCGGCCGCACTCGCGCTCGCCGCCGTCGCGAACTCTGAAACCGACGGGACCGAGGATGCCCAGGATGCCGAAGACCGGCTGGCCGCCGCGCTGGCGAAGATCCTGCCCGAGCCCGTCCGCATGCTCATCATCCAGGCCGACATGACCATCCTCGCCCCCGGCCTGCTCGACGGCGACACCGAGGCCCGGCTGCGCACCTTCGCCGACGTGGAGTCCACCGGCATGGCCAGCGTGTGGCGCGTGACCCGCCAGAGCATGCAACGCGCCGTGGAGCAGGGCGAGACCGCCGCCGGTATCGAGGACTTCCTCGCCGGCATGGCCCCGGACGTGCCGCAGTCCATGTGGTACCTCGTGCAGGACACCTTCCGCACCCACCGTCCGGAGAACCCCGTCGTCGGCAGCACCGCGGCCAGCGTGCTCACCGCCCCCGACGAGAAGTCCATGGCCGCCATCATGGACACCGACGCCGCCGAGGAGACCGGGCTGCGCCTGCTCTCCCCCACGGTCGCCGCCAGTTCCGTGCAGCTCTCCCTGGTCGTCGAGGCGCTGGAGGACGAGGGGGTGCGCATCAGCGTCGACGGCGACAACGGCGTGGGACGCGCCACCGCCGGACCACTGCTGTCCACCGTGCCCGACCCCGAACGTCCCGTGAGCTCGCGCGGGCAGGTCGCCGACCAGCTCGCCGGCGCCGTCGAGGGCTTCCGCCGCAGCCGGCAGGCCGGCGCCGACGGCGGCGGCAGCGGCAACAGCGCCGATGCGTCCGGCCACGACGGGGAGACCACGCGCGTGCACGAGCCGCGGGCGATCATGACCGCCCTGCGCCACGCCTACGACTCCGGCACCCCGGTGGAGATCAGCTACGTCGACGCCACCGGCTCCGCGGTGCACGAGTGGATCTCCGTGGTCACGATGAGCCCGGTGTCCATCGTGGGCGTCACCGAGGCCGGCGGGCAGTCGCTGCAGATCCAGCCGCACCGGGTGGCCTGGGTGGGAACCCCGCTGGAGTGAGCCGGAACGGGTAGAATGGTCGGGTTGCTTTTCGACCGCCCAACAACCCCTCAAGGAGGCACCCGTGGGACTCGGTGACGGACCCCTGATCGTCCAGTCGGACAAGACCGTGCTGCTGGAGACCGGACACGCCCAGGCGCAGGAGGCCCGCACCGCCCTGGCCCCCTTCGCCGAACTCGAACGCGCCCCCGAGCACGTCCACACCTACCGGATCACCCCGCTGGCCCTGTGGAACGCCCGCGCCGCCGGGCACGACGCCGAACAGGTCGTCCACGTCCTCGAGACGTACTCGCGTTTCCCCGTGCCCCAGCCGCTGCTCGTCGACGTCGCCGAGACCATGGACCGCTACGGCCGGCTGATCCTGTCCAGCCACCCCGCCCACGGGCTGGTGCTGGAGTCCACCGACCCCGCCGTGCTCGCCGAGATCCGCCGGCACAAGAAGATCCGCCCCATGCTCGGCGAGCCCATCGACCCCGAGAACCCCGACACCGTGGTCGTGCACCCCTCCGAACGAGGACGCCTGAAGCAGGAGCTCGTGAAGGTCGGCTGGCCGGCCGAGGACCTCGCCGGCTACGTCGACGGCGAGGCCCACCCCATCGCCCTGTCCACCGAGCAGGAGAACTGGGAACTGCGCGACTACCAGGAGATGGCGGCCGAGTCCTTCTGGGCCGGCGGCTCCGGCGTGGTCGTGCTGCCCTGCGGCGCCGGCAAGACCATGGTCGGTGCCGCGGCGATGGCGAAGTCACAGACCACCACGCTGATCCTGGTGACCAACACCGTCGCCGGACGCCAGTGGAAGGACGAACTCATCCGCCGCACCACCCTCACCGAGGAGGAGATCGGCGAGTACTCCGGCGAGCGCAAGGAGATCCGCCCGGTCACCATCGCCACCTACCAGGTCGTGACCCGTAAGACGAAGGGCGAGTTCCGCGCCCTGGAGCTCTTCGACTCCCGCGACTGGGGGCTGATCATCTACGACGAGGTCCACCTGCTGCCCGCCCCGGTGTTCCGCATGACCAGCGACCTGCAGTCACGCCGACGCCTCGGCCTGACCGCCACACTCGTGCGCGAGGACGGCCGGGAGGACGACGTCTTCAGCCTCATCGGCCCGAAACGCTACGACGCCCCCTGGAAGGACATCGAGGCCCAGGGCTGGATCGCCCCGGCGGACTGCACCGAGGTCCGCGTGCAGCTCGGCGAGGAGGAACGCATGGTGTACGCCACCGCCGAGCAGAACGAGAAGTACCGCCTGGCCGCGTGCTCGCCGACGAAGACCGGCATCGTGCGCCGCATCCTCGACCAGCACCCCGACGAACCCACCCTCGTCATCGGCGCCTACATCGACCAGCTCGAGGAACTCGGCGAGAAGCTCAACGCCCCCGTCATCGACGGGCGCACCACCACCCACCGCCGCGAGGAGCTCTACGACGCCTTCCGCCACGGCGAACTGCGCGTCCTGATCGTCTCGAAGGTCGCCAACTTCTCCATCGACCTGCCGGGCGCCTCCGTCGCCGTGCAGGTCTCCGGCACCTTCGGCTCGCGCCAGGAGGAGGCCCAGCGCCTGGGACGCATCCTGCGCCCCAAGCCGGACGGTGGCCCGGCGTTCTTCTACTCCGTCGTCGCCCGCGACACCCTGGACGCCGACTACGCCGCGCACCGCCAGCGCTTCCTCGCCGAGCAGGGCTACGGCTACCGCATCATCGACTCGGACGACCTGTAGCCCAGCCTGTAGGATCATTCACCGTGGTCAGCTTCAACTTCCCCGTCGACGAGTCCTTCGCCCGCAAACACAACGAGTTCTTCCGTGACGCCCGCCGGTTCCAGTGGTCCGCCGGGCTGATGGGGGCGATCCTCGTCGTCGCCGCGGTGGTGCTGTTCGTGGCCGTCGACGCCGGCTGGGCCGTGATCGTGGGCGCCGCCGCCCTGGTGATGGGGCTGATCTGCTTCATCATGGTGCCCGTCTTCCCCCGCCAGCTCGGCTCCCCGCAGCGCTACTACGACTCCTACGCCCTGGTCCCGACCGTGATCGCGCAGGTCAACCCACGCGACGTGGTGCTGATGTCGCTGGTCGACACCGCCGCCACCGAGTCTGCGTCCTCGCGTCCCGCCCTCGCGCTGCGCACCGTGACCTCGATCCCCGGGGTGGAGCGGCGCGTGGGTGAGCGTGTGCCCGCCATGGCCGTGACCGGGATGCGCTCGGTCGGTCAGCAGGACCACTGGGAGCAGGTCTCCCCGATGCCCGTGGCGTGGGGGACCCAGGACCGCTCGGTGATCGCCGCCGCCGAGGACGCGATCCCGGCAGAGCGCTGGGCGCAGGTGGAGTCGTTGGTCGACCGTCTCGCCGACGTGCAGAAGACCCGGCACCTGCTCCTCGAGCTGGACTAGCGCCGCCCCGTCCTCCACACCCGCCGCCGCCCCGCTGCCCGTCCAGATTTCGCACCCCATCACCTACTTAACTAAATCTGACCTGGTGTTTTGCGAGTGTTAGGGGCTTATCAGGTGCGAAAGTTGAGTCAGTTGAGTCAGCTGAGTCAGTTCAGTCAGCCGAGTCACGTCCGGCGACGGCACAACGCAATTCCCTCCGCCACCGTGCGTTGCAGCAGGTCCAGGTCCCGGAGATGCCCGTAGGTCAGCCGCAGGACGTGCCAGCCGAGGTTCGCCAGCGCCGCGTTCACCCGCGAGTCCGTGTCGCGTCGGCGCCGTTCGAGGTGCCCTGAACCGTCGTACTGCAGCGCGAGCTTCAGCGTCGGAGACCCCAGGTCCACCCTGGCAACCACACCACGACCGGCAACATCCGTGGTGTGCACGGGGTCTGCGACCGTCCCGTCCTGCCGGATCACCAGCTGGGAGATGAAGCCCTCCCCGAACAGTCGCTGCACCTGCAGGCGCATCACGGTCTCCATCGGAGACTCCGCGCCCCGGTCCGCCATCGCCACGAGTTCGGCCGGGTGGCGTTGGGGGTAGTGGTCCCCGCAGGCGGCGACGAGCCGGAGCGGATCACAGCCGGACAAGGCGCAGAAGGCGTCGATGAACTGTACGGCCCGCAGCTCGTTTCCGTCGAGCCCCGTCCCGTCCGGCACACGCCAGGCGTGCGACCCGGCGCGCAGCGAGCGCAGGCAATGGATGGCCGTGAGGATCGGCGGAGTGGTCCGAAGTCCCGGCATCCCGGAGTCCACCCGAACCCGCGTCGGCACCGTGGCCAGCGTCCTTTCCCCGCGAAACCTCGAAACCTGCTGCGGGGTCGGCGCCGGCCTGCTCCGCCCACGGGAGAGGACGCACGTGTCGGCGTCGTCGCAGAAGTACGGCATTCCCCAGACCCGCGCCGCACTCCAGCTGTGCGCGATCCAGTCCGGGCGTCGGGTGAGGGCGATCCGAACCCTGGTCAATGCGTCCAGCTCATAGGCGAGCCCCCGCGGATGCCCGGAGGCGCCCCAGTTCACCTGCGCCGGGTCCCGGACCGCCGCCCGGGGAACCCAGAGTTCGCCGACCTGCACGTAACCGTCACCGATATCGCCGCCCGCCAGTAGGCCCGCCAATCGGCCCGCCTCGATGTTCGCCCTAGTGTCCGGCCGACGGAGCCACCGCCCCTCGTCCAGCCTCGGCCATTGCCGGATGAGCTCCTCGTCGAGCGTCGTCCCCCGATACGCCATGGCGTTGTCCCTCCCTCATCGCCGCCCACCCCCCGTGGACTCCGCACCAGGCTATCCGACGTCGCTCGCGCCAGGAGCCACCCTGCACATTTCGCACCAGATCAGCCACTTACACTTACAAAACCCCAGGTCAGATTTAATGAAGCCGGTAATGGGGTGCGAAAGTTGCCCGACTCCCCGGCAATGCACCCCGATCTTCCGCTAGTCTGGTGATTGTTCAACAATCCTGAACGCAGCGACGGGAAGGCACTCCCATGACCACCACCGCCACCATCGACCTGAACGCCGACCTCGGGGAGACCACCGACGGTGTCCCCGTGGCCGACGACCCCGCGATGGTCGCCCTGGTCTCCAGCGCCAACATCGCCACCGGATTCCACGCGGGTGATCCCCATGCCATCGCCGCGACCGTGCGCGCCGCCGCCGACCGTGGCGTCACCGTGGGCGCACACATCGGCTACCGCGACCCCGCCAACTTCGGACGCACCCCGGTGGACATCGACCCCGCCCGCCTCGCCGACGAAACGCTCTACCAGATCGGCGCCCTCGACGCCCTGGCCAGGGCCAACGGCACGAGGGTCAGCTACGTCAAACCGCACGGGGCGTTGTACAACACCATCGTGCACGACGAGGCACAGGCCCGCGGCGTCGTCGAGGGGGTGCGCGCCTTCGGCGAACTGCCGTTGATGCTGCTGCCCGGCGGGGTGGCCGTCGACGTCGCCGAACGGGCCGGGCTGCGGGTGATCAGGGAGGCCTTCGCCGACCGCAACTACCTGCCGGACGGCACGCTGGTCCCCCGCTCCCAGCCGGACGCGGTCATCGCCGACGCGGACGCGGTCGCCCGACGCGTCCTGCAGGTCGCCACGTCCGGCGCGGTCACTGCGGTGGACGGAACGGTGCTGTCCGTGGACGCGGAGTCGGTGTGCGTGCACGGCGACTCACCCGGCGCGGTGGAGCTGACCCGCGCGGTGGTCGGGCGGTTGCAGGCGGAGGGCGTGGCGGTCAGGGGGTTCCTGTGAGCGGCGTCCATCCAGTCGGCACCCGCGCGCTGCTGGTCGACCTGCCGGACCTGGACACGGTGACGGCGTGGCACGGTTCGCTCAGTGCCGCGCCGCTGCCCGGGCAGACCGGTGTGGTGGCCGCGGCGCGCACGGTGTTGCTGCAGTTCAGCACGTCGGCGCACACCCGCACCGCGGTGGAGGCGCTGCGGGGGTTCCGTCCGGCGGCGGCCGCGGCGTCCACCCCGAAGGAGGTCACGGTGGACGTCCTCTACGACGGCGAGGACCTGGCCGACCTCGCCGACACACTCGGCATGTCCGGCCAGGAGCTGGTCGACTGGCACACCTCCACCACGTGGGTCGCCGCCTTCGGCGGCTTCGCCCCCGGCTTCACCTACTGCGCTCCGCAGGACGCCTCGGGCGCGCTCAGCGTCCCCCGGCGCGACAGCCCGCGCACGGCAATCCCCGCCGGGGCGGTGGGACTGGCCGGCGGCTTCTCCGCGGTCTACCCGCGCACGTCGCCGGGTGGCTGGCAGTTGATCGGCACCACCGCCGAACGGTTCTGGGACGCCGACGCCGAGCCGCCGGCGTTGCTCGCCCCGGGCGACGTGGTGCGCTACCGGGCCGTGCGCGACCTCGCCGAGGTGCCGCGTCCCACCGAATCGGGGACGCCGGCCAACGCACCGGCGCGCCCGGTGCTGCGCCTCGACGACGTCGGGTTGCAGACCCTCGTCGAGGACCTGGGACGTCCCGGCTTCGGCGACCTGGGGGTGTCTGCCTCGGGGGCGGCGGACCGCGCCTCCGCCGTCGCCGCCAATGACGCGGTGGGCAACCGGCGCGGTGCCGGGGTCCTCGAGAACGTCGGCGGGCTGACGCTCACCGCGCTGGTCGACACCGTCGTCGCGGTCACCGGCGCGCAGGCCCCGGTGAGCGTGGGCACCCGGACCGTGGCGTCCGGCGTCCCGCTGCTGCTGACGGCGGGCAGCCGGCTGAGCGTCGGCGCGGCGACCGCCGGGCTACGCAGTTACGTCGGCGTGCGTGGCGGCATCGCCGGACGCAGCGTGCTGGGATCGGTGTCCACCGACGTCATGTCCGGCCTCGGGCCGGCACCACTGCAGGACGGCGACACGGTCCGCGCGGGCGAGGCCCGCGGCGTGGTCGGGGCGTCCTGCGCTTCGGTTCGTGCGCCGGACGAGCAGCCCGTGGTGCTGCGCGTCGTCGCCGGCCCGCGCGACGACTGGTTCACCGACGGCGTCGACGCGCTGACCGGCAGGACGTGGCAGGTCAGCGGCGCGTCCAACCGCATCGGCCTGCGGCTCACCGGCGAGCCCGTACAGCGCGCCCGGGACGGCGAGATCCCCAGCGAGGGGATGCTGCCCGGCTGCGTGCAGGTGCCGCCGGACGGCAACTCCGTGGTCTTCCTGCGCGACCACGCCGTCACCGGCGGCTACCCCGTCATCGCCACCGTGGTCCCCGAGGACCTCGACCTGGCCGCCCAACTCGCCCCCGGTACCGAGATCACCTTCCAGGAGTTGCTGTGAACACCCGAACCGTCCTCATCGCCAACCGCGGCGAGATCGCCGTACGCATCGCCCGGGCCGCCCGCGACCTGGGAATCCGCTCCGTCGCGGTGTACTCCGAACCGGACGCCGGCGCGCTGCACACCCGCGTCGCCGACGAGGCCCACGCCCTGCCGGGATCCAGCGGGTCGGAGACCTACATGAGCATCCCCGCGCTGCTCGACGTCGCCGCGCGGGCCGGGGCGGACTGCGTGCACCCCGGCTACGGCTTCCTGTCGGAGAACTCCGGCTTCGCCCGCGCCGTCGCCGAGGCCGGGCTGACCTGGATCGGGCCCACCCCGGAGACCATCGACACCCTGGGCGACAAGGTCGCCGCCCGCCAGCTCGCCGAGTCCGTCGGTGCACCCCTGGCACCGGGCACCTCCGAACCGTTGGAGTCGTGGGAGCAGGCGCGGGACTTCGCCGAGGAACACGGCCTGCCGATCGTGATCAAGGCCGCCTTCGGCGGGGGCGGACGTGGACTGAAGTTCGTCCGGGAATCCGACGGCGTCAATTCCATCGAGGACGCCTTCCTGTCCGCCGCGCGCGAGTCCGAGGCCGCGTTCGGACGCACCGAGTGCTTCGTGGAGAAGTTCCTCGAGCACCCCCGGCACGTCGAGGCGCAGGTGCTCGCCGACACGCACGGCAACGTGGCCGTGCTCGGCACCCGCGACTGCTCGACGCAGCGTCGTTTCCAGAAACTCGTCGAGGAGGCCCCCGCCCCTTTCCTCACCGACGCCCAACGCGAGGAGATCACCGAGGGTGCCCGCGCGATCTGCCGCGCCGCCGGCTACGTGGGGGCTGGGACGGTGGAGTTCATCGTGGCCGGTGGCACCGTGTCCTTCCTCGAGGTCAACACGCGCGTGCAGGTCGAGCACCCCGTCACCGAGATGACCAGCGGGGTGGACATCGTGGCCGAGCAGTTCCGCATCGCCGCCGGGGAGGAGCTCAGCTTCCTGTGCTCGAGCGGCGCTGACCGGTCTGATCCGGTCGCGCACGGGCACGCCATCGAGTTCCGCCTCAACGCCGAGGACGTCGCCAACGGGTTCGTCCCCTGCCCCGGCACCGTGAGCACCTTCGAGGTCCCGACCGGCCCCGGCATCCGCGTCGACGCCGGGGTGCGTGCCGGCGGAACCGTGCCCGGGTTCTACGACTCCCTGCTCGGCAAACTCATCGTGTGGGGGCCGACCCGCGAGGTCGCCCTGCGGCGCGCGACGGCGGCACTGGACGAGTTCCGCATCGAGGGCGTGCGGACCGTCCTGCCGTTCCACCGGGACATCGTGCGCCACCCCGCGTTCACCGCCGACGGGCCGGACGCCCGCTTCGGCGTCTACACCGACTGGGTGGACACCTGCTACACCCCGGGCGCCGGCGGAGCGTTCGGCGACGGCTCCGTCGAAGACGCCTACACCGAGCGCACGGAGATCTCCGTGGAGATCGACGGCCGCCTTCACCGCGTGGGGATCCCGTCCGACCTGCTGACGCGTGGCGTGGCCTCGGGCGGTGCTCCAGCCGACGCCGCCCCGGAGTCCACTGGCCCGGGGTCCGCCGGCTCGGGGACCGCCGTGACGGCCCCCTTCGCCGGCACCGTCGTCGCATGGAAGGTCGAGGACGGTGACCGCGTCGAGGAGGGCCAGGCCGTGGCGACCGTGGAAGCGATGAAGATGGAACGCACCGTGAGCTCCCCTGCCGACGGCGTCCTGAGCATCACCGCGCAGGCCGGGCAGGCCGTGACGGCGAAGGAGACTCTGGCGACGGTGGCGACGGAGGAGACGGCGGGGTAACCGGCCCGCGCCCCTCGTTTACACTGGACCACCATGCGCGCCCAGTCAGCCTCCACCCGCCTGCGCCACGCCGTGTCCGCCGGCGAGTACGCCCCCGGGGCCAAACTCAACGAGGTTGTCCTCGCCCAGCAGCTCGGGGTGTCGCGCAATACGCTGCGCGAGTGTTTCGCCGCGCTCGCCGCCGACGGCATCATCGACCGCATCCCGAACCGCGGCGTGTTCATCGCCTCCCCCACCACCGACGACATCCGTGACCTCTACCGCGAGCGCGCGGTCATCGAACCCGCGGCGCTGCTGTGGGGCGAGATGCTCGACGTCGACGACCTGGACCAGGTCGTCACCGACGCCGAACGCCACCTCGCCCTCGGTCACCTCACCGACCTCGGGCTGGCGAACCAGCAGTTCCACCGCAGCGTCGTCACGGCCGCGGGCTCCCGGCTGCTGGACCAGGAGATGGACCGGCTGCTCGCCCGCATGCGCCTGGTGTTCCTGCTCGCCGAACGGGCCGACCCCGACTTCCACCGGCCCTTCGTGGCGGCGAACCGAGAGATCGTCACCCTCCTGCGCTCCGGGGACCGCCCCGGTGCGGCGGCGGCGCTACGCGCGTCGATCACCGAGACCGGCCA
Source organism: Corynebacterium sp. (assembly GCA_030450335.1). GTDB lineage: Bacteria > Actinomycetota > Actinomycetes > Mycobacteriales > Mycobacteriaceae > Corynebacterium. Next base: position 5,013 of record JAKDIS010000015.1, on the reverse strand, counting down.
CTCGCTGCCCTCGCTGATCGCCGAACGGTGAGCCTGAGACGCTGAGCGCCGGCGCTCAGTTCTTCTTCGAGAAGTGCTCGCGCAGGAAGATCACCGCCGCGACCAGAAGGACGATCGGGATCCCGACGTTGAACAGCAGGGAGAAGGCCATCAGCAGGATTTCCATACCGCTGATCCTGTCACAGAGGGGATGGAGGTGTTACCACTTTTCGGCGGCGAGATTTTCCGCGACCTGGGGTTTTGCCGGAACACCGGCCGAGAAAGTGGTAACACTTCTGAACACAGCGCCCACAGCGCCTACCGCTGTGCGAGCCACCCCGCGTCATCGCTGACCCGGCGGCGCCACACGTCCGGCGCACCGATGATGTGCTCCGACAGGTACGCCCGGAACTCGGCCGAGGGGGCGCAGGCGGAGAAGAAGTCGCGGACCTCGGCGGCCGGCGTCCCCCGGGAGTCCTCGGAGGCCACCGAGACCAACGTCGGCACCTGCGCCAACGCCGGCGGGGCGTCCACCAGCTCCGGGGAGATGCGCGGCGACATCGCCAGCAGGAACGCCGCGTCCTGCAGCACGTGGGTGGCCAGGCCGAAGCCGGAGCCGAAGGTGATCAGCCCGGTGCGCTGCCCCGGCTGAGCCCACCCCTGCACCTCGCGGAATGCGGCGGCCACGGCGTCCTGCGTGGCGGCAGCCCCAGCGGCCGAAGCGGCCGAGCCGTCCTGCCCGAAGGCGGGCAGCGGGTACACCAGGTCCACCACCGTCACCCCGGAACGCTCCGCCAGGGCGGCGAACAGCGGCAGCCACAGCTGGTCGTGGGCCTCGGCGTCGCCGAACCAGCCCGGCCCGCCGTGCAGGCTGACGGCCACCGCGCCGGTCGGTTCGCTGGGGCGCAGCACCGTGGCCGGCAGCCCCGCCACCGCCGTCGGCTCCGCGGTCGGGCCGGTCTTCAGGAACGCCGCGGTCGGCATCGCGTGGTCCAGGCCGGCGCCGAGCACCAGCAGGCTGCAGTGCGTGATCAGGTCGGGCACGCGCGCCCACATGCGTTCGGTGCGGTCCTTGAGCTCGGCGGTCACGCCGTCCGGCGAGGTGGTGGCCTCGTCGGTGGTCAGGGAGCGGAAGATCTCCGGGTAGTTGTCCTCGAAGTAGTTGAGCAGCTGGGTGAGCTGCGCGCGCGGGCTGATGCCGTCCTTGCCGGCCTGGGCGTCGACCGGGTGGCCCTTCGGCAGGGTCGTGGGGTCGGTCTGTTCCAGGGCGACGGGCTCGTCCGGGTCGGCCCCGGTGGCGGTGATCGGCTGAATGCTCATGACCCCATACTATGGCGGCATGTCTCTTCCCCCTCACAGCACCCACTCCCCGGCCGGCCGGGTCGCCGGCGTGGGCCCCACCGTGTTCGCCACGATCACCGCCGAGGCGGTGCGCACCGGGGCCGCGAACCTCGGCCAGGGTTTCCCCGACGAGGACGGCCCGGCGGAGATGCTGCGCCGCGCGGCGTCGGAGATCACCGGCGGCAACAACCAGTACGGGCCGGGACGTGGCCTGCCGGTGCTGCGCGAGGCGGTGGCCGCCGACCGCGCCCGGAGGCTCGGCCACCACGTCGACGCGCAAGACGTCCTGGTCACCGTGGGTGCGACGGAGGGCATCGCCGCCTCGGTGCTGGGCCTGGTGAACCGCGGGGAAGAGGTCGTGGTCCTGGAGCCGACGTACGACGCCTACTCCGCGGCGATCGACCTGGCCGAGGCCGTCGCCCGCCCCGTCCGGCTGCTGTTGGACGACGGACCGCAGCGCAGGTGGCACCTGGACCGGGAGAGGTTCGCCGCGGCGGTGGCCGACGGCCCGGCCGCGGTGATCCTCAACTCCCCGCACAACCCCACCGGCACGGTGCTGGACGGCGACGACCTGGAGTTCATCGCCGGGCAGCTGCGCGGCACCGACACGGTGGTGATCAGCGACGAGGTGTACGAACGCCTGGCATTCGACCGCCCGCACACCGCCTTCGCCACCCTCGACGGCATGGCCGAGCGCACGGTCACACTGTCCAGCGCGGCGAAGAGCTTCAACGTGACCGGCTGGAAGACCGGCTGGGCCATCGCACCGCCGCACCTGCTGGAGGCGGTGACCGCGGCGAAGCAGTTCCTCAGCTACGTCGGCGTCACGCCGCTGCAGCCGGCGGTCGCCTGGGCGCTCGACAACGCCGGGGACTGGAGCGACGCGTGGACGGCGACACTGCGCGGGCGCCGCGAACGCCTCGCCGGCGTCCTGCGCGAGACCGGGCAGGACGTCCTGGCGTCCGACGGCACCTACTTCCTGGTCACCGACATCGCCGCGCTGGGCACCGGGCTCACCGGCGAGGAGTTCTGCCGGGCGCTCCCCGCGGCGGTGGGTGTCGCGGCGATCCCGGTGAGCAGCTTCGTGGAGGAACCCGACGAGCAGGTCAGCACGCTGGTGCGCTGGACATTCTGCAAGTCCGCCGAGACCCTGGCGCTCGCCGAGGAGCGGCTGCGGGCCGCCGACTGGACGCGACTGATTAGCAGCTGAACATAAACACTACGATGGTGCGCATGACTTCCATCCGCACCACCCACGTGGGCTCACTGCCCCGCACCCCCGAACTGCTGGACGCCAACCTGCGTCGCAGCACCGGCGACATCAGCCAGGACGAGTTCCTCGGCATCCTCCAGGACGGCGTGGACAAGGTCGTCCAACGCCAGGTCGACCTCGGCCTCGACATCATCAACGAGGGCGAGTACGGCCACGTCACCTCCGGCGCGGTCGACTACGGCGCCTGGTGGAACTACATCTTCTCCCGCCTCAGCGGCCTGACCATGACCGACACCGACCGCTGGGCCAACGCCGAGAAGGTCCGCTCCACCCCGGGCAACATCCGGCTGACGTCCTTCCCGGACCGACGTGACCGAGCCGCCTTCTCCGCCGCCTACGAGGACCCGGAGTCCGGCATCTTCACGGGCCGCAACAAGGTCGGCAACCCGAAGTTCACCGGCGAGATCGGTTACATCGGCGGCGAACAGGTCGACGCCGACGCCCGCCTGCTCACCCACGCACTGGACGCCGCGGGCAGGACGTCCAGCGACGGCTTCATCGCCGCGATCTCGCCGGGGTCCGCCGCCCGCCTCACCGACGAGCACTACGGCGACGAGACCGCCCTGGTCAACGCCTGCGCCGACGCCCTGCACCACGAGTACAAGGCCATCACCGACGCCGGACTGACCGTGCAGATCGACGCCCCGGACCTCGCCGAGGCCTGGGACCAGATCAACCCGGAGCCCAGCGTCGCCGACTACCAGGCGTGGATCCGCGTGCGCATCGACGCCATCAACCGCGCCCTCGCCGGACTGCCGAAGGAGCAGACCCGCCTGCACATCTGCTGGGGTTCCTGGCACGGCCCGCACACCACCGACATCCCGCTGGCCGACATCATCGACGAGGTGCTCCGCGCCGAGGTCGGCGGCCTGTCCTTCGAGGGCGCCAGCCCCCGGCACGCCCACGAGTGGCGCGTGTGGGCCGACCACGAACTCCCCGCGGGCTCGCTGATCTACCCGGGCGTAGTCTGCCACTCCACCAACGTGGTCGAGCACCCGCGCACCGTCGCCGACCGGATCCTGACCTTCGCCGAGGTCGTCGGGCCGGACCGCGTGGTGGCGTCCACCGACTGCGGTCTGGGCGGACGCCTGCACGAGCAGATCGCCTGGGCGAAGCTGGAGTCCCTCGTCGAGGGTGCCCGACTGGCCTCGAAGGACCTCAATGGCTAGCGTAGGCTGACCTCCATGACGTTCAGACTCCGCAATCATCGCCGCAGCGTCGGCATCCTCGCCGCGGCGAGTGTCGCCCTCGCCCTCACCGCCTGCTCCGACAACGACTCCGACGGGGAGGACGCCGCCTCCGGCGCCGACTCCTCCGCCGTGGAGACCGCGGGGACGTTCCCCCAGACGGTGTCCACGAAGTTCGGCGACGTCACCGTCGACGAGCAGCCCACCCGCGTGGTCGCACTGGGCTGGGGCGACGCGGAGACCGCGCTGGCCCTGGGCGTGCAGCCCGTCGGCGCGTCCGACTGGCTCGCCTTCGGCGGCGACGGGGTCGGCCCGTGGCTCGAGGGCGCCTACAAGGAGTCCCCCGAGATCATCGGGACCATGGAGCCCGAGTTCGAGACGATCGCCTCGCTGGAGCCCGACCTCATCCTCGACGTGCGCAGCTCCGGCGACCAGGACCGCTACGACAAGCTCTCCGAGATCGCCACCACCGTGGGCGTGCCCGAGGGAGCCGACTCCTACCTGACCCCGCGCAAGCAGCAGGTCGACATGATCTCCACCGCGCTCGGCCTGCCGGACGAGGGCGACGAGCTCAACGACAGCTACGAGGCCATGGTCAGCGGTATCCGCGACGACCACCCTGAGTGGGCCGACAAGACCGCGGCGACGGTGGCCCTGTCCTCGGAGGGCTGGGGCGCCTACATCCGTGGCTCCGAGCGTTACGACACCCTGCTCGACCTCGGCTTCCAGGAGAACGAGACCTTGGCCGAGGAGGAGACCGGGGACACCGGCTTCTCCGTGAAGCTCAGCGACGAGACACTGTCCCTGGCCGACTCCGACCTGGTCGTGGCCTTCGCCGTGGGAACCACCCCGGAGGACGTGGAGGCCAACAGCGCCTGGCAGCGTCTGTCCGCCACGGAGGAGGGCCACTCCTTCCCCATGCCGAAGGAGATCTCCAGCGCCTACGCACTGGGCTCCCCCGCGGCCATCGAGTACGCCCTCGGCCAGCTCGTGCCGCTGCTGGAGGAGCACACGGAGTAGGACCGCCCAGGCCTGCCTTCTGCTTTCCTGATCGCCTTCACCCTTCCCCTTCGGGATCTCAGCCCCCGCGACCATCCGGTCACGGGGGCTTCGTTGTGCCCTGGGGAGGTCCGGCTCGAGGCGCTGTCGGGGCCTGTAGCGGGGAATCGGCGACAACGGGGTATCAAGTTGGTCCTGGGAGTGTTGAGTTACCGAACTCAGCGCCCCCAGGTC
>JAKDIS010000014.1 GCA_030450335.1 Corynebacterium sp. | reverse complement strand
GGGGGGACGACACCGGGCACGCGAGGATCACATCGGCATGATCGTGTGCTTCTTCTCCGGCTCGAGCACCTGCTTGTCGCGCAGCAACCGCAGCGACTGGCGCAACCGCAGGCGCGTCTGCGCCGGGTCGATGATCTCGTCGACGTAGCCACGCTCCGCCGCCACGTACGGGCTGGTCATGTTGGCGTTGTAGAAGTCCATGAACATCTTCTTCGCCATCGGGCGCTGCTCCTCCGGCATGGCGGCGAGCTGACGGCCCTGGATCATCACCGCGGCGCCCTCGGCACCCATCACGGCGATCTGCGCGGTCGGCCACGCCAGGTTCACGTCGGCACCGAGGTTCTTCGAGCCCATCACCGCGTAGCCGCCGCCGAAGGCCTTGCGCACCACCACGGTCACCTTCGGGACCGTGGCCTCCACCATCGCGAAGCCCAGCCGGGCGCCACGGTGGATCAGCCCCAGCTTCTCCTGCTCGGCGCCCGGCAGGTAGCCCGGGGTGTCGACCACGAAGACCAGGGGGATGTTGTAGGCGTCGCAGATGCGGATGAACCGTGCCGCCTTGTCCGCCGCCTCGGCGTCCAGGCAGCCGGCCAGCGACATCGGCTGGTTGGCGACCACGCCGACCGGGCGGCCGTCGATGCGGGCGTAGGCGGTGATCACGTTCTGCCCGTAGTCCGGCTGGACCTCCAGCACGTCCTCGTCGTCGAAGATGCGGCTGAGCACCTCCATCATGTCGTAGCCGGAGTTCGGATCGTCCGGGATGAGGTCGACGAGCTCGGCGTCGCGCTCGCTCGGTGCGTCCGACGGGGCAGGCACCTGCGGCGTCGCCTCGAAGGCGCTGCTGGGCAGGTGGGCGAGCAGTTCGCGGACGTAACCGAAGGCGTCGTCCTCGTCGCTGCCGACGTAGCTGATGTTGCCGTTGGCGGCCTGCACGCGGGCGCCGCCGAGGTCCTGCATGCTGATCTTCTCGCCGGTCACCGACTCGATGATCTGCGGGCCGGTGACGAACATCGTCGTCTGGTCCTCCACGGCCACCAGGAAGTCGGTGGTCGCCGGGGCGTACACCGCGCCACCGGCACAGTTGCCCAGCAGGATCGAGATCTGCGGCGACTGGCCGGACAGCGGCAGCTGACGCCGGGAGAGCTCGGAGTACATCGCCAGGGACATCACGGCGTCCTGGATGCGGGCTCCGCCGGAGTCGTTGATGCCGATGACCGGGCAGCCGATGCGGGTGGCCATGTCCATGACCTCGCAGACCTTCTTGCCGAAGGTCTCGCCCACCGAGCCGCCGTAGACGGTCTTGTCGTGGGCGTAGACGGCGACGGGACGCCCGTCGACCCGGCCGTAGCCGGTGACCACGCCGTCACCGTAGGGCGCGTCCGGCACACCCGGGGTGCGCCCCAGGGCTCCGATCTCGGTGAACGACCCCTCGTCGAGCAGCGCGTCGATGCGCTGGCGCGGGGTGGTGCGTCCTTCCTCGTCGCGTTTCTGGCGTGCACGCTCGCTGCCCGGGTCCTGCGCCTCCTCGAGGCGGGAGTGCAGGTCGTCCAGCTTCTCGGCGGTGGACCTGCCGGTTCCCGGTGCGGTGCGTTGCGCGGCGACGTCCGCGTCGCCGAACCAGGGGTCTTCGGGTGTTCCTGTCATGGATCCCACGCTAGCGCACCTGGTTCCGCTGGGGGATGTCGCGCAGGTGCTCGGTGATCCGTGCACCGACGATGCCGATGGACGGTTCGTCCGGCACGGCCAGGTGGTCGCCGGCGAGCTGGACGAGCTCCAGGTCGTCGACCACGCCGTCCCAGCCGCCGTCGGCGGGGATGTCGGCGAAGGACGGCTCGAGTTCGATCGCGCCCTCGTGCATACCCTCGGACTTGTACAGCGTGACCGGGGCGGAGACCTCGGCCCAGCGTTCGAAGTCGAGGGTGTTGAGGATGCGGGTGTCCACGAAGCTGGCGCGCTGGTGCTCCAGAACGCCGGCGGCCAGACCGTGCGAGGAGGCGTCGGTGTTCTGCAGGAACATGCTCATCATGCCGATGAGCGCCTCCTCACCCTGGGCCTCGAGCAGGTCGTGCGGGACGGGCAGCTCGATACCGTAGGTCTTCGCGGCGAAGGCGGCGTAGCGGTCCCAGCGCGCGTGCATCTCCTCGGTGGTGTCCGGGGCCGGGTTCGCCGGACGCACCAGGTCGAGCAGCTCCAGGTGGCCCACGGTGACCTCACCGGCCTTCTCCAGGCGGTGGGCGACCTCGAAGGCCAGCGCGCCACCGAAGCTCCACCCGCCGAGGACGACCGGACGGCCGTCGGCCAGTTCGGTGATGTCGGCGACGTAGGCGTCGGCCCGCTCATCCAGCGTGCCCTCCAGACGCTCCACACCGTAGACCGGCACGTCGGCGGGCAGACGCCTGGTCAGCGGCTCGTACACCACGCTGGACCCGCCGGCGGGGTGGAAGACGAAGACCGCCGGGCTGTCCGACCCCTCGGGGCGGGCACGCAGTACACGGATGTTGCCGTCCACCGCGGTCTCGAAGACGTCGCGCACCAGGTTGGCCAGCGGTTCCAGGGTGCCGGCCTCGGCGACCTGGGTGGCGCTGATCTCCGCGCCGGAGCGTTCGCTCAGCCGGGCGGCGATCGCCGCGGCGGTGTCGGCGTCGACCTGCGGCAGTGCGCTGGTGACGCCGGCCGGGGCGGCACCGGTGAGCGAGGCCCACGTGCCGAAGACCATGCGCTCGGAGGCGTCACGCGGGGCGACGCCGACACCCTGGGAGTCGGCTGCCTCGGCGGCCTCGGCTGCCGGTGCGGCGTCGGCGGCAGTCTCGGCACCCTCAGCGGCCGGCGTGTGCGTCACGCCGTCGAGCTTCTCCTGCACCATCTGCTCGACCAGGGAGATGACCTCGTCGACCGAGCCGTCGCGCAGGGCCTGCACGTTCAGCGACGGCAGGTCGAAGTCGTACTCCACCCGGTTCTTGATCCGCATGCCCATCAGCGAGTCCAGGCCCAGGTCGATCAGCGGCAGCTCACCGGGAAGGTCGTCGACGTCGTAGCCCATCGACTCCGACACGATGCTGCGCAGCCGGTCTGCCACGCTCTGCCCGGACTCCGGGGTCCACCGCTCGGAGTCGGTGTCCACCGACGGCAGGGCGTTGCGGGCGCCGGACACCTGGCCTGCGGCCGGCTCCGTCTGCGGCGTCGCGGAGGACGCACCGGCGGCGCCAGCGGCCCCGGCGACACCGGCCGCCATGCCGCCCGCCGGCGACGCGGCGAAGGCCTCACCGGCCAGGCGCGACTCGTCTGCACCGTCCATGGCGTAGACCTGCACACTCAGCCCGCCGAGGGTACGTGCCACCAGGGTGGTCACCTCACCCTCGGTCGGCAGGGAGCCGTAGGTCTCCACCGCGGCGAGCACGGCGTCCGGCACGACCGCTCGCGCGGCGGCCTCGGCGACGGCGTCCACGCTGGGAACCTCCGCGGCGGCGACGGCGAACGCGGTCCGTCCGTCCGGCAGCGCCACCCGGCGCCCCGGCACCCCGCGCACCGACCCGCCGCCGGGACGCGCCGCGGTCCAGTAGCGCTGCAGGTTCCAGTGCACCCCGGGGATGCCGGACACCGCGCGCCCACGGCGCAGCGGGCGCCCGTCGGAGGAGTTCAGGCAACGGAAGTCGACCTCGCCGCCACGCACGTAGAGCTCGGCGACGGTGGCCAGCAGCGTGTCCACGCTGGGCTCCTTGCGCTTGAGCAGGTACATCAGGCTGGACTCGCCGGCGTCGTGGGCGAAGGCGGTGTTCATCATCGGCATCAGCGCGACCGGGTTCGGGGAGAACTCCACGAAGGTGCGGAAGCCCTCGTCGAAGAGCCGTCCGGTGGCGTCCGACAGCCACACCGAGTAGCGGGTGCAGCGCAGGAAGTAGTCCGCGTCGTGCACGGTGTCGCCCGGCTGGTAGACCACGCCGCGGTCCACGCTGCTGTACACCGGGGTGTGGATCGGGAGCGGGGTGATCCCGGCGATCTCCGCGTGGAGCTCACCGAGGATCGGGTCGAGCATGCTGGTGTGCCCGGCGCCCTTGACCTTGAGCATGCGGGCGAACTTGCCCTCGCCCTCCAGGTGGGCCACCAGGTCCGCGACCGGCTGGGCGGGCCCGCCGACCGTGGTCATGCCCGGGGCGGCGTACACCGCCGGCTCCACGGCGGCGAACTGCGGGTTCTCCTTCTGGAACTCCACCAGGTCCTCGACGCCGAGCTCGATCACGGCCATCGCGCCCTGCTTGTCCTCGGGCAGCAGCTTCTCGCCCTCGCCCATCAACCGCGCACGGTGGCAGGCGATGGTCACGGCGTCCTCCATGGACAGCCCGCCGGCGGCGTAGGCGCCGGCGATCTCGCCCATCGACTGGCCCACGATCGCCGCGGGACGCAGCCCCAGGGCGGTCATCAGGTCGGTCAGGGCGATCTGGATGGCGGTGATGCCGACCTGGGCGGTCTCGGTGGTGAAGTTCTGCGCGTCGTCCCGGATCATCTCGACCACGGAGTAGCCGGCCTCCTGCTGCACGACCTCGTCGACGTCGTCGAGACGCTGGGCGAACAGCGGCGACAGGGTGAGCAGCTCCTTGCCCATCTTGCGGTGCTGGGAGCCGAAACCGGAGAACACCCACACCGCGCCCTCGCGCTCGGGGCTGTCGGCGACGGAGATGCCCGCGCCCTTGCGCCCCTCGGCCAGGCGGGTCAGCCCGGCGACGGCCTCGTCGGTGTCGTGGGCGAGGACCACACCGCGCGAGCGGCCGTGGTTGCGCTCGCCGAGCACCCCGGCGGCACCGGCGAGCACGGCGTTGCCGGCCCTGCCGGTCTCCCCCAGCCAGGACGCGATGTCCGCCGCGGCGGTCCGACGCCGCGAGGGCAGCAGCCCGGAGACCGGGAGCAGACGCGGCAGCGCGCGTCCCGCCGGGTCACCGTCCGACTCCTCGCCGCCGTACTCCTGGACGCCGGCCCAGTCGATCACGTCGGGACGTTCGGGGACGTCCCGCGCCGCCGGTGCCGCGCCCTCCGGCGCGACGAGCACGACGTGGGCGTTGGTGCCGCCGAAGCCGAACCCGGAGACGCCGGCGACCGCTGCGCCGGAGTACTCCGGCCACTCGCGCGGGTCCTCCACGACCTCCAGGTGCTCGCGGTCGAAGTCGATGTAGGGGTTGGGGCCGGTGAAGTTCACCGTCGGCGGCAGGACGCCGCGCCGCATGCCGGAGACCACCTTGATCACCCCGGCGACACCCGCGGCCGCCTCGGTGTGGCCGAAGTTCGTCTTCGCCGAACCGAGCAGCAGCGGCGAGGCCACGTCGCGACCGGCGCCGAGGACCTGGCCGAGGGCGCCCGCCTCGATCGGGTCGCCGAGGATCGTGCCGGTGCCGTGGGCCTCCACGTAGTCCACCTGGGACGGGTCGATGCCGGCGTCGGCGTAGGCGGCGGCGAGCACCGCGGCCTGCGCCTCCGGGTTCGGGGCGGTCAGCCCGTTGGACCGGCCGTCCTGGTTCACCGCGGAACCGGCGATCACGGCGAGCACGTCGTCGCCGTCGCGGCGGGCGTCCGACAGACGCTTGAGCACCACGACACCGGCGCCGTCGGAGCGCACGATGCCGTCGGCGTCCTCGGAGAACGCGCGGATGCCGCCCGTCGGGCTCAGCACGCCGAGCTCGGAGAAGGCGATGGTGGCGAAGGGGCTGGCCAGCAGGTTCACGCCGCCGGTGACGGCCACGGAGGCCTCCCCGTCTCGCAGGGCGCGCACCGCCTGGTGGATGGCCACCAGCGACGCCGAGCAGGCCGTGTCCATCGCGACCGAGGGGCCGCGGAAGTCGAAGGCGTAGGAGATGCGGTTGGCGATGATCGCGCTGGAGTTGCCGGTCAGCGCGTACGGGTGCGCCTCGGACGGGTCGGCGCTGATCAGCATGCCGTAGTCGTTGTTCGTGGTGCCCATGAACACGCCCACGTCCGTGCCGCGCAGGGTGTTGGCCGGGATGCCGGCGTCCTCCAGCGCCTCCCACGTCAGCGACAGCAGGATGCGCTGCTGCGGGTCCATGTTCGCCGCCTCGACCGGGGAGAGCCCGAAGAACTCCGCGTCGAAGGAGGCGATGTCGTCGATGTAGCCGCCGGTGAGCACGGCCTCGGCCATGCGCCGGGACATCTCCGGGTCGTCGTCGTACTCGCTCCAGCGCCCCTCCGGGAGCTCGCCGACGCCGCTGCGGCCCTGCTCGAACATGCGCCACATGCCGTCGACACCGTCCGCGCCCGGGTAGCGCCCGGCCATGCCCACCACGGCGATCTGCCGGTCCTCCGGCTCCAGACCGGCACCGGCACCACCGGCACCGCCGCCGTGCGCGGTGCGTCCTCCCGCGACGCCGCGTCCGGTACGCGTGCCACCGGCGAGGACGAACCCGGCCAGTGTGGCGATGGTGTTGTACTCGTAGGCCACCGTGGCGTCCAGGGGCACGCCGGTGAGGCGCTCCAGCTCGCCGGACAGCACCACCACGTCGCGGCTGGACAGCCCGAACTCCTCCATCTGCCGGTCGTCGGTGATCTCAGCGGCGTCCAGGCCGGTGGTGGCCTGGACCCAGTCGCGCAGCCAGGCGCGCATCCCTGCCGGGGTGCTCGGTACGGCCGGTGCAGCGGGAGAGTTCTCGGGACCGGAGAGATCAGACGTTTCAGTCATATCGGGGACGATCATCCTTGTTTCATGGTGGACGGTTGGGAGGGGCGGCCTGAACGGGCACGACGGCCACCGTCAACATGCAATCGACGGTGGCCGTCGCCACGCTACAAAAAGGACGTCAACCACTCTAGTCGACGGTGACGGCGGGGACCGGTCACTACCGGTCGAAGCGGCCGTCCAGGTAGGCGGTGGCGCACACGCGGCGGGCGATCTTGTTCGCCGAGGACCGGGGGATCGTCCCCTGGTCCACGATGCGGATGTCCGCGGGCGTCACACCGTGGGTGGCGGTGACGGCCTGGCGGATGGACGCCACGGCCTCCGCGTCACCGGACGCGGGTGCCTCCGGGTCACGCTCGGCGACGAGGACGAGCTCCTCGGAGCCCGAGTCGCTGCCCGCACCGCTCACCGCGAAGGCGGCGAGCACGCCGGGCAGGACGTGGCCCTGCGTGGCGTCGGCGGCGGTGGCCTCGATGTCCTGCGGGTAGTGGTTGCGTCCGGCGACGACGACGAGGTCCTTGATGCGGCCGGTGATGTAGAGCTGGCCGTCGACGACGACCGCCAGGTCACCGGTGCGCAGCCAGTCGTCCTGCGGGGCGTCCTGGACGGCCGAGCCGTCGGAGAGACGGTTGGCCGCCGGCAGGGAGTTGCGGAAGGTCTCGGTGGTGTCGTCCTCGCGCTCGAGGTAGCCGGCGGCGATGTTGCCGCCGTTGAGCCACACCTCGCCCACGGTGCCCTCGGCGAGCTCCTCACCGGAGGTGGGGTCGACGATGGCCATGAACAGGGACGGGCCGGGCTCGCCGACGCTCATGATCGGCACGGCGTTCTCGGCGTCGTCGGCGACCTCCACGGCCTGACCCTCGGCGAGCTTCTCGCGGTCGAAGACGCGCAGCTTCGGGCGGTCCTCGGTCTGCGGGGTGGTCACGAAGACGGTCGCCTCGGCCAGACCGTAGGACGGGCGCATCGTGGAGCGGCGGAACCCGGCCGGCTCGAAGACGTCGCAGAAGCGGTCCACGGACTGCAGGCTCACGGCCTCGGCACCGTTGATGATGCCCTCGACGTGGCTGAGGTCGATGTCCGCCAGGTCCGCGCGCTTGGCCGGGTCGGCGTAACGCGAGGCGAGCTCCAGGGCGAAGTTCGGGACACCGGTGTACACGTTCACGCCGTCGCCGCGGTCGGCGAGCTGGCCGATCCAGCGACCCGGGTCCTGGATGAAGTCGCGCGGGGCCATGATGTCCTGCGGGATGCCCAGGATCAGCACGAAGGACGACAGGATGATGCCCATGTCGTGGTGGAAGGGCAGCCAGTTGACCAGGCGCATCGGCATCTGCAGCTGGCCGGCCTGGAAGACCTGCAGCACGTTGGTCACGATGCTGCGGTGGGTCAGCACCACGCCGGCCGGGGTGCGGGTGGAACCGGAGGTGTACTGCAGGAACGCCGCGTCGCCGGCGTTCGGCGCCAGCTCCGGGTGCTCCATCAGCGCCATCATCGGGTTCTGCCACTCCTCGGCGAGCGAGTCAGGCAGGGCGTCGATGGTGAGCACGCGGGGACGCTCGGAGGACGGCAGCGCGGCGAAGTGGCTGCGCACGTGGCCGGCGGAGGTCTTGTTCGTGAGCACCACGGTGGGCGTGGACGAGTCCAGGACGGCGGCGAGGTGGTCGGCGTGACCGGGCTCGGTGGGGTCGTAGAGCGGCACCGGGACCGTGCCGGCGTAGAGCGCGCCCATGAAGCCGAAGAGGTACTCCGGGCTGTTGTTGGCCAGGATCGCCACCCGGTCCCCACGCTCGGTGACCTGCTGCAGGCGTACGCAGACCGCCTTGACGCGGGTGTTGACCTCCGCGCGCGTCCAGGTGACGGTCTCCCCCTCGGCACCGGAGGCGAAGTCGTGGAAGGTGATCAGCGGGGTGTCGACCGTCCCCTCCATCTGGGCCATGGTGAACAGCATCTCGCACATGGCGGAGAGCGAGAGCTGGTCCGGGATGGCGATCTCGCCCTTGTCGTCGTAGAACTGCGCCATCGCGTCGCTGATGTCCATCAGGTCTCCCTCGTTACTGTCTGTCGGATTGCTTTCCGCAATGAATCCTATCGTCCCCGGGACGTCTCCCGTGACAATTACCGCCCTTCGGCGATGATGTCGCCGACCCAGTTGTTGATCCACTGCGGGACGGTGCCGCCGTCGACGACGGTGCCGTTGCTGGAGTACTCCGCGTGCACCTTGTTGGCGTCGATGAGGTCGTTGGCACGCTGCACCGCGTTGCCGATGTCCCGCGGCGCACTGCACACCAGGTCGGCCGGGGCGCAGAACTGCAGCGTGCTGTCCTGGAGGGCACCGAAGTCCTGCGGGCGTGCACCGCGCATCGACGCCCCCGGGACGATGGGGCTGACCAGGGCGCTGACGGGGCTGAGCGCGATCTCCGCGCCGATACCGGTGGCGTCGGGGCTGCCGACGAGCTCACCCTTGCCGTCCTCCCGACGACCGTCGGCGATCAACGCGACGCCGGCGACGGCGTCCGCCGGCACGCTGGACTGGCCGTTGCCGATGGCGGTGGCCAGGTCGCCGGTGAGCACCGCACCCTGGCTGAACCCGACCATGATCATGCGGGTGGCCGGGCACTGCTCGTTGACGGCCGTCATCTCGGCCTCGAGCGCGGCGTACCCCTGGTTGCGGGAGTCGTCGTAGGACATCTCGCGCAGCGCCTGGATGTTGCGGAACTGTGCGGCGTAGGGCAGCGTCCAGCTCTTGAGCTGGCCCCCGTCGACACCGTCGCCGAACTCCTCCTGCAACGGCTGGGTGACGTTGAGCAGCAGCGAGTTGGGGTGCGACGTCGGGTGGATCGGGTCGTCGTCCGCGGAGGACTCCCAGGTGCCCGGCGCGGCGAACAGCTGGTAGTCCGGGCAGGACGCCGGCTGCTCCGGGTCGGTGGTGCGGGTGGCGTCCGGCTCGGCGGTGTTGTCGGAGCCTGGGCCGCCGGCTTCGCGGGAGAGCCACGAACCGATGCTGACGACCAGGACGACGGCGAGGACGATGACCGCCGCGATGGTGAGGAACTTTCTCATGGGCAGTCAGAGTACCCCGTTTTCCTGGCAGCGCTCTGCCAGGTGGTGGGCAGCTCGCGTGAGTACGCGTCAGCTCCGGTGCACGGTGCCGTCGGGATCCTGCACCAGCGTGCCGCCCTCGAACTCCACCGAGGCCGAGCCGTCGGCGTGCCCGGTGTAGTCGCCGGTGATGAAGCCGAGCTCGCCGCCCTCGTACCCCTGGGCACGGTAGGCGTCGAACAGTGCGCCGTGGCGGATCACGAAGGTGCCCTTGTCCGAGGTGTAGAGCACCCCGTGCTCGAAGTCGCGGAACTGTCCGCGGGTGCCCTCCGGCGACGCCGCGGTGTCACCGGGCGTGCGGTCCATGTCCGGCAGGCCGAGGAGCCCGTCCGGGCCGTCCAGCTCGTCGTAGCGCTCGGCGATCGCACGGTTCGGCAGGGTGTAGACGGTGTTCCCGCCGTCGGCGCCACCGACGGTGAACAGGGTGCCGCCGGTGAAGTCGGCGCGACGCGAGCCGTCCGACGCGACGGTCTCGTCGCCGGTGAGGAAGCCGTAGCGTCCCCGCTCGAAGTCCTCCCGGCGGTAGGCGTCGAAGAGCGCGCCGTGACGGATCAGCGCCGTGCCGTACTCCTGGGACCAGTAGATGACCCCGTTGTCGAAGTCGGTGAAGTAGCCGGGCACGTGCGTGGCGCTGTGGTCACCGGTCGGGAAGCCCAGCTCCTCACGCTGGGCGACGCTCGTGGCGTCCGTACCGAGGTAACGCGCGGCGATCGCACCGTGCAGCAGGTGCACGTCCCCGTCCGGGGTGCGCAGCGCCGCACCGTTCTCGAAGCGCTGGACCTGGCCGGTGCGTCCGGCGACGGTGATGTCCTCCTCCGGGGCGACCGGGTAACCCCACGCGCCGTACTCCCAGTTCGTGGCGCTCCACTTGTCGACCACGTCCTGGGCCACGGTCACCGGGCCCTTGCCGTCCTGCACCTGCGACCAGTAGATGAAGCCGTGCTCGAACTGCGCCCACGCGCCACCGTCGCGGGCCCAGGAGTCCGGCTCCACCGGGTAGCCGAGCCAGGAGTTCGGGCCGCCGAGTTCGCGGTACTTCGCGCCGGTGCGGCCCCAGGTGGCCACCGCACCGGTCTCCTCGTCCGCGCCGTCCTTCAGGTAGACCACACCGCCACGGAAGTCCTGGGCGGTACCGGTGACCTTTCCGTCCTCGTTCCTGATCTCGTAGACCTCGCTGATGCAGTCGCCGAGGTCGTAGTTGTTCTTGTTCGTGCGGTAACGCTCCACCGCCTCGGCGAAGGCACCCTCGGCCTCGCACTGCACAGAGGTGTCGGACTCGTCGAGCCCCAGGGCGTCCGCCATGTACGGCCACGCCTGCTTCATCTCGTACTCCCAGTACGGCCAGGTGTGTGTGCCATTCGGACGGAACTTCGTCACGGTCTTCACCCCGGCGAGGTTGGCGAAGTTCACGAACGTCTGGCTGGTCACCCGCGACGCCGCCTCCATCGCACCGGAGTTGATGTCCGCCGCGCTGCCCGGGATGTCGCCCTGGGCGTCCCACGCGCCGGCCAGACCGTTGCCGGCGGCCACGTAGACGGTGGTCCCCGCGCGACGGAAGTTGCCGACCAGCAGTTTCGGGTCGTGGGTGAACCACTCCGGCGAGTAGTAGTTGCCCCACATCTTGCGGGCGTCGTAGCCGGCCTGCTCGGTGATCATGCCGAACGCGCGCGGCATCAACGGCGACGAGGTGTCCAGGTAGCCGGAGAAGGACGCCGCGAAGTCGAACATCTCCGCGTTGCGTCCGGCGAGCACCATTGCGCCGGTCGCGCCCATCGACAGCCCGCTGACCGCGCGGCGGTCGTTGGTGCGCCAGCCCTGCTCCAGGATCGGCGGCAGCTCCTTGGTGAGGAAGGTCTCCCACTTGAAGCTCTTGCCGCCGTCCGCCGACTGCCAGTCAGTGAAGAACGACCCGCCGCCGCCGATCGGCAGCACCAGGTTCACGTTCTTGTCCGCGTAGAACCGGACGGCGTCGGTGGCGTAGGACCAGGCGCTCTCGTCCTCGCTGCTGTAGAGCGGGCCGAGCTGCCAGACCGAGGGGAAGGTCTTCTCCGGGGAGCTGTACCAGTCGCGCGCCAGGTGGACCTGCACCTTCACCGTCTCCCCCGGCATGGCGGCGGAGTTGATGTGGAGCTTCACCCACCGGTCGGTGATCCACTCGACCTTCTCCACCGAGACACCGTCCGGCAGTCCCGGCAGGTCCTGCTCGGTGACCGACAGCGGCTCGCGCTCGGGGGCGGCACCGGGGTCCATGAACGCCAGCGGGGAGTTCTCCGGGGCGGTGTCCGTGGCCGCCTCGGCGGCCGCGGCGGCCTCCGGGGAGACCCCCGAATCGTCCTGGGCGGCTTCCTGGGCCGCTTCCTGGGCCGTATCTTGGGCGGTCACTTGGCCGGTCTCTTCGGCGGATGCCGGTGCCAGCGGCGTGAAGATGAGGGCACAGGCCAGCAACGTGCCGGTTACCCGGGCATGCCGCGATGGGCGATGGGACACTGGGGTTCTCCTTGGATGGAAACGTCGGTACAACCCCTGCCTTATCGCCGGGCCCCCAGAAACCGATACACGGTAGTATAAATATCACTTAAAAAGTGACGCAGGACACCCTGCGGGTGCCCCCGTCTCCGCATGTCGAGAAGTGTTACCACTTTTTCCGGGTCTGCTTTTCAGCGACCTGCGGGTATACCGCGAAAGGGCCCGGAGAAGTGGTAGCACTTCTCCGGGCCCCTTCCCCTGCGCGGGTCAGCCGCAGTAGTGGTTCTCCGCGGCCTCGGTGATGATGCGCTGGGCATCCTCGGCGGACACGTCGGTGAGCTCCTGCACCTCGAGCTGGCCGGCGATCATCGGCACGGCGAACCCGTCGCGCCCCTCCTCGTTCGCCAGGCACTGCTCACGGGCGGCGGCGATGACCTGGTCCTGGATCGCCGAATCCTCCACGTCGATGCCGTTGTCCTTGATCTGGGAGAGGAAGGCGTCGTCCTCGTCGGTCCGGGGTGCGACCTCGCCACCCGGCTCCTCGACCTCGTTGACCTCCCCGTCGCGCGGGGAGTCGCCGGAGCCGTAGCCGGTGTCCGGCGCGGCGGACGTCGGTGCGTCCGACGAGGACGGTGACGCCGATGACGAGGCGGACGAACTCACGCTGGGGACGTTGGTCTGCGTGTCGTCGTCACTGTCGACCGTGGAGTCGCCGCCGCAGGCGGCCAGGGTGCCGGCGAGCAGCAGTGCAGACGCCGCAGCGCCGAACCGCTTCATCGGGATGCTCATCGCGGATCCTTCTCGACGTTGCCGTTGACCTC
The DNA here is from genome assembly GCA_030450335.1 of Corynebacterium sp. Lineage (GTDB taxonomy): Bacteria > Actinomycetota > Actinomycetes > Mycobacteriales > Mycobacteriaceae > Corynebacterium. The sequence goes on along the minus strand of JAKDIS010000014.1, from coordinate 19,930 downwards.
GCGGATCTCACCGTTCTGGAACTTCACGACCTCGCCGCCGGCGTCGATGGACTGCTGGTCCTCGACCGGGAAGCCGAAGCGACCCTGCTCCCACTTCTCCTCGCCCCAGGCGTCGAAGATCGAGCCGTAGCGGATGATGTGCGCACCGGTGGAGGCGGACCAGTAGATGTTGCCGTGCTCGAACTGGGTGAACGCGCCACCCTTGATCTTGATCTCCTCGGAGGTCGGGAAGCCGAGTCCGGAGTCGTCGGGGCCGCCGGCCTCGACGTACTTCGAACCGATCTGCCCCTCGATCATGCGGACCTTGCCGGACTTGTCACGCACGGCGACACCGTTCTGGAACTGCTGGGCGGCACCGTCCTTGACGGTCTCCACGGCGGAGACCGGGTAGCCGAAGGCGCCGCTCTCCCACTTGGTGGCACCCCAGGCGTCGACGATGTCGTTCTTCACCGCGACGGCACCGGTCTGCGGCGTCCAGTAGATGATGCCGTTCTCGAAGCGCTGCAGGATGCCGCCGTCCTTCAGTCCGGTCTGCTCCTCGCCGGTGGGGTAGCCCAGCCAGCTGCCGGCACCGCCCATCTCGGAGTAGCGGGCACCGATGCGGCCCCAGCTGGCCCAGGCCTTCTCGGCGTCCTTCTTCCAGTAGATGCGGCCGTTGCGGAAGTCCTGCACCTTGCCGCCGTTCGCGGCGTCGTACTCGTTGGTGGTGCAGGTCCCCAGGTTCTGGCTGCGCTGGCGCTTCTCTGCCTCGGCGATGCGTCCCACGGCGGCGCAGTTGGCGCCACGGTCCTCGTCGGACAGCCCGAAGGTCTGGGCGATGTACGGCCAGGCCTGGGTCATCTCGTACTGCCAGTAGGGCCAGTCGTGGGTGCCGGAGCTGCGGTACTTGGTGACCACGTCCACGTCGGCGCGGTTGGCTGCGTTGGCGAAGGTCTGCGTGGTCATCCGCGACATCGCCTCCAGGCCGAAGGCCGCCGGGTTGGCCGGGTAGCCGGGGATCGGCCCCTGCTGGTCGTAGGGACCGGCGTTGCCGTTGCCGGCGGAGACGTAGACCGTCATGTCCTTGAGCTGGTCGACGTGCTGCTTGGGGTCGTTCTCGTTCCAGCGCTCGGAGCCGTAGGATCCCCACATGCGCTGCGCGTCGTAGCCGTTGCCCTCGTTGGTGGCGAAGTTGATGGCCTGCGGCACACCGGGCGAGGTGGTGTCGAGGTAACCGGAGAAGGAACCGACGAACTGGAAGAGCTCCGGGTGGCGCTGCGCGAGGTTCACCGCGGCGGTACCACCCATGGAGATGCCGGTGATGGCACGCTGCTCGGTGGTGCGCCAGCCTTCACGCAGCACCGCGGGCAGCTCCTGGGTCAGGAAGGTCTCCCAGTTGTAGGTGGTGCCGTCCTCGGGGTCCTCCTCCCAGTCGGTGTAGAAGGACGATGCGCCGCCGACGGGCATGATCACGTTGACGTTCTTGTCGGCGTAGAACTGCTGGATGTTGGTCGACAGGGTCCAGCCGGACTCGTCGTCGCGGGCGCGCAGGCCGTCCAGCGCCCACACGGACGGGAAGTCGCGGTCGGGCTGGCTGTACCAGTCGCGGGCCAGGAGGATCTGCACCAGCACCGGCTCGCCGGGCATCGACGGGGTGTTGATGTAGACGTTCGCCCACCGGTCGGACAGCCACTCGACGCGGTCGACGTCCACGCCGTCGGGCAGTCCCGGCAGGTCCTGGTCGGTGGTCTCCTGCGTAGGACGCTCCGGCACGTCGTCCGGGTCGAGGTAGTTGCCGAGGCCGCCGAGGCTGCCGCCCTGCGCCGCGGCAGGCGCGGCGAGGGGCAGCGCCAGGGCCACCGAGAGCGGCACCGCCAGGATGGCGGCACCGACGCGCCGTGAAGCCCCACGGGACGAGGGGCGGCGGGCGAGGGACTTCCCGGTGCGGGTGTTCGCAGCGTTACTCATGGTGGTGGCGTTCTTCCTTCGTAGGTACGTCTCGACGGTCACGGCGGCATCGGCTGTGGAGTGACCGGTGCACCGGCAGCGGGTTCCCCGCCCACTGCCGACGTCCGGTCGAAAACCGGTGCCCGCCACCGCGGCCCGGCCCCGGTACGGAGGACGGACGGAGGGTGACGGCAACACCGGCAATTATGGCAACCGGGACGCGAAATGCCCCGGACAACACGCCAGAACCTTGAAGTTTTACTTGAGACTTAGTTTCTCCACGGAGTCTAACACCCCACCACACCCCCGCACAGCCTTCAGGACAGAACGAGGATCCAGATCGCGATGTGGTGCAGTCCCCCGGCCACGATCGTCGCGGCGTGGAACACCTCGTGGAAACCGAACCAGCGCACCGAGGGGTTGGGACGCTGCCGGCCGTACACCACCGCCCCGGCGGAGTAGACCAGCCCGCCGACCACGATGAGGATCCCCGGCACCACCGGGATCGACTCCACGAAGCCCCCGAGCTTCAGCACCGCCAGCCACCCCAACGCCAGGTAGACGACCACGTCCAGCCAGCGCGGGTGGCCGATCCAGAAGATGTTCATCGCCACCGCGCCGATCGCCAGCACCCAGCAGACCGGAAGGATCCACAGCCCGTCCGACCAGGAGTCGAAGGCGAACACGGCGATGGGACCGTAGGTGCCGGCGATGAAGATGGCGATCATCGAGTGGTCCGCCCGACGCCACGCCTGCACGGTGGCCTCGCTGCGCCACGGGGCACGGTGGTAGAGCGCGGACACCGCGAAGAGCGCGATCAGGCACAGCGAGTACAGCGCGGTGATCCAGGACAGCGCGGCATTACCGTGCAGCATGAATGCGGCGGCGGTCAGGGCCGTCCCGGTTCCCCCGAAGTACCAGGCGGCGTTCTCGTGGAGCCGTCCCCGCATGAAGGGCCGCGCACCGCGGTCCACCGCCGTGAGCCGGCGACCGTTCCCACTGTGCCCGACGTGCGCCCGCTCCCCCTGCTGCCCCGGTTGGTTCTCTTCTGTTTCCATACTCGCCGAGTGTATGCCTACGGCCCGGGAGATGGTGATCATCTCCCGGGCCGTGGGGGCACTGCTTCAGTCAGGCTCTCAGTCAGGTCAGCAGACGACCTGGCCGGCGCGGTAGCAGACGTTCAGCGCGTCGAGGATCGACGTGCGGGCCTTCTGCAGCTCCGGGGTCCACAGCGTCCAGTTGTGGACGCCGACCGTGGGGTAGCTGGCCGTCACGTTCGCGCCGGAGGCGCGGGCGGCGAGCTCGAAGGTGGCGGTGGATCCGCGGGAGCCCCACTCCAGGCCGATACCGGCGATACCGCCGACCGGGTTGGCCATGAAGTCGTCGCGCGGGCCGGGGATGCCGGCCGCCGCGGAGATGTACACCGGCATGCCGGACAGCTTCGGCGCGTTGAGCAGCGGGTCGTTGGCGAAACGCGTCGGGTGCAGCGGGTGACCCCACATGTCCCAGATGTTCGCGCCGCGCGAGCCCTCGTTCATGGCGAACTGCAGGGCCATGTACATGCCCGGGGCTGTGGTGTTCAGGTAGCCGGACAGCGAGGTGACCTGCTTGAACTGGTCACGGTGACGCGAGGCGAGGTTGATCGCCGCGGTACCGCCCATCGACAGGCCCACCAGCGCGTTGTTGGTGCGGCTGATGTTGAAGTTCTGCGCCAGCTGCGCGGGCAGCTCACTGGTGAGGAAGGTCTCCCAACGCGGCTTCTTCGGGGTGGTGGAACCGTTGAACGGGCCGATCCAGTCCGAGTAGAACTGGGAGGCGCCACCGACGGGCATGACCACGTTGACGTCGTCGTTGACGAACATCTCCGGGGCGTGGCCCTGGTAGGTCCAGGCGTTCCAGTCGTCACGGGCACGCAGCCCGTCGAGCAGGTACATCGCGGCCTGGCTGTTCGAGCGCTTGATCTGGACCTGGATGTCCTGGTTCATCGACGCCGACCAGAACCAGCAGTTCTGGACGTAGTAGTTGTAGTTCGCCCAGGTACAGCGCGGTCCCAGCGTCGCCCGCTCGTCTGCCGAGGCAGTCGGGGCCACGACGGCGGCCAAGCCGAAGGCGGTGCCGATCGCGACGATCAGGGCCATGATCTTGCGGCCCAGCGAGCCGGTCGCGGACCGGTGCTTTCCGGTGGCAGTCGTCATGTTTTCCTTTACTTGCGGTTGTTCAGTCAGCGTCGTCAGGGTCGTGCAGGTCGTCTCTAGTCAACGAACCGGACGTTACCAAACAGTGATCTTTTCCGCCAAGAATATCGTCAAGCCCGCCCCAAGCGTTACGCCAGGGACGGGCCAGCGGGATGCCAGGTTCGACAGGCCCCTAGGTAACGGCCGGAATCACGTACACGGCCACCGCGATCGTGGCGACCCACAGCAGCGCAAGGGCCTGCAGCGTCCTGTCGCTCAGTGCGATCTCGTCCGGTGCACCACCCTCGCCCCGGTCGACGTCCGCGGCGTAGCGCAGGATCGCCACGGTGAAGGGCACCATGGAGACCTGGTACCAGACCGAGGCGTGACCCGGGTGCTGCTGGCTCATGTCGAAGCCCCACAGGGCGTAGGCCAGCACCACGGCCGTGGCGGACAGCGTCCACACGAACCGCAGGTAGGTCGGAGTGTAGCTCTCCAGCGACTTGCGGATCTTCGCGCCCGAGCGCAGCGACAGCTTGAGCTCCGCGTACCGCTTGCCGGCGGCCATGAACAGCGAACCGAACGCGGCGACCAGCAGGAACCACTGGGACAGGTCGATGCTCGCGGCCACGCCACCGGCCATGGCGCGCAGCATGAACCCGGAGGACACCAGCGCGATGTCGATGACCGGCTGGTGCTTCCAGCCGAAGCAGTAGCCCAGCTGCAGCCCGATGTAGATGGCGATGACGATCGCCAGCGAGCCGCCGTTGGACGCCAGGAAGCTCAACCCGATGGCGGCGACGATGAGCACCACCGCCATGGCGTAGGCCAGGCCCACCGGAAGCACGCCCGCGGCGATCGGCCGGTAGCGCTTCGTGGGGTGCTGACGGTCGGACTCCACGTCCTTGGCGTCGTTGACCAGGTAGATCGACGAGGCGCCGAGGCAGAACACGACGAAGGCGATGATGATGTCGGTGATCACCCGCCCCTGGAAGAGCAGGTCACCGCCGGCGGCCGCGGGCGCAGCGACGACGAGGACGTTCTTCACCCACTGCTTGGGGCGCAGCGCCTTGACCATCGCCTCGGGCAGGTTGCGCGGGGCACGGTGGCCGGTACCGGCACCGGTGTCCTCCGTCGACTCCTTGGCGTAGGTCTGGTCCTCCCACTCCGCCGGCTCCTCGAGCCCGGAGGTGTGCGGTTCGGACCCGATGAACACCTGACGCTCCCCCGGACGCTCGTTGGTGTCGTTGGACTCGGTGGGGTCGAATTCGGGGTCCGTCCCGGGTCGGGTCATCGGTTGATCTCCTTCGCAGTTCGGTGGACGGCCTTCTCGGTCGCCACCCCGAGGGCGACGCCGGCGAGGACGTCGGTGGGGTAGTGCACCCCGAGGACCAGGCGGGACGCCATCATCACCGGCACGCCGGCGAGCGGCAGCCGGGACCCGGTGACCCGGGTCAGCGACGTCAGCGCCGCGGCGGTGGACGTGGCGTGTGACGAGGGGAAGCTCAGCCGCGACGGCGTCGCCACCCCGACGCGGATGCGCGGGTCCGAGGGCCGGCGGCGTCGCACGACCCGCTTGAGGACGACGGACGCCGCGTGGGCGGTGAACGCCGAGACGCCCAGCTCCACCCAGGGTGCCACGCCGGCCGTCGCGCCGGCCGTGTCCTTACGTCCGCGCACGGCGGCGACCGCTGCGCCGGTGCCGGCGAGGGCGAACCAGCCGAGCGCGTGCTCGCCGAAGTGGCTCAGCCCGCGGGCGGTGGCGAGGACGGTACGGTCGGCCGGCGCCTTCAGGACGGCGTCCTGCACGGCGACGAGCACGTCCGCCTCGGAGCGGACCGCAGAGGTCATGACGTCTCCCCCGGCTCGAAGATCTTCGCCCAGGCGTCCACGCTGGTCAGCTCGGGGTGTGCCACGCGGTAGCGCTGCCGCATCTCGTCGAAGCGGGTCGCCACCTCCTTCTGCAGGCGCGCGGACTCGCGGGCCAGGTCACGGGCCTTGTCACGGTCGCGCTTGCGGTAGACCACGCCACGGCCGTCGGCGGTGGTCACGGTGACCCCGTCGAGACGGCCGAGGGAGAACCAGCGGGCCTCGATCGGGGGCAGGTTGACCTGCGGCACCTCGTGGTGGTGCGGGTCGGCCGGGCGCAGGTTGTTGGCCACGACCTTCGCCAGGCGCGAGACCTTGGCGAACGGCGACAGCGGGATGTCCGTCAGCTTCGCCGGTCCACCCACCGGGGCGGGCAGCTGCGCGGCGGACGGCACGACGACGGCGTCCGGGTACTGCTTGCGCAGCGCGTTGATGCGCGGCAGCGCGGTGTCGAGGATGTCGAAGAGCTGGTCCGGGCCGGCGAGGAAGTCCTTCATCGCCTCGTTCTGGATCGCCACGGTGGAGTACTCCAGGCACATGAGGTGCTTGGCGGTGGCCTTCGTCATCGAGGTGATGATGCCCGTCGGGCTGCCCTCGTGCTGCAGGGCGGCGACGATGAGCCGGTTGCGCAGGTGGAAGTAGGCCTGCCAGTCGATGGCGTCGTCCTTGTCGGACCAGGCCATGTGCCAGATCGCAATGCCGGGCCAGGACGCCGTGGGGAAGCCGTGGTCGCGGGCGCGCAGGCCGAACTCGCCGTCGTCCCACTTGATGAACAGCGGCAGGGGCTGGCCGATGGTGTCGGCGACGACGCGCGGGATCATGCACATCCACCAGCCGTTGTAGTCGGCGTCGATGCGGCGGTGCAGGTCCTTGGAGTCGACCGCCTCGCCGGAGGCGTTCTCCCCGTACTCGCCGCGGTCACGCAGCGGGTGGTTGTAGAAGTCGTGGTCGTAGTGCGTGTGCGGGGCGGCGGTCCACATGAAGCTGCCACGGTCGATGATCTCGCCCATGGTGTGCAGGTGGCTGCGCTCCTGCAGGTTCAGCATCTGACCGCCGACCAGCATCGGCGAGGTGGCGTAGCGCGACGCCGCCAGGGAGCGCAGCACGCTGTCCGGCTCGATGGCGATGTCGTCGTCCATGTAGAGGATGAACGGGCTGTCGGTGCCGCGCTCCGGGTGACGCGCCTCGTACATGATGCGCGAGTATCCGCCGGAGCCACCGAGGTTGCCCTGCACCGGCATGCGCAGCCGGTCGCCGTAGTGCTCCTCGACCGCCGGGAAGCCCGGCTCGTCCTTCGGGTGCTTCGTGCCCTGGTCGGGCATGATCAGCGTGTCCACGACCGAGTCGACGACCGGGTCGGACGACAGCGCCTCCAACGCGGCGACGGCGTCCGCCGGACGGTTGAACGTGGGGATGCCGATCGTCACGCGCGGCTCCGGGGCGGGCAGGACGTCTCCCGCCTTGAGCGTCTTCTTCCCGCCGGTGACGGGATCGGTCACCACGGTGTCGGAGACCACGCGCTGCTCCCCGGCGTCCTTCGTGGCGAACCAGCCGGCGCTGTGGATGACGGTCTCGGACTCGCACGTGATGTCGAACCAGATCCAGCCGCCGTCCTCGAACGGGTCCAGGGACATGGTGAACTCCGCGACACCGCGGCCGTCCTCGTCGACCTCCACGATGCCGCCGGTCACGGCGATACGCGAGCCGTCGATCTTGGAGCGGTAGATGTCGATGCGCGCGTCGCCGGTGAGGTCGACGCGCAGCTGCACCTCGTCGAGCTGGCTCCACCGGCGCCAGTAGGACGCGGGGAACCCGTTGAAGTAGCTCTCGAAGCTGATCTCCTCGCCCGCGGGGATGCGGGCGGACGTGCGCGACAGGGCGGTGACGCGCCCCGGGGTCTGCTCGTTCTCCACGATGTAGAGGGAACGCACGTCCCGCGGTTCACCCCGCTTCGGCAGAATGACCCGGGCGAGGCGCCGCGGGTCGTATCGATCCTCGCTCCCGACGGCAGCCCGGTCGCCGGACTGGTCGCTCATCTCAGTGGTTGCGCTCATGAAGTTCTACGCCGGCCTCCGTTAGACAGTTGTACGCCGCCGATTATTCCCCATCAGCACCGCAGGGACGTAGTCGGGCACGCTGCATACGCCTGTGAGTCCTCTGTGGGTTCGGGCAGGGACACGGGTGCAGATACGGGTGAGGGTACAGGTGCGTAGCCTGGGCGGGCATGAATGACAGCAGAACGATCGTGATCACCGGCGCCAGCGACGGCATCGGCGCCGCAGCGGCGCGCCACCTGGCGGCGTCCGGCCACCGGGTCGTCCTGGTCGGCAGGTCGCCGGAGAAGACACGCGCCCTCGCCGACGAGCTGGACGCCCCCTACCACCTGGCGGACTTCCAGCACCTCGACCAGGTGCGCGACCTGGCGTCCGACCTGCTCGACGCCTACCCGCGCATCGACGTGCTGGCGAACAACGCCGGCGGCATCTTCTCGCAGGATACCACGCAGGACGGGTACGACAAGACGTTCCAGGTCAACCACCTGGCCCCGTTCCTGCTGACGAACCTGCTGCTCGAGCGGCTACGCGAGTCGCACGCCACGGTGATCCAGACCGCCAGCATCGCCGCCCGCCTCTTCGGGGACCTTGATCTCTCTGACCTCGACAATTCAGGGAAGTGGAGCGCGAACAAGGCCTACGGCGACGCCAAGCTGGAGAACATCCTGTTCACCGGCGAACTGGACCGCCGGTTCGGCGACGAGGTCAACGCCGTGGCCTTCCACCCCGGCGTTGTCAGCACCAGTTTCGCCTCGGACACCTCCAGCCTCATGAAGATCGTCTACCACCTCCCCGTGGTCTCGAAGCTGCTGATGACCAGCCCCGAGGACAGTGCACGCCTCCTCGTCGACCTGGCCCTGGGCGAGCCCGGCACCGATTTCACCCCTGGCGGCTACCACGAGCGCGGGAAGCTGGCCACGAAGGTGAATCCGCAGGTCCACGACGCGGCACTGGCGGAGGGGCTGTGGGAGCGCAGCGCGGAGCTGACCGGGGTGGGGCGCCCGTAGGTTTCCGCACCGACATCCCCGTCGGTACTTTAGGGTGGAAACATGACCGCCGAGATCCTGTCCCGCGACGACCTGTCCTTCCTGCTCCACGACTGGCTGCGTGTCGAGGAACTCACCGACCACGCGCCGTTCGCCGAGCACTCCAGGGACACCTTCGACGCGATGCTCGACGCCTCCCGCGAGCTGGCGGTAACGTCCTTCCGCCCGCACATGCGGGCCTCCGACCTCGACGAGCCGACGTTCACCAGCCGCGACGGCAGCGTCCACACCCACGAGGCCATCGCCCCGGCACTGCGCGCCTTCGCCGACTCCGGCCTCGCCGCCGCGTCCTTCGGGGAGGAGCACGGCGGGGTCGACCTGCCGCTCACCGTGTCCCGCGCCTGCTTCGCCTGGGTCCAGGCCGCCAACATCGCCACCGCCGCCTACCCCATGCTCACCATGGCCAACGCCGCCCTGATCATCGCCCACGGCTCCCCGCAGCAGGTGACCGACTACGCCGACCCGCAGCTCGCCGGAGTCTTCAGCGGGACCATGTGCCTGTCCGAGCCCCACGCCGGTTCCTCGCTGGCCGACGTGACGACCCGCGCCCGGCGCGACGACGACAGCGGTACGTGGCGCCTCACCGGCACGAAGATGTGGATCTCCGGCGGCGACCACCAGATGACCGACAACATCATCCACCTCGTCCTCGCCCGCACCGGCGCAGCCGGGGTGAAGGGACTGAGCCTCTTCATCGTCCCGAAGGTCCTGAAGGACGGCGAGCGCAACGACGTGACCCTCGCCGGCCTCAACCACAAGATGGGCTACCGCGGCACCACCAACACCCTGCTCAACTTCGGCGACGGCACGCACTCCCCCGGCGGGTCGGCGGGCGCGGTCGGCTACCTCGTCGGCGAGGAGAACCGCGGGCTGCAGTACATGTTCCACATGATGAACGAGGCCCGCATCGGCGTGGGCACCGGCGCGGCCGCCCTGGCGATGACCGGGTACCTGGAGTCCCTGGACTACGCGCGCAACCGCCCGCAGGGCCGGCCCGTCGGTGCGAAGGACCCCGCCCGGCCGCAGGTGCCGATCATCGAGCACGCCGACGTCCGGCGCATGCTCCTGGCGCAGAAGGCCTACGCGGAGGGGTCCATGGCCCTGTGCCTCTACGCCGCGAACCTGGTGGACCGCTCCACCGTCGCAAGCGGTGAGCAACGCCGACGGTTCGACCTGCTGCTCGACGTGCTCACCCCGGTGGTGAAGAGCTTCCCCTCCCAGTACGGGCCCGCCGCCAACGACCTGGCGATCCAGGTCCTCGGCGGTGCCGGCTACACCCGCGACCACAACGTGGAGCAGTTCTACCGCGACAACCGGCTCAACCCCATCCACGAGGGCACGCACGGAATCCAGGGCCAGGACCTGCTCGGACGCAAGGTCGTGATGCAGGACGGCGCGGGCCTGCGCCTGCTCGCCGAGACGATCACCGCGACGGTGGACGCCGCCGCGGCGTCCTTCCCCGCGTTCTCGGACGCCCTCGCCGCCCGCCTCGCACGCCTCGTGGAGGTCACCGCGACGTTGCGGAAGGACGGGGACGCCTCAGCCGCACTCGCCCACGCGACCGACTACCTCGAGGTCACCGGGCACGTCGTGGTCGCCTGGATCTGGCTGGACATGGCACACGCCGCCCGTGAGGCCGGCTCCCCGCTGGCGGCCGGCAAACGGGCCGCCGCCGAGTACTTCTTCACCCGCGAACTCCCCCTCGTCGACCCGGTGCTCGACCGGCTCGCGCACCCGGACTCCCTGTTCACCGGACTGGACTGCGCTGATCTGTGACGCCGTGTGACGCCGTGGCTACCCGACGGTCTCAGCGTGCCGGGCGCACCACGGCACCGCCGTCCAGCGCCTCGGACAGGTCGTCGAGGAACCCTTCGTCCAGCGCCCAGCGGATACTGAGCGGACTGGGACCGTTGGTCGCCGAGGCGAGCGTCTCGTCCTCGAGGATGTAGTAGTTGCCGTCCTCGATCGGTCGCCACCGCGACATCGCCGGGGTCTCCAGCGTGTCCCGCGTCTGCTGCGCACTGCTCGACCAGCCGACGAAGAGGTCGGTGTCGACCCGTCCGACGTTCTCCAGACTGACGGTGCCGAAGAAGGAGTCCTCCTCCAGGTCCATCGAGTCGGCGAGGTTGGAGCTGTCCACCAGGCCGAACTCCCGCAGGAAGGCGACCCGCGGGTCACCCGACACGTAGAGGCCCAGCTCCTGGGAACCGCCGTCGAAGGTCAGCCCGTAGACGAAGGACGAGTCCTGCAGGTTCGGGTACTCCGCGGCCTCGTCCGCCATCGCGGTCTCGGTCTCCCCGATGAGCTCGGCACCGCGCTCCTGCTCCCCCATCGCGGTGGCCACGGTCTCCGTCAGTTCCTGCCAGCTACCGGACTGCCAGGGGCTCTCGGTGTAGGCCACGGTCGGGGCGATGTCGGTGAGACGACCGTAGTCGACGTCGGTGATCCCGGAGTGCGGCGCGAGGATGAGGTCGGGTTCGGTGGCCGCGATCTTCTCCACGTTGATGCTCCCGTCCTCGGAGTCGGTGAGTTCGGGCATGTCGGCGTCCAGGACGTTCTCGACCTGGTCGCGGAACCACGGGCTGAACCCCTCGTCGTCGCCTCCCCAGGTCTCGTCGACCCCCACCGGGGCGGTGCCCAGGGCGGCGACGATGTCGTGGGTGATCCATCCGATGGTGACGATCCGCTCCGGCTTCTCCGGGATCTCCGTCTCGCCGTAGACGTGTTCCATGGTGACCGGGAAAGTGCCGGATCCGCTGTCACCGCCACTGCCGCCCGAGCTGTCCCCATCGTCGGACCCGCATGCGGTCAGTACCGCCGCCGACGCCAGCGCCACCGCGCTCAGCATCCCCAGCCAGGCCACTCGCATGCCCTGCACTCCACCTGTTTTTGTCATGGTCCCACTCCTGTTTTTTCTGCTTTTTCTGTTGTCATGTTGTCGTCCCGCGAGGAACTCACCGCACGGTGCGGAAGTACTGCGGGCCGCGTCCGGTGACGCGTTTCATCGCCGTGCTGAAGGCACTGGCGGAGGTGTAGCCCACCTTCCTGGACACCGCGCCGACCGGCGCGCCGTCCGACAGCAGCCGCACGGCCTCGGACATGCGGGCGGCCGTGCGCCACTCGCTGAAGGTCATGCCGGTGTCCGCCCGGAACGCCCGGGCGATGGTGCGCCCGCTGGTGTTGAGGATCCACGCCCAGTCGTCCAGGGAGCGGTCGTCGTCCGGACGTTCCATGACGTGACGCATGATCGGCTGGATCAGCCGGCTGTCCGGCAGCGGCAGTTCGAGCCCCGGCAGGCACGGCTCGGACATGAAGTCCAGGCACAGCCGCTGCGCCCGGAACCGCCGGTCGCGTCCCATCGCGTTGTAGGCCATCATCACCAGCATTTCCCTGGTGGCGGCGTTCACCGCGACATCGTGCACCCGGTCCGCCGGCCCCTCCCACGCGTCCGGTCGCACGTAGACCGCGGTCAACGTGCTGGACGCACCGGTGTCGGCGGCGTGCCCCACGCCGGCGGGCACGAAGACCCCGTGCCCGGGTGGGAGGTGGTGACGGTGCCCGTCCACGTCCACGTAGGCGCTGCCTCGCATCGGCCAGAAGACCACGTGGTGGTTGAGGTGGTGGTGCGTGTCCCCCGTGCAGACCTCCGGTTCGAGCGGACTGGGGTAGCGCAGTTCCCGCATCGTGAGCAGGTAGTCTCCGGGGATCAGGTCGTCCTGCTCGGCGGACATCGGCGGGACGGACTCCGGCGCGTCGAGTACCGCGCCCTGCAGCACGGTCACAGCCCGTTCGTCTCGTAGAGGCTGTCGACGAGGTCGGTGACCTCGTCGGGGTCGCGGTCGCTGTCGTAGAGGTCACGGACCTTGTCGGCGAACTCCTCGCCCAGCGCGTCGTAGGCGGCGATCCACCGCTCCTTGTCGTGGACCCAGTAGCCCATCGTCGTCGCCGCCGTCCGGGCCAGGCCCTTCTCCTCACGCAGCTGCCGGCGCAGCGTCCGCGAGACGCGGGTCTCCGTGCCCACCCACACCGCGGCGTCCTGCGGGATGTCCAGGTCCGACAGCGCCTCCGGCAGACGGGAGGGACCCACGCCGTTGCCACCGCCGGGCAGCCAGACGCATTCGACCTCGCCGCGACGCGGCGCGACCTCGTACCCGGCGTCCCGGACCTCGCAGACGAGGGTGGACGTCATGCCCGCCGGAGCGTCCTCGCAGATCCGCAGTGCCGCCGGCAGGCCCGGCTCGTCGCAGAGCAGGACCTGGTGGGTGGCGTCCTGCGCCCGCCGGTACACGGCGACAGGCTCGGTCAGGCCGACCTCGCCGCCGACCTCGACGGTGGTCGCCCACGTCGTCGCCACGCCGGTGCCGTGGACGACGAAGTCGACGTCCACCTCACCGGGACGCCAGTCGCGGATGGTGTAGGTGCGCATCTCCGAGGCCTCGACGCCGTCCGCGTACACCCAGCCGGTGCCCTCCACACGCGGCAGGCGGACGGGCTCGGTCGGGGCGTCCGGGAAGAAGACCCGCACCCACTCGTCGCCCACGTCCGTGGTGGGGTAGTCGGCCATGTCCGGTCCGCCAAGACTGACCCGCACCATCGCCTTGCCGACCCTCGTCACCGCCGTCACCCGGGCCCGGTGAATCCGGGGATCGGAACCTCCCTGACCTGCATCCACGCGTTTCTCCCGCCGTCCGCGCAGCACCCTGGCGGGTACCGCTGCACTTATTTTCGCTAAGGCAACCCTACATGTACCGGTCTTCGCGCAACGGACAGGTCACCTCGCACAGACGTCAGGGATGCGGTGCTGCCACGACCGGCGCCCCGGGCGCAGGGCTGTCGTGAAACAGACACAATCTGTCCGATGCCCGCAGATACCGACGGTTAGCGTCGACTCCATGACATCACGAGGACGTTTCACCGCACCGCTGCTCGCCGGCCTGTGCGCCGTATCCCTGACCGCGCTCGCCGCCTGCTCGTCGGACGAGGACTCCGCGACGGGTGGCGACTCCGGCGCCGACACCATCACCTTCGACTACGCCGACCAGCAGGTGGAGATCCCGGCGGACCCGCAACGGGTGGTCTGCATCGAGACCCGGCTCTGCCCCGAGTTCGCCGAGATCACCGGGCTCAACCTGGTGGCGACCCCCGAGATCACCGCGGAGTCCGCACAGAACAACGTGGTCAACGACGACCTGCCGGACACCGTGACCAGGTACGACTTCAACACCACCGACCCGGACGCCGAGGCCGTGGCGGACATGGACCCCGACCTGATCATCACCACGGCCGCCTGGTTCGACACCTACGACAGCGAACAGCAGCAACGCCTCGAAGAGATCGCCCCCGTGATCGGACTCGACGGCGACCTCGCCCGGGATGCCAGGGCGTCCTCCCTCGGAGACGACGCCTGGCTCGAGCCACTGCTCGACCAGGCCGAGCAGATCGGCAAGAGGGAGGAGGCAGAACAGAGCATCGCGGACTACCACCGCGTCGTCGAGGCCGGCGCCGAGGACCTCGGCGAGTACGCCGGACAGACCGTGGCCATCGTCGCACTGCAGGACGACCAGTTCGTGCTCGAGGACGAGAACCTCGCCCCCGAGGTGCTCACCGACCTGGGCTTCACCGTGCTGACCGACAGCGGGTCACGCGAAGCCGACGGATCGCTGCGGATGTACAGCAAGGAGAACCTGAACATCCTCACCGAGGCGGACGTGATCCTGGTGCAGAACCCCGACTCCGCCGTCGCCGACGACACGATCTGGAAGAACCTGCCCGCCGTGGTCGACGGCAAGACCCCGCAGCTGCTCTACAACCACCGCGCAGGGTACTCGAAGGTCGGGGCTGACTTCGCTGACTACGTCGTGGACCAGCTCACCGACTGACAGTCGAGCGCTACCCCGGCGCTACCCCACCGAAGCGGACAGGACATCCGCGATGTCCTCGACCGCCCAGGAGAGGCTCAGCGGCGTCGAGGTCGCCAACGCCAGGCCCACGTCCGGGTCCTCGATCACCGAGGCATCACCGTCCGCGACCGGCCCCCAGGCGGCGAACGTCCGGTCGGCGTCCACCGCGGCGTCCCACTCCTCGCGGCTGACGGTGCTCACGTTGGTGTCGGCGTCGGTACTGATCAGCCTTTCGACGGCGACGTTGAAGCTCGACTCCCCGTCCGCCTGCTCCGCCAGGGCGGCCAGGTCCGGCGACGGGGTCAGACCGAGCTTCTCCAACGTCCCGACCCGCGGGTCCGCCTCGGAGAAGATCACGACCTGGCCGTCCGTCGGGAGGAAGCCGTAGAGGAAGGACACCCCGGACAGTTCCGGGTGGGAGTCCGCGACCCCGCTGATCTTCTCGTCCAGCTCACCGGTGATCTCCGCCGCCCGTTCGGCGCGGCCCAGCGCCTCACCGACCATCGTCAGGTGGTCCTGCGCGGACGTGGCCCAGGGCTCGTCCGGGAAAGCGACCGTGGGGGCGATGTCGGTCAGCCGGTCGTACTCCTCGGCGCTGATACCGGAGTTCACCGCGAGGATCAGGTCGGGTTCCTGGGTCGCCACGAACTCCGTGTCGACCTCACCACGCTCCAGCGACTCATCGGTCGCCGGCAAGGGTGCGCCGAGTTCCTCGACGGCCTCGCGGAACCACGGGTGGTACTCGGCGCTGTCACCCTCGCCACCGGCGATGCCCTGGGCGACCGGGACGGTGCCGAGCTGTACGGCGAGGTCCGCGCCGCCCCACCCGACCACGAGGACACGCTCCGCCTGCTCCTCCACCGTGGTCTCCCCGTAGGCGTGGTCGATGGTGACGGGGAACGCGCCGTCGTCGGGTTCGGCGAAGACGCGTTCCGCGCCGTCGCCTGAGCCGGACGAGCCGGACGTCTCGTCCTGCGCCGAAGAACATCCGGCGAGCAGGGCGGGGACGGCGGCGAGCGCCAGGACGGCGACGGCCGCACGGCGGCGTGCCGGACGGACCCGTCGCGGCAGGGTGGTGTTCATGTGACTCCAGTCATCGGGAATAGGGGTGGAGCGGGGACAACGACAGGTCAGCCCTGCAGCGGGGCGAGGACCTTCTCCTCGATGATGTCGAGGAAGTCGACCGCAGAGGCATAGTCGGTGACCGACCCGTCGACGGGCACGACGTGGTCGTCCTGCGCGGCCTTGAGCTGCTGGAACAGCGGGTTGTCCATGACCTCCTGCATGCCCGGGTCCACCGTCCCGTCCGCGTTGAGGGACACCATGACCACGTCGGCCTCACCGAGGAGGGAGCCGATGTTCTCCGTGGAGTACTCCTCCCACCCCTTGGGGAACTCGCCGGTGGGCACCGACGACGCCGTGGTCATGCCCACCTCCTCGAAGATCGCGCCGAGGATGCCGGAGGGGTAGTTGATGTAGAAGTTCGTCGGGTCGTCCATCGGGCCGATCGAGGCGAAGGTGTACTCGTCGAGCACGTCGGCGTAGTCGTCCTGCAGTTCCGCCAGGCGGTCCTCGTAGGCCGCCTTCGTCTCCTCGAGCTCGTCCTCGGTGCCCACGGCCTCGGCGATGGAGGCGACGATGGCCTTCCAGTCACCCCGGTCCTCACCCTCCACGATGACCGTCGGGGCGATCTCCGCGAGCTTCTCGTAGACGTCGTCGTCGATCTCGAGGACGTCGCCGACGATCAGGTCCGGCTCAGCCGCGGCGACCGCCTCGATGTCCAGCTCGAAGAACTTGCCGACCGGTTCGGCCTGCTCCACGAAGTCCAGCTGTTCCTCGGTGAACCCCTGCGTGTAGTCGCTGTAGTCCTGGGTACCGACGGGCGTGACGCCGAGGGACTTCAGCTGCCACGGGGTGTCGTAGGAGACGGCGACGACGCGCTCCGGGGTCTCCGGGACCTCCACCTCGCCGTAGGCGCTGTCCACGGTGCGGACGTTGTCGGCGTCCTGCCCGTCGTCGTCGCTGCCGCAGGCGGCGGTCGCCGCCACCAGCCCGGTGGCCACCGCCACCGCTGCGACGGTCCGGCCCACTCGCCGGCCCAGTTTCGTGGCCCAGTGCGTGGCCCCGGTTGTCGTCCTCATCTGCTGCTCCTCATCTGGTTCTCCTCGTGGCGTCCAGAAAACTCCATGGACATTCATCCAGACCGTAGCGGGCGGTCGGTCGGCGCAGCGGACACTGTCTGCAGCGCAACGGACACAGGAACCGACCCTGTCCGCTGCACGACGACTCCCGTCCGCCCCGCCGCGAGCCACGGCCCTAGCGTGAACTGTCATGCGGACCACCGACCCTTCCGGCGACCCCACTGCCGCTCCTTCCGGCGTCACCACCGGCCACGTCCTGCGCATCGCCCTGACCGGCGACGGCCGGGCGCGGCGCCTGGCGGCGTGCACCCTCGGCCTGGTGGTGCACAACCTCGGCGATGCGGCCGTGCCCGTGCTCATCGGCGTCATCATCGACCGGGCCGTCATGCCCGGAGACCCCCGGGCGCTGGCCGTGTGGCTGGGGGCGCTGGCGGGGGTCTTCCTGCTCACGTCGCTGAGCTACCAGCGCGCGATGCTGGGCATGGTGCGGGTCTACGGCCACGGTGAGCACGACCTGCGCCAGCTCGCGCTCGGCCGCGTCCTGCACCCGCGTGGGCACGCCCGGCGCTCCACCGGCGAGGTCCTGTCGATCACCACGAACGACACCTTCCAGGTCGCCGGGGTCTCCTGGAGCATCGTGCAGCAGCTCGCCACCGTCGCCGGACTCGTCGCCGCGGCCGGGGCGTTGCTGGCCGTCTCCGCTCCCCTGGGCATCGGGGTCCTGGCCGGGGCGGTGGCCGTGCTGGTGCTGATGCAGCGGCTCTCGCGTCCGATGTTCGCCCGCGGACGCACCGAGCAGCGGGCCGTCGCCGCCGCCAGCGACGTCGCCGCGGACGCGATGGCGGGACTGCGCACGATCCGCGGCCTCGGGGCCGAGGACGAGGTCGCCCGCCGGTACCGCGTCGCCAGCGCACATTCGCGCGATACCGCGGTGGCCTCGGCATTGTCGCTGCGCGGCTACGAGGCGGTCAGCGACGTGGTTTCGCTGGTCTACCTGGCAGTACTCACCTTCGCCGCCGGCTGGCTCGCGCTCGACGGGACGATCACCCCGGGTGAGCTCGTCACCGTGATCGGGTTGGCGCAGTACCTCAAGGGCTCGCTGTCGCACATCGGCACGTTCGGGGCGAACTGGGCGTACAAGCGCGCCTCCGCGGCCCGGCTGCGCGCCTTCGTCGCCGAGGAGTACCAGCTGCCCGGCGCGGCGCACCCGGCGCCGCGCCGCAGCGGCGACGCCGGCGTCCTGACCTGGGAGGCGACTGCAGACGCCTCGGCGGCCACCGCGCCGACGGTGACGGCACGCGCAGGACGGCTCGTCGGCGTGCACGTCGCGACGTCCGACGCCGGACGCATCGCCGACCGGCTCGGCTTCCGCACCGTCCCGGCGCGCGGCGAACTCACCCTCGACGGGGTCGACGCGCTCGACCTCGGGCCGGACGCCTGGCATCGGGCCGTCACCGTGCCACCGCGCGACTCGACGCTGTTCACCGGCTCCCTGCGGGAGAACGTGACCTTCTCCGACGCGCAGGTGGACGCCGATGTCGCCACCGCCACCGCGTTGGACGACGTCGTCACCCACCTCGGTTCCGTCGAGGCCCCCGTCGGCGAGGGCGGCCACCGGCTCTCCGGGGGCCAGCGGCGCCGCGCGGTGCTGGCCCGCGCCCTACATGCTTCCGGGCATGTGCTCGTCCTCGACGAGCCGACGATGTCCCTGGACCCGGTGACCGCCCGCGACGTCGCCACCGGACTCGCCGCGCTCGTGCACGACAGGCCCGGGCTGGCGGTGCTGGTCATCACGTCCGACCACCTCATGCTGGACGCCTGCGACGAGGTGGTGGAGCTGTGAACACCACCACGAACCGGCTGCCCGAGGCCACCGTCCGGCAGACCGGTCGGGTCGTCGCGGAGCTGCTGCGACCCCGCCTGGGTGCGTTGTCGCTGGTGGTCGCGTGCCTCACCCTCGGCTCGGCCGCGGCGCTGGCCGTGCCCGCCCTGCAGGGGCGCCTCGTCGACGACGTGATCGACGGACGCGGCCTGGACCGTCTCGCACTCACCGTCGGCGGCGTCGTCGCGGCCGGCGTGGTCGCCGCACTGCTCGTCCTGTGGGGCGGTCGCCTGCTGGTCAGGACCCTGCAGGATGTGCTCGCCACCCTGCGGGAGGACGTGCTGGACGCCGCGGTCCACCTCGACCCAGGGGCCGTGGAGAGCGCCGGCAGTTCCGACGTGGTCTCCCGCGTGACCGGGGACGTGGAGTCCGTCACCACCGCGGTGACCGAGGTGCTGCCGCGCACGACCCAGGCCCTGTTCACCCTGGTGGTCACGGCCCTGGGCTTCGCCGTGCTGGACCCGTGGCTGGCGCTGGCCGCACTCGTCGCCCTGCCGGTGCAGGTGCTCTCCGGCGCGGTGTTCCTGCGCAGGTCACGTCCGCTCTACGTCCGTCAGCAGCGGATGGACGCCGAGCGCGGGCAGGCGCTCATCGAGACCGTGAACGGTGCGTCCACCGTGCGCGCCCACGGGCAGGGGGCGAACCGGTTACGCCTGGTGGCCGAGCGCAGCCTCGCGTCGGTGGAGATCGGGCGGGCGGCGACGAAGGTGCGCAACGTCTTCAACGGCGGGTTGAACGTCGCCGAGTTCCTCGGGCTGGCCGCGGTGCTGTGCGTGGGTTTCTGGCGGGTCGACGCCGGGGTGCTGAGCGTGGGGGCGGCCACCGCCGGCGCACTGTTCTTCCAGCGCATCTTCGCCCCGGTGAGCGTACTGCTGGCCAGCATCGACGACCTCCAGCGCGCGGAGGTGGGCCTGGCCCGGCTCGTCGGCGTGCTCGGG
>JAKDIS010000203.1 GCA_030450335.1 Corynebacterium sp. | reverse complement strand
CCTCGCGGACATGGCTTCCACGAACATCAAGACCATCCCCGTCCGCGCCCTCGACGGCGGCGAGCTCGACCTCGCCGCGTTCGACGGCCCGCTGCTCGTCGTCAACGTGGCGTCCAAGTGCGGGCTGACCCCGCAGTACACCGCCCTGGAGAAGCTCGCGCAGGACTACCGGGACCGCGGCCTGACCGTCGTCGGTGCGCCGTGCAACCAGTTCATGGGCCAGGAGCCGGGCAGCGCCGAGGAGATCGCGGAGTTCTGCTCGGCGACGTACGGCGTCACCTTCCCGATGACCGAGAAGCTCGACGTCAACGGGCCGGACGCCCACCCGCTCTTCGCCGAGCTCACCACGACCCCCGACGCCGACGGGAAGGCCGGCGACGTCGAGTGGAACTTCGAGAAGTTCCTCGTCGGCAAGGACGGCGCGGTGCTCGCCCGCTTCCGCCCCGCCACCGTGCCGGACGCCCCCGAGGTCGTCGCCGCCGTCGAGGCGGCGCTGTAGGAGCAGCTACGCCTTCTCCAGCACCAGGTCGCGGTACATCATCGTCTGCCGGATGGCCGACCACACCATCGGCGAGTCCGCCAGCGAGTCCCAGCCGCCGCTCCAGGTGAGCCGTCCCGCCAGACGCCACACGCTGATGCCCGGGTTCCACTCGAGCACACGCGACACCTCCTCGGCACGTTCCATGACGTGCGCGGTGGTCTCCGCGCGCCTTTCGGCCAACCCGGTGAAGCAGAACCCGTGCCCGGGGATCACGGTGTAGTCGTCGAACTCCGCCAGGCGTTCCACGGACGCCAGGTAGTCCTTCACCGGGTTGCCGCCCAGCGAGCCCACCCCCAGGCCGATGCCGGGGAAGATCTCGGGCAGCACCTGGTCGGCGGCGATCAGCAGTCCGCGGGCGTCGTCGGCGAAGCACAGGTGCCCTGGGGTGTGCCCGGGTGTGAGCACCGCCCGCCAGCCCAGTTCCCCGGTCACCCCATGGTCGGGCAGCAGGTCACCGTCCTGCAGCAGGACGTCCGGACGCTGCCGCGGGATGAACGGCGGCAGCCGCCGCTCCTTCTCCGAGAAGGGGAACTTCTCCAGCACGCCGTCCGGCGCGCCGACCGCGTGGTGCTCGACGGCGTAGTCGTCCTGCGAGGTGCCGGTGCGTGCGGCGTCGACGCTGCGCTGCTCCACCGCGCCGAGGTGGTAGCGCGCGCCGGTGGCGCCCAGCATCTCCGCGGCCGCGCCGACGTGGTCGGGGTGCGCGTGCGTGACGACGACGTCGGTGACGTCCTCGAGACGTCGGCCGTGCTCGCGCAGGAACGCGTCCAGCGGGCGCAGGACGTTCGCCGCGGCGTCCTGCGCCTTGCCGCCGGCCCACCCCGGGTCGACGACGGTGACGCCGCCGTCGCCGAGGTGGACGGTGGACAGCACGCTGTTCATCACGCCCGCGCCCGGCATCGGCACCGCGCGTACCCACAGTTCCCCGTCGACGGTGCTCACGCGCACCGGCGAGGGGACCTTGCCGGCCGTCGCGGCCTGGTGCTGGGCGCGGAAGACGGGGGTGATGCGGCTGTCTGAACGTGTCGCCATGTGCAGTCAGCGTACCCGCACCGCAGCCGGGCTGAACCGTCCGGCCGTCCGCCCGGGACGGTTAGGCTTGGTGGTGTGAGCAGACAACCCACGCAGAGACGGCACGGATGGTGGACCCGAGGGGCCACCGCCGTGGCGTTCGCGGCCGTCGGCGTCGGGGTCACGGTCGGGGTCGCGTTCGGGATCGTCGCCCCCGCCCTGCCGCGTGACCGGGGCGACGGTTCGGACACCGCCACCTGCCCGCCGCAGGTCAGCGAGTTCCGCCACGACGGCAGGAGCAGCCAGGTCTACACCTTCGACTGCGCAGGCGGCAGCACCA
>JAKDIS010000106.1 GCA_030450335.1 Corynebacterium sp. | reverse complement strand
CCGTCCTCGTCACCGTCCTCGTCACCGTCGCGCAGCAGCCCGTGCACGACGACCTCCACGCCGTAGCGTTCCCCGAGCTCCTTCATCGTCTCGGCGGTGCCGGACGCCTGGCTGCCGAAGGTGAAGTTCTCCCCCACCACCACGGCGCGAGCCTTGAAGCGGTCCACGATGACGTTGCGGAAGTACTCCTCGGGGCTCCAGGAGATGATCTCGTCGTCGAAGGCGACCACGACCATGCCGTCGATGCCGTAGCGGGCGGCACTGACGGCGCGCTGTTCCACGGTGGCCAGCAGCGGCGGCACGCTCTTCGGCAGAAAGATCACCGTGGGGTGCGGGTCGAAGGTCATCATCAGCGCGGGGACGTCGAGCTCGCGAGCCTTGTCCACGGCGGTGCCGATGAGTTTCTGGTGCCCGCGGTGCACCCCGTCGAAGACACCGATCGTCACGACGCTTCCCTGGAGGTCCGAGGGAACCTCGTCCAGTCCATTCCAGATATCCACGGGCACAACACTACGACATCGTGGCCCACCACATAGACTGTGCTCCATGCCTGGAAGTGAATCGGCCGTGGGGCTCATCGCCCGCTCCGGCCTCGTCGTCGTGGACAAACCCGCCGGAATGACCAGCCATGACGTGGTCGCCCGCTGTCGCCGAGTATTCGGCACCCGGCGGGTGGGCCACTCCGGGACACTGGACCCGATGGCCACCGGCGTGCTGGTCATCGGGGTGGAACGCGGTACGAAGTTTCTCGCCCACGTGGTCACCCACGACAAGCGTTACGAGGCCACGGTGCGCCTCGGCGCCTCGACGGTGACCGACGACGTGGAGGGTGACGTGCTGACCACCGCCGCGCCGGACGCCCTGGCGTCGCTGACCGAGCAGCGTGTGCGCGAGGCCTTCGCCGCGCAGTCCGGTGAGATCATGCAACGCCCCAGCAGTGTCAGTTCGATCAAGGTCAACGGGCGTCGCGCCCACGAGCTGGTGCGCGAAGGCGTGGACGTGGTGCTGCCGGAGCGTCCGGTCACCGTGCACTCCCTCGACGTCACCGACGTGCGCCTCGGCGCACCCGACGGTGCTTGCGAGGTGGACGTCTCCGTGCACTGCTCCTCGGGCACCTACATCCGCTCCATCGCCCGCGACGTGGGCGAGGCGCTGGGCGTGGGCGGGCACCTCAGCGCGCTGCGCCGCACCAGCGTGGGCCCGTTCGACATCCGGGACGCCCGGACGCTGGACGCCCTGCTGCAGGTGCGCGACACCACCGACGCCGCCCCCGAGCTGTCCCTGGGGCTCGACGCGGCGATGTCGACCTGCTTCCCCGTACGCGAGGTCAGCGACGACGAGGGTGTGGCGTTGTCGCTGGGCAAGTGGCTGGAGCCGGAGGGCACCAAGGGTGTCTACGCCGCGGTCACGCCGGACGGCCGGGCGATCGCGCTGCTGGAGGAGAAGGGACGGCGCGCGGCCAGCGTGTTCGTAGCGCGTCCGGCGGGCATGGACTGAGCGCGACACCATTCGGCCCCCGATTCAGCGCGTCTCACGCCGGTACTCTACAATGCCAGAGTGTGAGACTGACTCTCCCGACCAGTGAGACGGACGGGGGTGCGGTGAAGATACAGCCAAACAGTTGGACGTCAGAGAGGAAGCCATGGCAGAGAACGAGAACTCCCGCCAGATCCAGTGGAACGGCGGACTGCAGCAGGAGGCCGTCGACCTGCTCCGCACGCCGGGCCACATCGTGGTCACCCCGACCAAGGTCGGCTACATCATCGCCACCAGCGACCGCGAGGGCCTGGAGCGCAAGTTCGCTGTCAAGCACCGTAAGCGCAACAAGCCCGGCGTGGTGCTGTGCGGTTCACTGGAGCAGCTCAAGGAGCTCGCCCAGCTGACCCCGGAGATCGAGAACTTCTACCGGACCTGCGCCGAGCGCGACATCCTCATGGGCTGCATCCTGCCGTGGAAGGACGGTGCGCAGGACAAGTACATGCCCGAGGGCGCCGGCGAGCTGGCCTCGGACACCCGCAACACCAGCTGCTTCGTCCTGAAGTTCGGCACCCCCGGCGAGAACATCGCCCGTGAGCTGTGGGAGAAGGACCGCCGCCTGGTCTTCGCCTCCTCCGCCAACCCGTCCGGCCAGGGCAACCGTGGCCTGATCGAGGGCATCGGCGACGAGATCGCCGGCGAGGCCGACCTGATCATCGAGGGCAACGACTACGTGGCCTCGATCCAGCCGGACAAGAGCATCGACACCCGCTACGAGCAGGGTGTGATGGTCTCCATGGTCGACGACGACGGCACCCTGGTCCCCGAGCAGAACGGTGAGCGCGGCGTGACCCCCTGCCCCACCCTGATCCGCAAGGGCATCTACAACGACGAGATCGTGCTGATCCTCGCCGACCAGTTCAACTCCTGGGACTTCCGCCAGGGCGGCTACTACTGATCCGTACCGGTCAGTTGGAAGACCCCGGTCAGTTGGGGATCGCGCAGACGGTGACCACGTAGCCGTCGCGGATCACCCAGTGACCGCTCAGGGAGGGCAGCGGGGTGGGCTGCGAGAGCACCCGGGCGTGCCAGCGGCCGCCGACCTCAGGGGACGAGGCGGCGGACGAGGCGGCGGCGGCGAAGGTGTCGGCGACGTCGAGCTGCAGCTCGACCTCGTCGAAGTCCAGGAAGCGTCCCACCACGGGGAACCATGCCTTGTACACCGCCTCCTTGGCGCTGAACAGCACGGTGCCCAGCGAGCGTCCCGGGGCGCGCTGCGCGGCGCGCTGCAGTGAGCGGCGTTCGCGCGCGGAACTCACCGCGGACAACACGCCGTCCGGCAGGCGTTGGGCGACCTCGACGTCCAGCCCGAGGCTGCGCCACCGGTCGGTGCGCGCCACGAGTGCCACGCGCAGCCCGCGGGTGTGCGAGATCGTGCCGGTGACGTGGTCCGGGAACAGCGGCATCCCCTTGTCGCCGCGCAGGATCGGGCCGTCCACGCCGAGTCCGCGCAGTGCGCGGTGGGCGCACCAGCGGCCGTCGCCGAACTCGGACCTGCGCGAGTCCACCGCGGCGCCGACGATGCGGCGCTCGTCGTCGTCCAGTTCCTCGTAGTGGGCCAGGTCGATGAGGTCGCCGGGGTGGTACTCCACCAGGCCGGCGTCCGGCGGGACGATGTCCCGGGGCACCACCGGGGCGCGGTCGGAGTCGCCGAGGCCCACGGCGACGTAGGGGGCTGCGATGATCATCCCGCTTCCTCTCCGGTGTTGTCGGTCAGCACCGGGTACGGCCAGAGGTCCCGTTCGCGGCGCTGTTCGAGGGTCCGCTCGCGCTCCCGGGGGTAGCCCAGCGACACCTCGACATGACGGACACCGTCCACCTCGGTCACGACCGGGATGTGCAGGTGCCCGTAGACGACGGTCTCGGCACCGAAACGTACCGGCCAGTCCTGCGTGTGCCAGCTTCCCGACCACAACGCCACCTCCGGCAGCCGCAGACGCGAGGTCACCTCACGCACCAGCGGCCAGTGGTTGACCAGCACCGTCGGCCCCGAGACCTTCGACAGTCGCCGCACAGTGTAACCCAGCCGACGCTGGCACCAGAGCGGAACGTCCACATAGGGTGCGATGGCGACCTGGTCGGTGAACACCACCCCGTTGCCCTCGGCGGACGACAGCGCGGACTCCACGCTGACCAGCGGGTCGCGCCAGGAGTGGTCGTAGAGGGTGAACATGGGCACCACCGTGCGCCCGGCGAAGCGCGGGTAGGGGTCCTCCGGGGTGAGCACGCCCATCGCCTGGCAGCCCTTCACGAGCTCCTCGTACTTCTCCTCGGCGTGGACCTCGTCGGCGGCGCGGGAGAACAGCTCGTGGTTACCGGGCACCCAGATGACCTGGGCGAAGCGTTCGGAGAGTTCGCGCAGCACGTCCAGGATCGTGGAGGTGCGTTCGGCGACGTCGCCGGCGACGATCAACCAGTCGCCGGGATGACGCGGGCGCACGGTCTCGTCGACCAGTTCACGGTTGCCGCGGGCGGCCACGTGCAGGTCCGAGACGGCCCAGAGCGTGCGCGTGCGCCCGCCCGGGTTCGCTCCGGGTTTGCCGTCGGGGTTGCCGTCCGTCTCGTCCTCCACGCCAATCACCCTGACCACTCTAGTCACTTCAGTCTCTTACGTCACTCCAGGTGTCCGGGTCCACCGCCCGCTGCGGTAACGCCACACCACCGCGGCCAACCGGATCACGATGAAGGCCAGCAGCCCGCACCACACACCGGTCAACCCGAGGTCGAAGGCGAAGGACAACCACACGCCGGGCAGGAAACCCACCAGTACCGAAACTATCGACGCGGTCCGCAGGAACGCTACGTCCCCCGCGCCCAGCAGCACACCGTCGATGGCGAAGACGACTCCGCCGAGAGCGACCATCGCCACCAGGATCCACCACGGCCCCCACATCGTGGAGAGCACCGTGTCGTCCGTGGTGAACAACCGGGGGATGACGTGCGCCCCGGCCGCCAGCAGCCCGGCGAGCACCAGACCGGCACCCACGGAGAACCGCAGCACCTGGTTGCCCACCCGCCAGGCGGTCCGCACCGAGGCCGAGCCCAGCGCGGCACCGACGAGGGCCTGCGCGGCCACCGCCACCGAGTCCAGCACCAGCGTCAGGAAATTCCACAGCTGCAGCATCACCTGGTGGGCCGCCAGGGACGACTCCCCCATCCGTCCGGCCACTGCCGCGGCGGACAGGAACGCTACCTGGAAACTCATCGAGCGCAGGATCAGGTCGCGTCCCATCGACAGCTGCGGACGGATCACCGCCCAGCTCGGGGTGACCGGCCGCCCGTCGCCCTCGCGGCGCCAGGTGCGCACCAGGCACACCA
Source organism: Corynebacterium sp. (assembly GCA_030450335.1). Classification (GTDB taxonomy): domain Bacteria; phylum Actinomycetota; class Actinomycetes; order Mycobacteriales; family Mycobacteriaceae; genus Corynebacterium. The sequence continues at coordinate 3,726 of JAKDIS010000106.1, read as the reverse complement.
CGAAGCAGGACGCCGTGATCACCTCGCCGAGCACGTTGGCGTACGCCGAGCCGACCAGACCGAAACGGGCGACCGCCCACGGCACCGTGACGACCATCGGCAGCACGCCGGCCAGGGTGAAGTACAACGGGGCGCGGGTGTTCGCCACCCCGCGCAGCCAACCGTTGCCGGCCATGGTCAGCAGCGCCGGGATCACCGACAGCGAGGTCACGCGCAACCAGCGCGCCGCCTCGGCGGCGACGGGAGACCCCTCACCGCCACCGGTCAGCGCCGCGGTCACCGGGGTGGCGAAGACCGCCACCAGCACCGCCAGCACCGCGCCGACGGCCACCGCCACCCAGGACGCCTGGATCCCCTCGGACACGGCGCCGGGGGTGTCCCCGGCACCGTGCCTCCGCGCCGCCCGCGCCGTCGTCCCGTAGGACAGGAACGTCAGCTGGACGGTGACCTGCGCGAGTACCGTCGCGCCGGCCGCCAGGGCGGCGAGTTCGGACGCGCCGAGGCGTCCGACGACGGCGGTGTCCCACAACAGGTACAGCGGGGTGGCCGCCAACACCGCGAGGGCGGGCCACGCCAGACCGAGGATGGTCCGGGTGTCCGCCCTCACGTCGTTGGCCGAGCCGGGTGGGGTGGTGCTCACTCCTCCGGCTCGTCGGCCGACTTGTAGGGGTCCGCCTCGCCGGCCGGGGTGGCGCCTTCGGCCTGCGCGCGCACACGCGAGTCGATGTCGCGGGCCTTCGCGAGCAGCTCCTCCAGGTGCGCCGAGGCCTCCGGCACGGTGTCGAGTTCGAAGCGCAGCGTGGGGGTGAAGCGCACCGACAGCTGGTCGCCGACGATCTTGCGCAGCTGGCCGCGGGCGCGGTGCAGCGCCTCGGCGGCCGCGGCGGTGTCCGGCTCCTCGTCGACGGTTCGTCCGCGCACGGTGTAGAACACCGTGGCGTCGTGCAGGTCGCCGGTGACCCGGCAGTCCGTCACGGTGACGAACTCCAGCCGCGGGTCCTTCACGTCGCGCTCGATCGCCGAGGCGACGATGGTCATGATGCGCTTCGCCATACGGGCGGCGCGGGCGTGGTCAGCCATCTGGGGCTCCCCTTCTTCCTGGACGCTGTGGGTCCGGTGGACTTCTTACGGGTTGATTCTAGTCGGTGGCACGGCAGACACGACCAGACCCCGCCCCGCGGGGGACTCATGGGTGAGTCACCTCGACGGGACGGGGCCGGTGGTGCACCGGGGATCAGGGCTCCCGGCAGGCCCGAAGGCTGCGGCTGACTCTACTTGCCGTCCTTCTTGTCCTTCTTGACGTCCTCGCGCGGGACCTCGACCAGCTCGTAGGCCTGGATCGTGTCGCCGACCTGGATGTCCGGGTAGGACAGGACCATACCGCACTCGTAACCGTGGCTGACCTCGGTGACGTCGTCCTTCTCGCGGCGCAGGGACTCGATGGTGGCCTTCTCGGTCACCACGTTGCCGTCGCGGATCAGGCGGATCTGCGCGTTGCGGCGCATCTTGCCCGTCTGGACCATCGAACCGGCGATGAGACCGACGGCGGAGGCCTTGAACAGCTGACGGATCTCGGCGGTACCGACCTCGCGCTCCTCGTAGACCGGCTTGAGCATGCCCTTGAGAGCCTGCTCCACCTCGTCGATGGCGTCGTAGATGACCGAGTAGTACCGGATCTCCACGCCCTCGGAGTTGGCGACCTCGGTGGCCTTGCCCTCCGCACGGACGTTGAAGCCGATGATGATCGCGTCGGACGCGGCAGCCAGGTCGACGTTGGTCTGGGTGACAGCACCCACACCGCGGTCGATGATGTTCAGGCTGACCTCGTCGTCGACCTCGATCTGCAGCAGGGAGTCCTCCAGCGCCTCGACCGTACCGGCGTTGTCGCCCTTGAGGATGAGGTTGAGCTGGCTGGTCTCCTTGAGCACCTTGTCCAGGTCCTCCAGGCTGATCCGCTTGCGGGACCGGGCCTGCATCGCGTTGCGGCGACGGGCGTTGCGCTGGTCGGCGATCTGCCGGGCGGTCCGGTCGTCGTCCACGGCGAGCAGGTTGTCGCCTGCACCGGAGACGCTGGTGAGGCCCAGGACCTGCACCGGCATCGACGGGCCTGCGGCCTTGACGTCGTCGCCGTGCTCGTCGACCATGCGGCGCACACGACCGTGGGCGTCACCGACGACGATGGAGTCACCGACGCGCAGCGTACCGCGCTGGATGATGACGTTGGCGACCGGGCCACGACCGCGGTCCAGGTGCGCCTCGATGGCGACACCCTGGGCGGGCATGTCCGGGTTGGCGACGAGCTCGAGCGAGGCGTCGGCGGTCAGGACGACGGCCTCGAGGAGGTCCTCGATGTTCGTGCCCTGCTTGGCCGAGATGTCGACGAACATGGTGTCGCCGCCGTACTCCTCGGGGACCAGACCGTACTCGGTGAGCTGGCCACGGATCTTCTCCGGGGACGCGCCCTCCTTGTCGATCTTGTTCACCGCGACCACGACCGGGACGTCGGCGGCCTTGGCGTGGTTGATCGCCTCGACCGTCTGCGGCATCACGCCGTCGTCCGCGGCGACCACGAGGATCGCGATGTCCGTCGCCTTGGCACCACGGGCACGCATGGCGGTGAACGCCTCGTGACCGGGGGTGTCCAGCAGCGTGAGCAGACGCTCGTCACCGTTGACCTCGACCGGCACCTGGTAGGCACCGATGTGCTGGGTGATGCCGCCGGCCTCGCCGCCACCGACGTTGGTCTTGCGCACCGTGTCGAGCAGGCGGGTCTTACCGTGGTCGACGTGACCCATGACGGTGACCACCGGGGGACGGTGCTGGAGGTCCTCACGACCACCGACGTCCTCACCGAACTGCAGGTCGAAGGACTTCAGCAGCTCACGGTCCTCGTCCTCCGGGGAGACGACCTCCACGGAGTACGCCATCTCGTCACCGAGCAGCTTCAGCGTGTCGTCCGGGACAGAGGCGGTCGCGGTGACCATCTCGCCGAGGTTGAACATTGCCTGGACCAGTGCGGCCGGATCGGCGTTGATCTTCTCGGCGAAGTCGGACAGCGACGCGCCACGGCGCAGGCGAATCTTCGCGCCCTTGCCGTTCGGCAGCTTGACGCCACCGACCACGCTCGGGGCCTGCATCGCCTCGTACTCGTTACGCTTCTGCCGCTTCGACTTACGTCCGCGACGCGGTGCGCCACCGGGACGGCCGAAGGCACCTGCGGTACCGCCACGACGTCCGCCGCGTGCACCGCGGGGACCACCGGGTCCACCGGATCCGGTGCCGCCCTGGCCGCCACGGCCACGACCGCCGCCGCCACCGGTGCTGGCCTTCGCCGGCATCTGCCCGGGGCTCGGGTGGCTGGGCATCGAGGCGGGACTGGGACGACGCCCACCCGGCTTCGCTGCGCCGCTACCGCCCGGACGCGGTGCCGGACGACCGGTGGAACCACCGGGACGAGGCATGTCGGACTTGGAGCCCTGACCGCCCTGGCCACCCTGACCTGCCTGCGGGCGCGGTGCGGGACGCTCCGTGCCGGAGGAGAAGGGGTTGTTGGCCACGCGCGGGGCGCGTCCACCGGGCTTCGGGCCCGGCTTGGCACCCGGACGGGCACCGCCCGGCTTCGGCCCCGGGCGCGGGCCCGGCTTGGACGACGCGGCGTCCTGCGCGGAGGCGGGGGTCGCCTCGGCGGACTTCGCGGCGGGCTTGGGGGCGGGCTTCGCCGCACCC
>JAKDIS010000202.1 GCA_030450335.1 Corynebacterium sp. | reverse complement strand
GGAGATGACCTCGGTGCCGGGGTAGCTCTGCAGGGGTTCGCCGAGTGGCGGTCCCTCCGCCGATTGCTGTGCCTGCTCGTCGGGCTGGCCCGTCCCTCGGAGTCACCCCAGGCCGCGCAGGCCCGCCAGGCCGACGAGCAGGCACAGCAATCGGCGGAGGAACAGCCACTCGGCGAACCCCTGCAGAGCTACCCCGGCACCGAGGTCATCTCCCACAATGCCCAGGCCCCGGCGAACAACGCCGACGAGGCCACCGGGGCGGCCAACGCCGCAGAGGGCGAGCAGGCACCGCAGACCACCGTCACCCTGTTCCTGCAGGACGGCTCCGCGCGGAACTTCCTGCTCCAGCACGGGACGAACGTGATCGGACGTGGCAACGCCGTGGACTTCCGCCTACCGGACACCGGCGTATCCCGTCAGCACGCGGAGATCACCTGGGATGGTTACGACGCCGTCCTGACCGACCTGAAGTCCACCAACGGCACCACCGTCAACGAGATCCCCGTGGACAGCTGGCTGCTCGCCGACGGTGACGTGATCACCATCGGGCACAGTGAGATCGACGTTCGGTTCAGTTGACGGGGTCTCCGGAAGGTAGATTCAGCCGGTAGGATCAATCGTTGACCGACCGGTCAACCCACCGGCACGAAGGAGATGACCCGAATGCAGACGACTCTGGTGCTGCTCGCCAAGATCGCCCTGCTCGTCGTGCTGTGGCTGTTCATCTGGGTGGCCGTCCGCACCATGCGCAAGGACGTGAACACCATGGCAGCCACGGCAGGCGCCGCACCTGCCGCTGGCCCGTCCACCGGCGCACCCCCCGGTGCGGCACCGGCGCACAAGGCGTCCGGTGGACGCGGTTTCCGACGTGCCACCCCCCCGGGATCGTTGACGGTCACCTCCGGGCCACTGAACGGGACGACCCTGAACCTGCAGGGCTACCAGGACGTGACCCTGGGCCGCTCGGGGTCCTGCACCCTCGTCCTGGAGGACGACTTCGCCTCCGGGACCCACGCACGGCTGTTCCACCAGGGCGGCACCTGGCTGCTCGAGGACCTGGACTCACGTAACGGCTCCTTCCTCAACGGCCAGCGCATCGACCAGCCCGAGCAGCTCTCCGCAGGTCAGGAGATCCGTATCGGCCAGACCACGGTGAGGTTGGAAGCATGACAGAGACGACCGCCACGCCCCTCGCCCTGAACTACGCGGCCCTGTCGGACCGCGGCCTGGTGCGCACGAACAACGAGGACTCCGCCGTCGCGTCCCCCCACCTGCTGGCGCTCGCCGACGGGATGGGTGGCCACGCCGCCGGCGAGGTCGCCTCCGAGCTGATGATCACCTCGCTCTACGTCCTCGAGAACACGCTCTCCCAGGGCGTGGAGCCGTCCGGGGACCGTCTGCTGACGATGCTCGCCGAGGCCATGGACGACGGCAACCGGGCCATCGCCGCCCACGTGGACGACAACCCCACCCAGGAGGGCATGGGCTGCACGTTGACCACCATGGTCTTCGACGGCGCCTCACTGGGCGTCTGCCACGTCGGCGACTCCCGCGGCTACCTGCTGCGCGACGGCACCCTGACGCAGATCACCAAGGACGACACCTTCGTGCAGTCCCTCGTCGACGAGGGGAAGCTCGCACCGGAGGACGTCAGCAGCCACCCGCAGCGCTCGCTGATCCTCAAAGCGTTGACCGGCCGACCGGTCGAACCCACCCTGACCCTGCGCGACGCGCAGCCGGGTGACCGCTACCTGCTGTGCTCCGACGGCCTCTCCGACCCGGTCAGCTTCGACACCATCCGCGACGTGCTGGCCACCGGTACCCCGGAGGAGTCCGGCTCGCAGTTGATCAACCTGGCACTGCGCGGCGGCGGGCCCGACAACGTCACCGTCGTCGTCGCCGACGTCGTCGACCCCGCCGGCCTCCCCGAGGGCT
>JAKDIS010000013.1 GCA_030450335.1 Corynebacterium sp. | reverse complement strand
GGGTGCAGGACACGCACCCACTCCAGGACGCCGCCGTCCAGGTGCGTCACGGACTCCTCACGTCCGGCGAAGGAGGACGCCACGGCGTCCACCGCCAGTGCCGAGCGCGCCCCGGAACGGCAGTGGAAGATCACGTCCCGCCCGCCGACGCCGTCCGGCAGGGCGTCGGCACCGGCCTGCTGCAGGGCGGCCAGGGGGACGGCCCGCGCCCCGGGGATCGACACGATGTCGCGCTCCCAGTCCTCGCGCACGTCCACCAGCACCGCGCCGGACCGCAGCCGGGCGTCCAGCTCGTCGACCGACACCGTCGCAGCCACAGCGGGTCCGGGCCCGGGTGAGCACGCCTGCGTCATGTCCTGCACCGAGGTGACCAGGGGTGCCTCGGGGTCGGGGAGGACACGCAGCTCACGGAAGCTCATCGCCAGCGCATCGTGCAGCAGCACCCGTCCGTACAGTGGCTCACCGCACCCGGTGACTAGCTTCACCACCTCGGACGCCATCAACGACCCCAGCGTGCCGGGCAGTGCCCCGACAACCCCACCGGCGGCGCAACTGGGCACCGATCCGGGCGGGGGAGGGTCCGGGTGCAGGTCACGGTAGGTGATCCCGTCGTGCGAGGGGCCCGACCAGAACACCGACACCCGGCCCTCGAAGCGCAGCACCGAGCCCCACACGCACGGGGTGGAGGTCAGGGTGCAGGCGTCGGAGACCAGGTAGCGGGTGGCGAAGTTGTCGGCACCGTCGACGACGAGGTCGTAGCCGCCGACCAGCTCCACGGCTTGTGCGGCCCCCAGGCGCATTCCGTGTCGTTCCACGGTGACCAGCGGGTTGATCCCGGCCACGGCGTCGGCGGCGGAGTCGACCTTGGGTTCACCGACAGCATCGATGCGGTGCACGACCTGGCGTTGCAGGTTGCTGACCTCCACCACGTCGTCGTCCACGATGCCCAGGGTGCCCACCCCGGCGGCGGCGAGGTACTGCAGCACCGGCGAGCCCAGCCCGCCGGCGCCGACGACGAGCACCCGGGCCGCCTTGAGCCGACGCTGCCCGGTCACCCCGATCTCCGGCAGGCTCAGGTGCCGGGCGTAGCGCGCGGACTCCTGCGCGGTGAGCTGCGGACCCGGTTCGACGAGGGGATTCGGGAGAGGTTTCACAGGGGGATTCACTGCACTCCCGCCGGGTCGATCAGCCCGTCCTGCGGGGAGGACGCCACCGCGCCGCGCGCCCACGGGCGCCGTGGGATGCGTCCGGCGCCGCGGGCGAGGCGCCCGGCCTCCACGGCGTGGCGCATGGCCAGGGCCATCGCCGCCGGGTCCTGCGCGCGGGTCACCGCGCTGGCCAGCAGCACCCCGTCGCAGCCGAGCTCCATGGCCAGCGTCGCGTCGGAGGCGGTGCCCACCCCGGCGTCGAGGATCACCGGTACGGTGGCGTTTTCGCAGATCATGGCGATGTTGTGCGGGTTGAGCACCCCCAGGCCCGTGCCGATCGGCGAGCCCAGCGGCATCACCGCGACCGCCCCGGCGGACTCCAGGGTGCGGGCCACCACCGGGTCGTCGGAGGTGTAGGCGTAGACCTCGAAACCGTCGGCGGTGAGTTGTTCGGTGGCGTCGACGAGTTCCACGACGTCGGGCAGCAGGGTGCGGTCGTCGGCGAGGATCTCCAGCTTCACCCGGTTCGTGCCGAGCGCCTCTCGTCCCAGGCGGGCGGTGAGCAGGGCGTCGCGGGTGGTGTAGCAGCCGGCGGTGTTCGGCAGCACGTCGATGCCCAGGCGGGACAGCAGCCCGAACAGGGAGGTGCCGGTGGTGGGGTCGAAGCGGCGCAGGGCGACGGTGGTCATCGTCGTGCCGGACGCGGTGAGCGCGTCCTCCAGCACCTCCAGGGAGGTCGCCCCGCCGGTGCCGGTGATCAGGCGGGAGCCCAGGGTGCTCGAGCCGATGGTTAGTGCGTCGGTGTTCACGGTGCGCCTAGCCTCCCTGCATCGCGGTGATGATCTCGACCTGCGCGCCGTCGGGCGTCACGGTGCTGGCCCAGCGGCTGCGCGGCACGATGCCGGAGTCCAGGGCCACGGCCACGCCGAGCTGGTCGGAGTCCGGGTCCTGTCCGGTGACGTCGGAGACGACGTCGCTGACCGTGGTCTGCGGGTCCACGCTGCGCGGCGTGCCGTTGACGGTGATCTGGTTCATGGTTGGTCCAGGGTCCTTTCCAGGGAGGTGGTGGCGAGCAGGGAGGTGTCGGCAGGATCCGCAGAGCCGGCAGAGTCGCTGACGAGCGCGCCGACGAGCCGGGCGCTCACCGGCGCCAGCAGCACCCCGTGACGCGAGTGGCCGGTGCACACCAGCACCCCGTCCACCGCACCGTCGTCTCCGGGCACCGGGCCCAGGTAGGGGATGTCGTCGGGGGTGCCGGGCCGGGCGCGGGCGAGCATCTCGGTGAGCTCCAGGTCGGCGGCACCGGGCACCAGGATCTGCGCGTCGCGCAGCAGCTGGTGGGCGCCCTCGAGGGAGACGCCGTCGAAGCCGTCCTCGCGTTCGGTCGCCCCGATCACCATGCCCCCGTCCTGCCGGGGCACGAGGTAGACCGGCCGGCCGTCCACGAGGCCGCGCACGGTGCGTTCCAGCAGTGCAGGACGCCCCGGGCGCAGGCGGGCGCGCAGGATGTCGCCGTGCACCGGGCGCAGCGCGACGCGTGCCGCCTCCGGCAGCCCGCCGATGTCGGACAGGGCGAGACCGGGGCTCAGCACGGTGGTGTCGGCGTGCAGGCGGGTGCCGTCGTCGAGCAGCACCCCCGTCACGGCCCCGCTACCGTCCTCACGCAGGACGGTCCGGACGCGGCCACGGTGCAGCGTTCCCGCCGGGCCCGGGACGCCGGGCGCGCCGCTCGCGCCGTTCGGCGCCGTGAGCGCCTCCAGGAGGGCGTCCACCAGCATGCGCGGGTCGACCTGGTGGTCGTCGGCGAGCAGGAACGCCCCGGCGATCCCCGGAGACAGCGCAGGCTCCAGCCGCCGGGCCTGCCGCACGGTGAGCTGCTCCACCGACATGCCCCCGGCACGCTGCACCTCGGCAAGGTCGGACAACGCCGCCACGTCACCGCGCGTGGCACCCACCCCCAGCGTGGCAGTGGCGCGGTAACCCACCGGGTGGCCCACGGCGTCCTCCAGCCCGGCGATGAACTCCGGGTAGGCGGCGGCGGAGGCGAGCATCAGCGGGCGGATCCGGTCGTGGCCGTGCACGACCTCGCTGACCGCGGCGAGCATGCCGGCGGCGGCACGGCTGGCGCCGGACCCCGGGGCGGGGTCGACGACGGTGACGGTGTGTCCGGCCTGCCGTAGCGACCAGGCCGTACTCAGCCCGATCACCCCGGCGCCGACGACAAGAATGTCGGGCATCTGCGTTCTGTTCCTCCGGCGGCATGATCCGCATCAGGTGTGAACGGTCGACCGGTGTGCCCCGGTCCTCTCAGCCCCGGCGTCGGGGGCTCCCGTCGTTCGCTTAACGACTACCATCACACCACATGGACCCGCAGCAGCGCACGAACGACCCCGCCACGACAGGCTCCCGACGTCGCAGCCGACTGCAGGACGCCTCGCTCTACCTGTGCACCACGGCGCGCCGGGAGCAGGGCGACCTGGAGGACTTCCTGCACGCCGCCTTCGACGGGGGCGTGGACATCGTGCAGATCCGTGACCGTTCGGTCAGTACCAGCGAGGAGATTGCCGCGCTGCAGGTGCTGTCCGGCGTCGCCGCCGAGCACGACGGACTCGTCGCCGTCAACGACCGGGCGGACGTCGCGGTCCTGGTGGGGGCGGACGTACTGCACGTCGGGCAGGACGACCTGAGCGTCGCGCAGGCGCGGCGGATCGTGGGGCCCGACGTGCTGGTGGGCCTGTCGACCCACTCGGCCGAGCAGGCGAGGGCGGCGATGCGGGACGACGCACTGGACTACTTCTGCACCGGCCCGGTGTGGGAGACCCCGACGAAGCCGGGGCGGACCGCCACCGGCCTGGAACTGGTGACCCGTACCGCGGAGATGCTCGACGCGGCCGGGAGCACGAAACCCTGGTTCACCATCGGCGGGGTCAACGAGGCGACCCTGCCGGCGGTCGTCGCGGCCGGGGGACGCCGCGCGGTGGTCGTGCGTGGGGTGACCACCGCCGACGACCCGCGGGCCGCGGCGGCGGGGCTCAAGGGGATCCTGCGGGGCCCCTGAGCGGAGGTGCGGCGAGTTAGAGCTCGCTGACGGGGCGCTCGCCGTCGACGAACTCGACGGTGCGCTGACCGGACACGGTGTCGCGTCCGGCGAACTCCACCACGGCGTCGGCGACGAGTTCACGCGCGGTGTGCGAGTCGGCGCGGTCCAGGTCGGCGGTGACCGGGGCGAAGCCGCCGGCCGGCTCCTCGGTGAGCGCGGCCGGGCCGAGGATCACGTAGTCCAGGCCCTCGGTGGCGACGAGGCGGTCGTCGACGGTCTTCTTCGAGTCCGCGTAGGCGAAGAAGTCGTCGCTCTCCGGCACGGTGTGGTTGCGCGCACCGGCGTAGGAGACGTTGATGTAGCGGGGCGTGGTACCGGCGTCGCCGGAGTCACGCAGCCGCTCGAGGGAGTCGATGACGGCCAGGGCGGCGTCGCGGTCGACCGCGTAGGTCACGTCCTGACCTGCCCGGCCACCGTTGCCGGCGGTCCACACCACCACGTCGAAGCCTGCGAGTACGTCGTCCCACTGTGCCGGGGTGAGGGCGGTGACGTCCTTGACCAGGGCGGAGGCGCCGAGCGACTCGATCTCCGCGGTCTGGTCGGGGTTGCGGATGAGGGACGTGACCTCGAAGCCGTCCTTGACGAGTTTCGGTGCTGCCAGCAGTCCGACCTTGCCGTGCCCGCCGATGATGAGAATGTTCGTCATGTTGTGCCTCCTGTTGGTGTGGTGTGACGGTGCCGTCTCTGGTCGCCGTCCCTCCCCACAACAGGTGGACCGTGCGGTCTATTCCGGATGCGCCGTCTGCTTCGTCTCCGCGTGTGGTCGCGGGCGTAGTCTGGGTCACGTTCCATGAAGATCAGTGATGCAGCACATATGTGAGGAGCAGTGCCCGTGAATCTCGAGCTCTCGGAGGAGGACGTCGCCTTCCGCGACAGACTCCGCGGTATTTTCGCTGACGTGCCCGCGGAGATCCGCGACCGCATGCGCGCCGGCCACGTCACCCGCGACGACATCGTCGCCGCGCAGCGCGTCCTGAACCACCACGGTGTCGCCGTCCCGCACTGGCCGGTCGAGTACGGCGGGCAGGACTGGACCCCCGTCCAGTCCCACATCTACACCAACGAACTGCAGCGGGCCGGCATCCCTGAACCGCTGGCCTTCAACACCGGCATGGTCGGCCCCGTGATCGCCGCGTTCGGCAGCGAGGAGATCAAGGACCGGTTCCTGGCGAAGACCGCCAACCTGGACATCTGGTGGGCGCAGGGCTTCTCCGAACCCGGCGCAGGCTCCGACCTGGCGGGCCTGTCGACAACCGCCGTGCGCGACGGCGACCACTACGTGGTCAACGGGCAGAAGACCTGGACCACGCTGGGCCAGTACGGCGAGTGGATGTTCCTGCTGGCCCGTACCGACCCCTCGGCGCCGAAGAAGCAGCAGGGGATCTCCTTTCTGCTCGTCGACCTGGACACCCCGGGCATCGAGCGCCGCCCCATCCGCCTGATCGACGGGTCCGTGGAGGTCAACGAGTTCTTCTTCACCGACGTGCGCATCCCGGTGGAGAACCTCGTCGGAGAGGAGAACAAGGGCTGGACCTACGCCAAGTTCCTGCTCGGCAACGAGCGCAACGGCATCACCCAGGTCGGCACGAGCCAACGCCAGTACGCCGACGTCGTGGAGGCGGCGGCGCAGCGCACCCTCGGCGGGCGCTGCGTGATCGACGACCCCCTGTTCCGCGACCGCCTCTACGACGTGAAGCTGCGGCTCAAGGCGGTCGAGGCCACGCAGCTGCGGGTGACCGCCACGAGCACGGACGGTAAGCCCAGCCCGCTGTCCTCGATGCTGAAGATCGAGGGCAGCCGCCTGCTCCAGGAGATCAACGAGCTGGCCGTCGAGGCGCTCGGCAGCGACGCCGTCGAGATCACCGGTGACGAGCACGGGGACGAGCACGGCGATGCCGTCGTGCGCTACCTCAACAACCGCAAGGTCTCCATCTACGGGGGCACCAACGAGGTCCAGGCGAACGTCATCGCCAAGGCCATCCTCGGACTCTAGGAGCGACACGACAATGGATCTTTCCCTGACAGACGAGCAGCGCATGCTCGCCGACTCCGTCCGCAGCGTCTTCTCCGGCGCCGAGGACGACCCCACCAGTGGTGCCGACGCCCCGGACGGGGCGCTCACCTTCCGCCGGGACCTCTGGCGGCAGGCCGCGGAACTCGGGATGACGGGCCTCGTCATCGACGAGAGGTACGACGGCGCGGGGGCGGGCGTGGGCGAGGCCTACGCCGCCGCCGGCGTGCTCGGCGACCTCGCCGTCCCCGAACCGGTCACCGACCTGGCGCACGTCCCGGCGTGGCTGCTGCAGGACCTCGGCTCAGAGGACCAGAAGTCGACATGGTTGCCGGGCATCGCCACCGGTGAGCGGCTCGTGGCGCTCGCCCACGCCGAAGCGGGCACGGGCTGGTCCGACCCGCGTGGCGCCACCGTCGTCGACGGTCGGCTCAGCGGCACCAAGCGGGCGGTCGCCGCCCCCGGCGACGTGGACGCCTTCCTCGTCACCGCGGTGCAGGACGGTGCCCTCGGCGTCTACCTCGTCACCGCCGACGACGGCGTGACGGTGAGCGTCCACCGTGACGCGCAGTGGGCCCCGGTCGGGAGTGTGGAGTTCCGCGACGCCCCGGCCGAGCGGCTCGACGGCGACGGCTCGGAGCAGGCACCGGAACAGGCGCCGGAACAGGCTCTGCGCCGTGCCGTCGCACTGGCGCGTGTCGTCGAGGGCGGTCGGGCGGCGGGGCTGATGGGCGCGGCGATGACGCGGACCGTGGAGTACCTGAAGGTCCGCAAGCAGTTCGGCGTGACCCTCAACAACTTCCAGGTGCTGACACACAGGGCCGCCCAGCTGTACTCGGACGTGGAGCTGGCCCGTTCCACCGCCCTGTGGGCTGCGGCCATGGCGGAGACGGCAGAGGCGGCAGACAACGGCGAAATTGGTCTTGAGGAGCTCGAGGCCGCGGCGTTGGACAGCTACGTCTTCCTCGCCCGGCAGGCCCGGGTGGTGGCCGAGGAGTCGATCCAGCTGCACGGTGGCATCGGCGTGACCTACGAGACCGCGGTCAGCCACTACGCGGCGGCGTTGACCGGCTTCCGGCAGCTCTACGGCGGCGTACTCGAGGCCAGGGGAGAGGGTGTGGCGTCCAAGGGGCTGGTGGATACGCCGAGTGCGCTGCTGAACAACCAACTGTTCACCTACGGCTAGGACGGGGCACCACACGGAGCACCCCGCGCCGCGTGCCGGATTCGGTCTTCGCGTGCCGGCGGAGGGACGGATCCGGCACGTGACGCGGGGGCGTCGTCCGGGCGACCGGCAGGGCGTCCGGCAGACATACGGGAGAACCCCCGCCACAAGAACGTGTGGCGGGGGTTCGGCTCCGTGCCGTCGAGGTGTACCGGACTAGCAGTCGTAGTACAGCTCGAACTCGTGCGGGGTCGGGCGCAGACGGGCCGGGGAGATCTCATTCTCGTACTTGTACGCGATGTAGGTCTCCAGCAGGTCGTCGGTGAAGACGCCACCCTCGGTGAGGAACTCGTTGTCGTCCTCCAGGGCCTTCAGCGCGGCCTCGAGGGAGGTCGGCGCGGTCGGGATGGTGGCGGCCTCCTCCGGGGGAAGCTCGTAGAGGTCCTTGTCGACCGGGGCGTGCGGCTCGATGCGGTTCTTGATGCCGTCGAGGCCGGCGAGCATCATCGCTGCCATACCCAGGTAGGGGTTGCCCGAGGGGTCCGGCGCGCGGAACTCGAGGCGCTTGGCCTTCGGGTTGGAGCCGGTGATCGGGATACGTACCGCGGCGGAGCGGTTACGCTGCGAGTAGACCAGGTTGATGGGGGCCTCGAAGCCCGGCACCAGACGGTGGTAGGAGTTCAGCGTGGGGTTGGTGAACGCCAGGACCGCACCGGCGTGGTGCAGGATGCCGCCGATGTAGTAGCGGGCCAGGTCGGACAGGCCGGCGTAGCCTGCCTCGTCGTGGAACAGCGGCTTGCCGTCCTTCCACAGCGACTGGTGGGCGTGCATGCCCGAACCGTTGTCACCGGCCAGCGGCTTCGGCATGAACGTCGCCGACTTGCCGTGGGCGGCGGCGGTGTTCTTGATGATGTACTTGAACGACTGCAGGTCGTCGGCGGCGTGCAGCAGGGTGTTGAACTTGTAGTTGATCTCCTGCTGTCCACCGGTGCCCACCTCGTGGTGGAAGCGCTCGAGGTCGTAACCGGAGGCCGCGAGGTTCTTCACCATCTCGTCGCGCACGTCCACGGTCTGGTCGTACGGCGGGACCGGGAAGTAACCGCCCTTGACGCGGGTCTTGTAGCCGGTGTTCGGGGTGCCGTCGGTGTTGGTGTCCTTACCGCGGTTCCACCAGCCCTCGTTGGAGTCGACCTCGTAGAACGCGGAGTTCTGGTCGGCGGAGTAGCGCACCTTGTCGAAGAGGTAGAACTCGGCCTCCAGGCCGAAGTTGCAGGTGTCGGCGATGCCGGTGGACGCGAGGTACTCCTCGGCCTTGCGGGCGACGTTGCGCGGGTCCCGGGAGAAGGGCTCACGGGTGAACGGGTCGTGGACGAAGAACTTCACGTTCAGGGTCTTGGTCTTGCGGAACGGGTCGACCTTCGCCGTCGCCAGGTCGGGCAGCAGGTTCATGTCCGACTCGTCGATGGTGGTGAAGCCGCGGACCGAGGAGCCGTCGAAGGCCAGGCCGGTCTCGATGGCGTCCTCGTCGAAGGCGGCCGCGGGAATGGTGAAGTGCTGCTCCACGCCGGGGACGTCAGTGAATCGGACGTCGACGAACTCGATGTCGTTGTCCGCGATGTACTTCGTGACCTCTTCGGCCGTCTTAAATGCCACTTCTGGACTCCTTGCAGTCATGTTCGACCCAACTCGTTGTCTCGTTGTCTCACGATGGGATTTCACCCTGCCGGGTGCGTCGGGAGCGATTCTATTGTGGGGTTGTTGCCCTAATGTCAATCCAATGTTACCGGCGTGTAACTGGTCGTCACTGCCGGTGGGACGAAAGGGGTTGCGCTCCGGGGCCGAAATGGTCGTCCCCGGCCGGGGCGTGACCTCAAGGATACGGGCAGTGGCATTCGGGTGTGCACAGTCGGGGTGTACCACCGCAGAATTGGGGGGCCGTCACAGGGCCGGTACGCTTGAGCATCATGGCGAAACGGCAGAACAGCAGTGGTACCGGTGATGAGCGTCGTCAGCGTCGCAAAGGCATGCGGGAGGACCGTGCCCGGCAACCGAGTTGGCTGGAGGGGCCCCAGGTCCCCGGCAAGTACGAGGACCCCCACGACCTGAGCTCCTACCCGGGCAAACTGCTCGGACTGCCTGCGTCCGGGCCGGGCTCGGTCTCCCCGATCTTCCCGCGCACGCTGGCTCTTCTGGTGGACTGGCTGATCTGCTACGGCATCGCCTTCTTCATCACCCAGATGACCGACGCGCTGGGCGGGGTGTCCACCGTGGTGCTGATGGTCTGGGTCGTGTGGCGGGTCGTCACGGTGTGGCTGTTCGGGCAGTCACCGGGCCACGCACTGCTCGGCATCGGCGTCGCCCGCGTGGACGACCCGGACGCCCGTGTCGGCTTCGTGCGCGCGGTGGTGCGCACCGTGCTGACCATCTTCCTGTTCCCGCCGCTGATCCAGGACACCGACAGTCGCGGCATGCACGACCGGGCGACGGGTACCGCGGTGATCCGCACCCGCTGACCGTCGCGGACCTCGCACACGAAACCCCGCGCGGATGGTGGTCCTGACCCCTCAGACCGACATCCGCGCGGGGTTTCGTGCACTGCGGCGCGACGTACGAGGAACCCCCGGGAACCGTCCACGTGTCGGACGGTCCCCGGGGGTTCTTCAGGCCCTCTGGGAGAGGGGTCAGCCCTTCTTGTTGCGCTGGGCGGCGCGACGGGCACGGCGGTTCACGCCGGCCGGGTTCGCGGCGTTGCGCGGCATCGGACCCTTCGGGAGCATCGACTCACGCGAGTGCAGGCGGGCGATCGACTCCACCTTGCTGTTGAGGCCGTCGACCTCGTTCTTCTTGATGTTGCGCGGCAGACGGACCAGGTGGTTCTGCAGCTTGCGGATCTGGACCTCGTCCTCACCCTCGCCGACGTACACGTCGTAGATCGGGGTGTTGCCGAGGATGCGGGCCAGACGCTTGCGCTCCTGGGCCATCATCGGCTTCAGACGGTGCCGGCTTCCCTCGCCGACGAGCACCACACCGGGCACGCCGACCACGCGGTGGATGGCGTCCATGTGGGTGTTCGAGGCCACGGCGGTCTCGGTGATCCACTTGACGCCGACACCGTCACGCAGGTTCTGCAGCGCCCAACCGGCGGCACCTGCCTCGCCCTCGATCTGGTCGTACACACCGGCCTGCAGACGGCGGGAGAAGACCCAGAAGCCCACCATCACACCGATGGCGATACCCACGATGAGGTTCAGCCACCACCAGCCGAAGAAGTAGCTGAGCCCCAGCATGACCAGCACCGGGACAAGGAACCCCAGCAGCATGTAGGGGATGAGCTTCTTGTCCTTCTTGCGCTGCATCTGGAAGGCCTGCCACATCTGGCCTCGCGTCTGCTTGCGACGTGACTTCTTGGCGGCCTTCTCGAGCCGCTTGTTTTCTTTCTCCCGGGGATCCTTCGCCATACCGCCTACCTTAGAACATCGGAGCCCCAGGACCGACAACGGCCATCCGCCGGGGCGGGGAACAACTTACCGGGCGGACGAGACCGGGGTCTCGACCGACGGGCCGTACTTGTCCAGCAGGGTGCTGGCCTCCTGGCTGGTGGTGGACCCCAGGGTCTCGCCGAGGTGGGCGAGGTTGTCCGGAAGCGACTCGCCGCGGGCGGCCTTGGCCTCGGCGTAGAGACGCCCGGAACGGTAGGACGAACGGACCAACGGGCCGGACATGACCGCACCGAAGCCGAGCTCCTTGGCGAACTCGGAGTGCTCCATGAACTCCTCCGGCTTCACCCACCGCTCGATCGGGTGGTGCATCGAGGTCGGGCGCAGGTACTGGGTGATGGTGATGATGTCGCAGCCGGCGTCCTTCAGGTCGGTCAGGGAGGACTGCACCTCCTCGGCCGTCTCACCCATGCCCAGGATCAGGTTCGACTTCGTCACCAGGCCGAAGTCACGGGCGGCACGGATGACCTCCAGGGACCGGTCGTAGCGGAAGGCCGGACGGATGCGCTTGAAGATGCGCGGCACGGTCTCCAGGTTGTGGGCGAAGACCTCGGGGCGTGCCTCGAAGACCTCGGCCAGCAGGTCGGGCTTCGCGGAGAAGTCCGGGGTGAGGTTCTCCACGCCGGTGTGCGGGTTGACCTCGTGGACCTTGCGCACGATCTCGGCGTACAGCCACGCGCCCTCGTCGTCGAGGTCGTCGCGGGTCACGCCGGTGATGGTGGCGTAGCGCAGGTCCATCTCGCGGATGTTCTCCGCCACGCGGCGCGGCTCGTCACGGTCCAGCGGGGTGGGCTTGCCGGACTTGATCTGGCAGAAGTCACATCGACGAGAACAGGTGTCGCCACCGATGAGGAAGGACGCCTCGCGTTCCTCCCAGCACTCGTGGATGTTGGGGCAACCCGCTTCCTGGCACACCGTGTGGAGACCGGCGCCGGAGACGCGGTTCTTCATGTCACGGTATTCCGGGCCCATCTTGGCCTGGGTGCGGATCCACCGTGGCTTCTGCTCGATGGGGGTCTGGGAGTTCTTCGCCTCGATGCGGAGAAGTCGTCGTCCGTCTGATGTAACAGTCACGGCCCCCACCCTACGCTGCATCGTTCAGTGACGCTAACTGACTCCCATCGTCGAAAGCAGACCAAAAAGCCTGTTCAGGACGGTACGGCGCCGTGTGCGAGCTCCTCCGGGACGTCCACCTCCGACATCTCGAGCGCCCCGTCCAGTGCGTCGAGCAGGTGTCCGGTGAAGATCCCGGTGACGTCGGCGACGGTCACGTCGCGGCCCAGTTCCTCCGACAGGGTGGTCACCCCGGTGTCCGCCAGGCCGCAGGGCACGATGTGGTCGTAGTACTCCAGGGTGTTGTCGCAGTTCAGTGCCACACCGTGCATCGTGACCCCGCGGGTGACGCGGATGCCGACGGCGGCGACCTTCCGGGCGGGGACGAGCTCGCCGCGGCGCAGCCCGGCGGGCAGCCACACGCCGGAGCGTCCGGGGACGCGTCCGGCGTTCTCCAGCCCGACCTCACGGCACGTCGCGAGGACGGCCTCCTCGATCCGACGGACGTAGTCGACCACGTCGATCGGGTCGGCGAGCTTCACGATCGGGTAGGCGACGAGCTGCCCCGGCCCGTGCCAGGTGATCCGGCCACCGCGGTCCACGTCGACGACGGGCAGGCCGTTGGTGGGCAGGTCCTCGGGCTGGGTGCGTTTGCCGGCGGTGTAGGTCGGCGGGTGCTGGAGCAGGAGCACGGTGTCGTCGATCTCGCCGTCGGCACGGCGGCGGGCGAGTTCGGCCTGACGGTCCCAGGTGGACAGGTAGTCCACCGTCCCGAGGTCGTCGACGGTGACCGGAGAGTCCGACAGCCGGATGGATCCGTGTTGATATCCCATGACTAACGACTCTACCCCGCCGCCGCACAAGTGCGGGGACGGGGTAGGACGGGGTCAGGAGCGGACTCCGATCTCCAGGTCGGAGCTGAAGTCGATGTTCTCCAGGCGGTCGCGGACGGTGGTCAGGAACCGTCCGGCGTCAGCACCGTCGACGACCTGGTGGTCGTAGGTCATCGGCAGGTAGACCATGCTGCGGATGGCGATGCTGTCCGAGCCGTCCTCGGTGATGACGACCGGGCGCTTGCGGATCGCGCCGGTGCCGATCATCGCGGCCTGCGGCGGGACCAGGATCGGGGTGTCGGTCAGCGCGCCCTCGGAGCCGATGTTGGTGATGGTGAAGGTGCCACCGGTGACGTCGTTCGGCTTGAGCTTCTTGTTGCGGGCCCGGTCGGCGATGTCGGCGATGGCCTGGGCCAGCTCCGGCAGGGACATGTCCTGCGCGTCGTGGATGACCGGGGACAGCAGGCCGTCCTTGGTGTCCACGGCGATGCCGAGGTTCACCTTGCCGTGGTAGGTCATCTCCTGGGTGTCGGCGTTGTAGGACGCGTTCACGTTCGGGTGGGCGACCAGCGCCTCCACGATGGCCTTGGCGAAGAACGGCAGGAACGTGAGGTTCAGGCCGTGCTTGTCCTGGAAGGCGGCCTTGGACGCCTTGCGCAGCTCGGCGACGTGGGTCATGTCGACCTCGTGGACCTGCGTGAGCTGGGCCGCACCGTGCAGGGACTCCAGCGTGGTCTTCGCGGTGATCGCACGGATGCGGTTGACCTTCTGGGTGGTGCCGCGCAGCGACGCCTTCTCCGGGTCGACGCCCTTGGCGGGAGCCTTCTCGGCCTTCTTGGTGGAGCCACCCTCGGCGACGGCGAGGACGTCCTGCTTACGGATGCGTCCACCGACACCGGTGCCCTCCACGGAGGAGAGGTCCACGCCGTGCTTCTCGGCGAGCTTGCGCACCAGCGGGGTCACGTAGGGCAGGTTGCCGTCGGAGGGCTCGCCGGCGTCGGACGCGGGAGCCTTCTCCTCCTTGGGCTCCTCCTTCTTCGGGGCCTCCTTCTTGGGCTCCGGTGCCGACTCCTTGGCGGGCTCGGCCTTCTTCTCCGGCTCCTTCTCGGGCTCCGGGGCCGGCTCCTTGGCGGGCTCCTCGGCCGGTGCGGCGGAGGCGTCGCCCACGCGGGCGATCACACCGCCGACGTCGATGGTGTCGTCCTCCTCGGCGAGGATCTCCAGCAGCGTACCCGCGACCGGGGACGGAACCTCGGTGTCGACCTTGTCGGTGGAGACCTCCAGGAGGGGCTCGTCGACCTCGACCTCGTCGCCGACCTTCTTCAGCCACTGGGTGATGGTGCCCTCGGTGACGGACTCGCCGAGCTCCGGCATCGTCACGTCGGTGCCCGCGCCACCGCCGTTGGACGCTGCGGGCTTGGACTCCGCGGCCGGCTCTGCAGCCGGCTCCTCGGCCGGTTCGTCGGCAGGCTCCTCGGCCGGCTCCTCGTCAGCGGAGTCAGCGGAGTCGGCGGAACCTGCGGTCTCGCCCTCCTCACCGATCTCGGCGATGACGGCACCGACGTCAACGGTGTCGTCCTCGTCGGCGATGATCTTCAGCAGAACACCGGAGGCGGGGGAGGGGATCTCCGTGTCGACCTTGTCCGTGGAGACCTCGAGCAGGGGTTCGTCGACCTCCACGGTGTCGCCGACCTTCTTCAGCCACTGGGTGACAGTGCCTTCTGTGACGGATTCGCCCAGCTCGGGCATTTCGACGGAGTGCGCCATGGTGTTGAAGCTCCTAGTTAACGACGGGGTACAGATGTGGAGTACGTGGATCGGTCCGCGGTACCCAGAGAAGTACGCAGAGAAAAACAGAGAAGTGGTCTCTGACCGAATACTATATATGGTACCGCTGCTGGAGTCGTTCTGCTGGCACGGGGTTCCCACAACCGGGGGCCTGACCCGTCCCAGGCCGGCTCTGAGTCGACCTGAGCCGGGGCCGTGGTCGGGATGTACGGAGTTCACCTAGTATCGGTGACGTGTTCAACATCTTTGGCCGATCACGTCGTTCCGGACCCCGCCCGCCCCGGGCCCCGGGTGGTAAGGCACGGCAACACGACCTCGACTACCTGCGCCACTGGGCTGCGCAGCGCCAGGGGGTGGAGGGGTTCGTGGAGCCTGAGACGCTGGTCAACGAGATGTCCGTGGTGCTCGTGGACGCCACCGGGGAGTGGACGCGCCGGCGTATCGGCGGTCCCCGCGGCGTGGACGAGGTGGCCGACGTCACCGGTGTCCGGTTGTTCGACGCGGAGAAGACCGGCTACCCGCAGCGCATGCGCGACCGGATCGAACGCGACCGGATCATCCGCAAGCGTCTCGAGCAGCAGGAGCGCCGGGCGCGCTTCGAGGAGCGCCGCGCGGACGGGGAGTGAGTCAGGCGGGGTCGTCGGCCGTCGTCGCGGAGAGCTCCTCCAGGAGCGCGATGATCGTGCGGACCGGCACACCGGTCCCGCGCCGCGGCGTGTACCCGTGGGCGCCGGCGGTGTTGTACGACGGCCCGGCCACGTCGATGTGCACCCACGGCAGACCGTCCGGCACGAACGCCGCCAGGTAGTGGCCGGCGGCGGCCATGCCGCCCCAGGGCTTCTTGCCGGTGTTGCGCAGGTCCGCCACGTCGGAGCGGATGTCGCGGGCGATCTCCGCGGGCAGGGGCATCGGCCAGGCGTCCTCGCCGGTGGCCCGTGAGACGGCGGACACCCGGTCGCGGAACACCGGTGAGCCCATGACCGCCGGCACGCGGTCGCCGAGGGAGCGGACCTGGGCACCGGTGAGCGTGGAGGTCTCCACGAGGAAGTCGGGGTCGTCCTCGGCGGCGCGGGCCATGGCGTCACCGAGGATCAGGCGCCCCTCGGCGTCGGTGTTGAGGATCTCGGTCGTCGTCCCGCCGTAGTGGCGCAGGACGTCACCGGGGCGGGTGGCGGTGCCGTCGGGCATGTTCTCCGCCAGCGGCACGGTCGCGGTGACCTGCACCGGGAGCTCCAGCTCCGCCGCGGCGACCACGGCGGCGACCACCGCCGCCGAACCGCCCATGTCGGAGATCATGTTGTCCATGCGCGGCGCGGGCTTCAACGAGATCCCGCCGGTGTCGAAGGTCACACCCTTGCCGACGAGCGCGACGTGCGGCGCGGCGGGGGAGGAACCGGACACCGTGGCGTCCGGCCGGTACGACACCCGCACCAGGCGCGGCGGGTGGGTGGACCCGCGGCCCACGCCGATGATCGCCCCGAACCCCTGCTCCGCCAGGTCCTGTTCGTCGAGCACCTCGACCTCGAGCCCGGACTGTGTGGCCAGCCCGGAGATGACCTCGGCGTAGCTCTGCGGGTACAGGACGTTCGCCGGCGCGTTGACGAGGTCGCGGGCGCAGCTCACCGCCTCGATCACGACGCAGGCGTGGGAGAAGTCCTCCCGCGCGGCGTCCGCCGCCGTCGGCCCGGACGGGGCGGCGACGATGAGCCGCGCGATGCCCCCGGCGTCCAGCACGGCGTCCTGCGCAGCGTCCTGAATGCTCCTGAAGCCCGTGTAGGTGTACGCCCCGAGGCCGTGGCCCTCGGTGGCGGGCCCGGTGCCGAGGGTGCCCAGCAGGCTCAGGGCGCTGATGCCGGCGGAGCCGGGGGTCCCCGTGGAGGCCCCTGTGGGGGCGCTCGTGGCGGCCATGCGGCCGAGCGCGCGGGACGCCTCCCCGGCCGCCGTGCGTAGCCCCTCGTCGGTCAGGGCGTCGGCGTCACCGAGGCCGACGGCCAGCAGCCGACGCGCCGCGATACCCGGGACGGTGGGCAGGGGGGACGTCTCGCCGGCGCGTCCGGACGCCCCGGCTGCCACCAGCGACTTCCAGATCGCCACCTGGGTCTCCCGGTCGAAGGCGGAGGAGCCGACGGACATCTCGACACCGTTGTCCCCGGAGAAGGACGGGACGACCAGCACGTCCACGTCCGCACCGGCGACCGTCGTGGTGTCGGTGAGCAGTTCGAGTGGCGGCATGGTGCCCCGGGGCAGGCGTGCGGATGTCATCCTTCACCTCAGTGTTGGTCGGAGTGGTCGTGGGCGGTCCCCTGCGGGCATGTGTCCCGGGCTTGTGTTTCGGGAAGGAACCGACGGGTCTAAGATACAGGCCATGTCTGATTCCGCGCCCGACAACTCATCGTCCCCCGTCTTCTCCCGCACACTGACGGAGAACCCCACCGCGTCCGGCACGATCGCCGACGTACTCACCAACCCGGGGTTCGGCACGTACTTCACCGACCACATGGTCGTCGTGGACTGGACCGAGGACGCCGGTTGGCACGATGCGCGGGTCGTGCCCTACGCCCCGGTGCCGATGGACCCGGCGACGTCGGTGTTCCACTACGGGCAGGCGATCTTCGAGGGCCTCAAGGCGTACCGCCAGCCGGACGGCTCGATCGCCACCTTCCGCCCCGAGAAGAACGCCGACCGGATCCGTTCCTCCGCCCGGCGCATCGCCATGCCGGAGGTCCCGGAGGACCTGTTCCTGGAGTCGCTGGCGCAGCTGACCGACGTCGACCGCGAGTGGGTCCCCGCCGCCGGCGGTGAGGCGGCGCTGTACCTGCGCCCCTTCCTGATCTCCACCGAGGTCGGCCTGGGCGTGCACCCTTCGTCGAGCTACAGCTACTACGTGATCGCCTCGCCGGCGGGCGCCTACTTCAAGGGCGGGGTCACCCCGGTCAGCGTGTGGCTGTCCACCGAGTACGTGCGCGCCGCCCCGGGAGGGACCGGCGCCGCGAAGTTCGCCGGCAACTACGCCGCCTCCCTGGCCGCGCAGGCGTACGCCGAGGAGAAGGGCTGCGACCAGGTCGTGTGGCTGGACGCCGCCACGCACACCACCGTGGAGGAGATGGGCGGCATGAACCTCGCCTTCATCTTCGGCGGTACCGACGGCGGCCCGGCAGAGCTGGTCACCCCGGAGCTCTCCGGTTCACTGCTGCCCGGTGTCACCCGCGACTCCCTGCTCCAGCTCGCCGCGGACGAGGGACTGAAGGTCACCGAGCGTCGCTTCACCGTGGAGGAGTGGCGGCGCACCGCGGCGTCCGGCGAGATGGCGGAGGCCTTCGCCTGCGGCACCGCCGCGGTGATCACCCCGGTCGGCACCGTGAAGGACCGTGACGGCGAGTTCCAGATCAACGGCGGCGAGCCGGGCGAGATCACCATGCGCCTGCGCGAGCGGCTGACCGGCATCCAGCGCGGCACTGTGGACGACACCCACGGGTGGAACCACACCCTCGTCCAGGCGTAGGACGCACGGAACAACCCCGTGAGGTCGGTGGCGCCGACCTCACGGGGTTGCTGTCTGCCTGGGGCTGGTCCTGGGCGCTAGTGCAGGGCGCTAGTTCACGGCGCAGGCCGCGGACAACAGGGGGAGCACGAGCAGGCCGGACGCCGCGGCCGGGGCGCCGAGCGCCCGGTCGATGACGGGCGTCAGGTCCAGGCGACGCAGTGCCGGCGCCGACGCCGGCTCGGTGGACGCGTCCGGAACGAGCCACCAGCGGGCAGTGCCCGGGGACACCGCGTCGGCGAGAAGTGCCGCCGCGAGACCCGTCACGCCGTCGAGGACGACCGGGGTGCGTCGCACGGCGGACTGCGACAGCAGGCCCGTGAGGAAGGCGATGTCGGGGGAGCCGATCTCGTCGAGGATCTCACGTACGGCCGTCTCGTCGACGGGACGTCGACGCCGCGACCGGGTACGGAACATCAGGTCGCGCACCGCTACGGTCTTGTGCTTCCACTGCTCGTCGGTGATCGGGGTGGGGCCGCCTCCGCGTCCCACCACCTTCACCGGCTCGACGTTGCACAGCGTGCCGATGAGCGCCGCTGCGGTCGTGGTCGCCCCGGCACCCACGGTGCCGGTGAGCAGCAGGGGGCGTCCGGAGTCGGCACGGGCGTCCGCCGTCTCGGCGCCGGCGTCCAGCCACCGGGAGTGCGGGGAATCCCCGTCGGCGGTGGAGTCGGTGGAGTCGAACTGCGTCACTGTGACGTCGACACCCGCCTGCTCGGCGAAGGCGGACAGCGGCGAGTCCCCGGACTCGATCCGGGCGGCCTCTGTCACGGCATGGCCCCAGGGCAGGGTCGACACCGGGCTCGCCGTCCCGTCAGCGGGACCAGCCGCGGCAGGGTCGGCCACGGCAGGGTCGGCGATGGCGTGGTCGGCGGCCGCGACGAGCAGTTCCGGGCGGACGTCCCGTTCCCGGAGTGCCTCGGCGCAGCCGGTCGACCCCGCCCACCCGGCGAGGTGCTGGAGTACCGGCTGGTCGGTCATCAGACCGCGTCGCCGATATTCACCTGGGGGGCGGGTGTGCGCATCTTGCGGATCATGGTGGCACGGGTGAAGGCGTAGAAGCCGATCGACCACTTGCCGAAGGAGTTGTCGGCGAAGCGTTCATTGACCAGCTTGTTGACCTTGCGGCCCAGGAAGAGGCCCTCGACGATGAGCACGATGATGATCACCATCATGAACAGGCTGAGGTACTGCGCGAGTACGGGCAGACGGGTGCCGAGGATCATCACGACGACCACGATCAGCGCCAGGGGGAGGAAGTAGTTCATCAGGTAACGGTGGGAGTCCACGTAGTTACGGACGAACAGCTTCTCCTTGCCCTGGTCGCGGGCCAGCAGGTAGTTCGGGTCACCTGCCATCATGCGCTCGTTGGCCTTGCGGCGGGACTCGGCGGCCTCGTCGCGCTGCTTGCGCTTGGCCTCCTTGTACTCGTCCTTGGACATCGAGCTCTTGTAGTCCTTCTTGCGCTGACGGGCCTCCTTGGGCGTCATCGGGGCGTCGTAGTGGACGCGCCGTACGCCGGTGGAGCGCTCGACCTCGTTGCGCTTCGGGGTCGGGCGTCCCTTCTTGGGGGTGTAGCCCTTCGGGGTCTGGGCGGCGTCGTCCGCTGCGCCGTCGATGCCGTCCAGGGTGGCGTCACCGGCCGCCACCTCGCTGTCGTCGTCTTTCTTCCACGGAAGTTTCACACCTCACAGGCTAGAGCACGGGAGGTTCACCCGACCAACGAGGGTGATGATCCGGGCGGGGCTGGTGGGCCGGTGTGCGGCCGGGTGCGGGAATAGATCACTGGATTTCATGGTTGATGGATAGTAGTTTGGGCATATCCGCATTACCGAGGAGGAAATTCATGACCGCTCCCGAGAAGACCGCCGAGAAGTCCACCGGTGTCGAGCTGACCAGCGCCGCCGCAGGTAAGGCCGCCGGCCTGCTGGCCCAGGAGGGTCGCGACGACCTTGCCCTGCGTATCGCGGTGCAGCCTGGTGGCTGCGCCGGGCTGCGTTACCAGCTCTTCTTCGACGACCGCACCCTGGACGGAGACCTCGTCGACGAGGTCGAGGGCGTCCGGCTGATCGTGGACAAGATGTCGGCGCCGTACCTGACCGGTGCGAAGATCGACTTCTCCGACACGATCGAGTCCCAGGGGTTCACCATCGACAACCCGAACGCCGGCGGGTCCTGCGCCTGCGGCGACTCGTTCAGCTAGACCTCACGGTCTGGCCCCGGACGGCCGAACTCCCCGCCCCAGTGACCTGGGTGCGGGGAGTTTCGTCTTTCCCGGGGGAGACTGCGGCGGGGACCGCCGCGGGGGACTAGAGCTGGACCGGGTAGTCCTGCTCGTCGATGTCCGGGTGGATGCGGTCCTCGACGAAGATGCCGTGCCAGATCATGAACGCGATGACCGTCCACAGGCGCCGGGAGTGGTCGGGGCCCGAACCGGTGGTCATCGACACGCGGTGCTCGTCCAGCATCGCCAGGACCTGCGCCTTGTCGAAGATGTGGTCGGTGTTGGACTCCTCGATGTTGCGCTTGGCCCAGTCGTAGAGCTCGTCGCCGGCGAGCCAGTGGCGCAGCGGGACCGGGAAGCCGAGCTTCTTCCGGTTGATCACGTGCTCGGGGACGATGAGCTCCAGGGCGCGGCGCAGGGCGTACTTCGTGGTCCCGTTGCCGACCTTGAGCTCGTGGGGGATCGTCTGCGCCACGTCGAAGACCACACGGTCCAGGAAGGGCACGCGCAGCTCCAGCGAGTTGGCCATGGTGATCTTGTCCGCCTTGACCAGGATGTCGCCGCGCAGCCAGGTGAACATGTCGAGGTGCTGCATCCGGGCGACCGGGTCCATGTCCTTCGACTTGGCGTAGATCGGGGCGGTGACCTCGCGGTGGTCCCATTCCGGGCGGGCGATGCGCAGCACCCGTTCGAGCTGCTCGTAGTTGAAGGAGCGGGCGTTGCCGTAGTAACGCTCCTCCATCGGCGTGGTGCCGCGCTGCAGCAGCGACTTGCCGCGCATCCCGTCCGGCAGGGCGTCGCCGAGGGTGCGCAGGACCTTCTTGATCGGGGAGGGGACCTTCTCGAACGGAGCGAGGGAGAGCGGCTCCTTGTAGATGGTGTAGCCACCGAAGAGTTCGTCGGCGCCCTCACCGGACAGCACGACCTTGACGTGCTTGCGTGCCTCCGCGGCCACGAAGTACAGGGGCACCAGGGCGGGGTCGGCCACCGGGTCGTCGAGGTACCAGATGATCTTCGGGACGGCGGCGGCGAACTCCTCGGGGGAGACGACCTTGACGATGTGCTCCACGCCGATCGCCGCGGCGGACTCGGCGGCCACGTCGACCTCGGAGTAGCCCTCGCGCTCGAACCCGGTGGTGAAGGTCAACAGGTCGGGGTTGTGCTGCTTGGCCAGTGAGGCGATGGCGGTGGAGTCGATGCCGCCGGAGAGGAAGGACCCCACGGTGACGTCGGCACGCATGTGCTTGGCCACGGAGTCCTGCAGGGCGTCGGCGATCTTCGTGTACAGCGCCTGCTCCGAACCCGCGGGAACCGGGGTGACGGGGAACGTCGGCTCGAAGTAGCGCACTGCCTTGACCTCGCCTCCCGGGGTGAGGGTGGCGTGGCAGCCGGACTCCAGGCGGCGGATCCCGGCGTGCAGCGTCTCCGGCTCCGGAACGTACTGCAGGTCGGTGTAGTGCGTGATCGCACGGTCATCAAGGTCGAGGCCTAGACCGATGGACTCGGCCATCGCCAGGATCGACTTCTTCTCGCTGCTGAAGGCGGTTCCTGCCGGGGTGGTGGCGTAGAACATCGGCTTGATGCCGAAGGGGTCGCGTGCGAGGAACATCGTGCGGTCCACGGCGTCCCACACGGCGAAGGCGAACATTCCGCGCAGGTGGTTGACCACGTCGGCCCCCCAGTGGTGGAAGCCGACGACGATGGTCTCCGAGTCGCCGGAGGTCTCGAACTCGTAGCCCTCGGCCTGCAGCTCCTCGCGGAGCTCGAGGTAGTTGTAGATCTCACCGTTGAAGGTCATCGAGTAGCGGGCGGGCTGGTCGGCCGGCCCCCACTGCAGAGGCTGGTGGGAGTGCTCGAGGTCGATGATCGACAGGCGGTTGAAGCCGAAGACCACGTCGTCGTCGTTCCAGGTGCCGTCCTCGTCCGGGCCGCGGTGCCGCATGCAGGGGAGGGCGTGGGCGGTGGTGTCCACGTAGTCGGGGGCGTCACCCTGTGCCGTCAGAAATCCAAGAAGTCCACACATGAGGTCTGGGGGTCATCTCCGTAAGTGTCGTCGGTGGCCGACGTCGCGGTGCCGGACGGATCCCTGCGCCGATTCATCGGTGGGGGATGCGGTCGGCGGACGTCAGCCTCGTGCGCGTGCGTAAGCCCTTTAGGATACTACCCGGCGCTGGCCTGGCACAGACGGGACATGCGGGACACCCGGGTGGGCTTCCAGCTGACCCCCAGCAACCCCGAATAGGGCCGACAGAAAATCACAATGGTGTGCATGATGCAGGGGCAGCCCCCTCCATGCACTATTGTCGGATCATGACACGGGACCCGAGTCCGTCCTCTGCAGGCGACGGACACCGGCGTTCCGATGAACACGACGTGTGATTGAGGAAGGCATACTCGCGTGGTACAGCGAAAAGTTCACGGAAGAGGTCGCAAGCTCGGCCTCGCCGGCGTGCTGGGACTCGGATCCCTTGCCCTGGTCGGCTGCGATGTCGCACCCCCCGACAACGGTTTCTTCCATGCCCTGCGCATGGGTTGGCCCGACGGAATCACCCCGGAGGCCCAGTCCATGGGTAACTTCTGGGTGTGGACCTGGGTCGTAGCCTGGATCATCGGAATCATCATGTGGGCTCTCATGTTCCTCGTGATCTTCCGGGACAGCGACAAGCGCGCTGCCAAGAAGGGCAAGCCGGAGTTCCCGAGGCAGACGGCCTACAACGTTCCGCTGGAGTTGACGTTGACCGTCATCCCGGTGCTGATCGTCATGGGCCTGTTCTTCTTCACCGTGCAGACCCAGGACAAGGTCACCGCACTGGACAAGGACCCGCAGGTGACCGTTGACGTGACGGCCTACCAGTGGAACTGGAAGTTCGGTTACGGCGAGGTGAGCGGAGACCTGACCGAGGACGGGCAGGAGTACGTGGGCCAGGACCAGGACCGTGCGGACGCGGCCGAGGCTAACGCCGCCGTGCCGCAGGACGACCGTGACGAGCACGGCCAGTCCGTGGGCCCGATCCACGGTAAGTCCGCCGAGGACTTCACCTACCTGCACTACAACCAGATCGAGACCCTGGGTACCTCCGAGGAGGTCCCGGTGCTCGTCCTGCCGACGAACACCCCGATCGAGTTCAACCTCGCGTCCTCCGACGTGATCCACTCCTTCTGGGTTCCGGAGTTCCTGTTCAAGCGCGACGTGTTCCCGCACCCCGAGGCGAACCAGTCCGAGCGACGGTTCCAGATCGAGAGCATCGACAGCGAAGGCGCCTTCGTGGGCCGTTGCGCCGAGATGTGCGGTACCTACCACGCGATGATGAACTTCGAGGTGCGTGCTGTGAGCCCGGAGAACTTCGCGGCCTACATCGCCTACCGCGAGGCCAACCCCGAGGCCACCAATGCTGAGGCGCTGGCGGAGATCGGCGAGGACCCCTACGCCACCTCGACCCAGCCTTTCCTCCCCGGCCGTGAGGCTACCCGGGGTGTCGAGGGCGACAACTACATCGACCGTTCCGCCTAGTCGGCGACGAGACACTAGGAGACAACAATGCGGCAGACAGCCAAGTTGATGTACGGACTCTCACTGTTCCTGACGGTGATGGCGGTCGTGTACTTCTACGCGACGTCGCAGCTGAACGACGACGCAAACGTCCAGGGTATCGAGTGGGCGGGTGGAACCGGGCTTGTCCTGGCGACCCTGCTGACCCTGTTCCTGGGTGTGTACTTCCACCTGAGCAACTCCAAGGCCGACATCGAGCCGAAGGACTGGGAGGAGGCCGAGATCGAGGACGGCGCCGGCGTGCTGGGCTTCTTCTCCCCGCACTCGGGCTGGCCCTTCCTGATGTCCCTGGCCATCGTGATGATGGCCTACGGCATCGCCTTCTTCCTCATCTGGCTGATCCTGCTCGGCGCGGTCATGCTGGTCTGGTCCACCACGATGCTGAACCTCCAGTACGGCCTCCCGCCGGAGAAGGAGTAACGACACCTGCGCCCCGTTGACGACGGGGTACACGTGACAAGGAGCACCCGCATCTTCCTCGCGGGTGCTCCTTTCGGCATGTCCGGGGGATGGCCCCCGGATCAGGCTCAGAGGTTGATGATGTCGTTCATCTTCTTCTCCGCGGCGCCGGACTCCAACGCCTCACGGGCGACGGCGAGCTGCTCGGCGAGGGCCGACTTCAGGTCGCCGTCCCAGCCGTGCACGGCGGTCAGGGCGGCGGCTGCGTTGATCAGGACAGCATCCTTGACTGCGCCGGTGATCTCCCCGGCCATCAGTCGGCGTGCGATGTCGGCGTTGTACTCCGGGTCGCCGCCCTTGAGCGCGTCGTCGTCGTAGACGTCGAGGCCGAAGGTGCGCGGGTTGATCGTGAATTCGCCGGTGCGGCCGTCCTCGTCGACGGTGACGACCTCGGTGGGGGCGCACACGCTGATCTCGTCCATCCCGTCGAGCCCCCGCACGATCAGGGCGCGTACACCCTGGTGGGCGAAGGCGCCGCCCATGATCGGCATCATGTCGCGGAACGCGCAGCCGATGAGGCCGAACTTCGGGCCGGCGGGGTTGGTCATGGGGCCGAGGAGGTTGAACAGCGTCGGTACGGCGAGTTCGGAACGCACCGGGCCGGCGAAGCGCATCGCCGGGTGGTAGGTCTTGGCGAACATGAACGCGAAACCTGTCTTGAGGGCGTCCTCGTGGATGGTGTCGGGGGAGCGGTCGATGTCCAGGCCCAGCACCTCCAGGACGTCCGCCCCGCCGCACTTTGAGGACGCCGCACGGTTGCCGTGCTTGACGACCGGCACGCCGGTCGCGGCGACGACGAAGGACGCCATCGTCGAGATGTTGACGGTGTGGTGGCCGTCGCCGCCCGTGCCGACGATGTCGACGGCGTCGGGGATGTCACTGAAGTCGACCGGTGTGGCGAAGGAGCGCATGGCGGAGGCCGCGGCGGAGAGCTCGGCGGCGGTGATGCCCTTGACGCGCAGGCCGAAGGCGAAGGCGGCGAGCTGGGCGTCCGTCGCGCCTCCCTCCATCACCTGGCTGACGGCCCAGGTGATCTGCGACTCGCTGAGCTCCTCGTGGCGTCCGATGCGGTCCAGGACCCCGGGCCAGGTGAAGTAGCTCCCGGGGAGACGGTCGGAGCCCAGGGGCGTGACGTGGTCGGGAGATTTCGGGGTCAGGTCGTCCGGCATCGGTGCCGTCCTCTCGGTGGGTCTGGTCGTTGGCTGTGTCCGCCTGGGGACGTTGCCATCCTATTACGTGCAGCGGCGCCGGGGCCGTTCAGGACGGCGCAGGACGCGGCACGTGGTCCGGCGTGGTTCAGGGGCGGGGGAGAGGGGCCGCTGATTGGGTCGTCGCAGCGTGTCTTGGGTAGACTTCCCGGAATGGATCGGCCTCTACGGCCCAGGTGATCTGCCGGTCTCTGACGGGTCAGGTTCCTGGCAGTTCCCAACCCCCCGGTACGGGGGTGTCGGAGAGGGGCGCGACGGAGGGCGGGGATGCGTCGGGGGACGGCGCGACAGACGGTCAACCTGCGGTGATGCGGGTGCGTCGTAAATGATCGGCAAGAGTTCCCGGCTAACCCCGTTTGTGGTGAGTTGCCAGGAAACGTGAAGCCACTACCAGCGGTTTTGCAGAAACCCCTGAACTCGCCGGGGTTGCGAATCGACTAGGGGGCCGGGGTCGGTCATACTTGTACGCGTGACGAGCGCAGTTGGAAACCAAAGCATGGCAGCACCGCAGCGTGCCGTGACGCTGAACCGACCGAACATGGTCAGCGTCGGCACGATTGTGTTCCTGTCCCAGGAATTGATGTTCTTCGCGGGCCTGTTCGCGATGTACTTCGTCTCGAAGGCGAACTCGAACGGAAACTGGCCCTCCGAGCCTACCGAGCTCAACGTCCCGTTCGCTCTGGCGATCACCGTGATTCTGGTGTCGTCGTCGTTCACCGCCCAGTGGGGGGTGTTCGCCGCGGAGCGCGGGGACGTGTTCGGTCTGCGGAAGTGGTACGCACTCACGGTTGTCCTGGGGTTGATCTTCCTCTCCGGGCAGGCGTACGAGTACATCCACCTCGTGCAGCACGGCACCACGATCTCAAGCAGCGTCTACGGGTCGGTGTTCTACATCACCACCGGCTTCCACGGCGCACACGTCCTCGCCGGCGTGCTTGCCTTCGTGGTCGTGCTGCTCCGCACGGTGAAGTCGAAGTTCACTCCAGCCCAGGCCACCGCCGCCGTCGTCGTGTCGTACTACTGGCACTTCGTCGACGTCGTGTGGATCGGACTGTGGATCACCATTTACTTCATCCAGTAGGCCGGACGGGCCGATGTGTGACGCTCGGCCGTTAAGCCCATCGCCTTCCAAATGACGAGTTAAGGGAACAAGATGGATACGAACAATCCAACTCCCGAGGGGGAGACCCCGGTGGCGGCCTCCGCCCCGGCATCCACAACACGCAAGAAGCGTCGTACCCGGCGTAAACTGCGCCGGACCATGGCTGGAGCGCTGGCGCTCGTGCTCGGTCTGACCGGCGCAGGTCTGGTCGCCCAGGCCTTCACCCCGGACCCCCAGTCCGCGACCGCGCAGCAGGACGCGCAGTCGATGATCACCCAGGGCCAGGAGATCTACGAGGTCGCCTGCATCACCTGCCATGGCGCCAACCTCCAGGGCGTCCAGGACCGCGGTCCGTCCCTGGTCGGCGTCGGCGAAGGTGCCGTGTACTTCCAGGTGCACTCCGGCCGCATGCCGATGAAGCGCAACGAGGCCCAGGCCGACCGTAAGGACGCGCGCTTCAACGAGGCGCAGACGCTGGCTCTCGCGGCCTACGTCAACGCCAACGGCGGCGGCCCCGGAATCGTCAAGGACGAGGACGGGACCATCGCCATGGAGTCCCTGCGCGGATCCCACAACAACGACGGCGAGATCGACCCCTCGGACGTCTCGCGTGGTTCCGACCTCTTCCGCCTGAACTGCGCTTCCTGCCACAACTTCACCGGTCGTGGCGGAGCCCTGTCCGGCGGTAAGTACGCCCCGGACCTCGACGCGGCCAACGAGCAGGAGATCTACCAGGCCATGCTCACCGGCCCGCAGAACATGCCGAAGTTCTCCGACCGTCAGCTGACCGCTGACGAGAAGAAGGACATCATCGCGTACATCAAGTCCTCCAAGGAGACCCCCAACCCCGGCGGCCTCGGCCTCGGCGGGATCGGCCCGGTCACTGAGGGCATGTTGATGTGGATCGTCGGGATCGTCGTGCTGATCGGCACGGCCATGTGGATTGGAACCCGGTCATGAGTGAGATCAAGAGCACCTACTCTGAAGAAGAGATCAAGGGCATGAGCGACGAGGAGCTCGCCCGCCTCGGTACCGAGCTCGACGACGTCACCGTTGCCTTCCGCAAGGAGCGCTTCCCGGTGGAGAACGACCCGGCCGAGAAGCGCGCCGCCCGCGGCGTCGGCTTCTGGTGGGCACTCTCCGTCGTCTTCGGCCTCGCATTCATCGCGGTCTACCTGTTCTGGCCGTGGGAGTACAAGCACCTCGAGCAGGACGGGCTGTGGGTCTACAGCCTCTACACCCCGCTGCTCGGTGTGACCTCCGGTCTGTCGATCATCACGCTGGGTATCGGCGCGGTGCAGTTCTCCAAGAAGTTCGTCCCCGAGGAGATCGCGGTCCAGAAGCGTCACGACGGCCCCTCCGACGAGGTGGACCGCCGGACGATGACCGCGCTGCTCAACGACGCGTGGAAGACCTCCACCCTCGGACGCCGCAAGGTCCTCATGGGCCTGGGTGGCGCCGGAGTGGCGCTCGCCGGTGTGGCGATCGCCCTGCCGCTGGGCGGTATCGTGAGGAACCCGTGGAAGCCCCGTGCGATGGGCATCGACGGCGACGGCACGCTGTGGACCACCGGCTGGACCCTCGTCAACGAGGGGGAGAAGGTGTACCTCGGCCGCGACACCGGTGCTATCGCCGAGGAGCACGACGGTCACTGGAGCACCGAGGGCGTCAACCGCCTGATCCGTGTCCGCCCGGAGGATCTCGACGCCGGCGGTATGGAGACGGTCTTCCCGATGACCGAGGAGATGGTCAACGACCACGACGACTTCGACGCAACCCGCGACGTGTACGAGGAGCAGATGCACTCGATCCACGGTTCGCGCAACGCCGTGATGCTCATCCGCCTCCGTCACGCCGACGCCGTCCGGGCTGTCCAGCGTGAGGGCCAGGAGGACTTCCACTACGGCGACTACTACGCCTACTCGAAGATCTGCACCCACATCGGCTGCCCGACCTCCCTGTACGAGCAGCAGACCAACCGCATTCTCTGTCCGTGCCACCAGTCGCAGTTCGATGCACTGCACTGGGGTAAGCCGGTGTTCGGCCCGGCCGCCCGCGCACTGCCCGAGCTGTCCATCAACGTCGATGAGGACGGGTTCCTGTACGCCGACAAGAACTTCGTCGAGCCCGTCGGCCCTGCCTTCTGGGAGCGTCAGTCATGAGCACACCCACAAAGCCCTCCCGTCTCGCAGAGGCGGCCAACAACTTCGACGAGCGTTACACTGCTGCCGGCGGTCTCCGGAAGCAGATGAACAAGGTCTTCCCGAGCCACTGGTCCTTCATGCTCGGTGAGATCGCGCTCTACTCCTTCATCATCCTGCTGCTGTCGGGTGTCTACCTGACGCTGTTCTTCGATCCCTCGCTGTCGAAGGTCATCTACGACGGCGCCTACGCACCGCTCAACGGTGTGGAGATGTCGCGTGCCTACGAGACGGCCCTGAACATCTCGTTCGAGGTCCGTGGCGGTCTGTTCATCCGCCAGGTGCACCACTGGGCGGCACTGCTGTTCGCCGTGTCGATCATGGTCCACATGATGCGCATCTTCTTCACCGGTGCGTTCCGCAAGCCCCGTGAGGCGAACTGGATCATCGGCTGCGTCCTGCTGCTGCTGTCCATCGCCGAGGGCTTCATGGGCTACTCGCTGCCGGACGACCTGCTCTCCGGCGTGGGTCTGCGCATCATGTCCGCGATCATCATCGGTCTGCCGATCATCGGTACCTGGCTGCACTGGATCATGTTCGCCGGCGACTTCCCGGGCGACATCATCATCCCGCGCCTGTACATCGCCCACGTCCTGCTGATCCCCGCGATCCTGCTGGCACTGATCGCCGCCCACCTGGCGCTGGTCTGGTACCAGAAGCACACCCAGTTCCCCGGACCGGGCCGTACCGAGCGCAACGTCGTCGGTGCCCGCGTGATCCCCGTGTTCGCCGTGCACTCCTCGGCCTTCGGTCTGATCACCTTCGGCTTCGTGGCACTGCTCGCCGGTGTCTTCCAGATCAACGCGATCTGGAACCTCGGCCCGTACAACCCGTCGCAGGTCTCCGCCGGTTCCCAGCCCGACATCTACATGCTGTGGACGGACGGTGCCGCGCGAATCATGCCGGCGTGGGAGCTCTACCTCGGCAGCTACACGGTTCCCGCCGTTGTCTGGGTCGCGATCCTGCTGGGCATCCTGGTCATGCTGCTGTTCGCCTACCCGTTCATCGAGCAGCACTTCACGAAGGACAAGGCGCACCACAACCTGCTGCAGCGTCCCCGCGACGTGCCGGTGCGTACCTCCCTCGGTGTGATGGCCCTGGTCGCCTACGCGATCCTGACCATCTCGGGTGGTAACGACCACGTGGCAGTGTTCTTCCACATCTCGCTGAACGCCATGACGTGGATCGGTCGTATCGGGTTCATCATCCTGCCCCCGATCGCCTACTTCGTCACCTACCGGATCTGCCTGGGTCTCCAGCGCTCCGACCGTGAGGTGCTCGAGCACGGCATCGAGACCGGTACGATCAAGCAGCTGCCCTCCGGTGGCTTCATCGAGGTCCACCAGCCCCTCGGCCCGGTCGACGAGCACGGTCACCCGATCCCGCTCGACTACGCCGGTGCCGCGGTGCCGCGCCGCCTCAACCAGCTCGGCTTCGCCGGCCAGCCCGGCCGTGGCTCTCTGTTCTCCCCGGACCCGGAGGACATCGTGTCCCAGGTCGAGGAGATCGAGGAGGCCAACGAGCACGAGCACAAGGAGATGCTGATGCGTCTCCAGGAGGAGAACCGTCGCAAGCTCAGCGACGAGGGTCACGAGAACCCCTGAACCCTCTCCACCCCGTGAGAACCCCGCCCCGCCCACCGTGTCACCACGGTCGGCGGGGCGGGGTTCTTCGTGTCGCTCCTTACCCTCCTTACCCTCCTTAGCCCTTACCCGTGGTCCTTGCCGTCAGTCCCCGCCTGCAGCCACCGCATACAGCCTGGACAGCAGGTCGACGGTGGCGAGCACATCGTCCACGGCACGGTGGGAGGGACGGTGCTCCAGCTCCAGGACGTCCGCCAGCGTCGCCAGCTTGTACCGGCCGACCATGGAGCGGGGGAGGAGCTCACGCGCCGAGGCCGCGGTACACACGGAACGACGCGCATCCAGGACGCTCTCGCGCTCCTGGCGCCGGAACTCCGCGTCGACGAAGGCGATGTCGAAGGAGACGTTGTGCCCGACGACCAACCGGCCCCCGACCACGGAGGCAATGTCGTCGGCGATCTGGGCGAAGGTGGGGGTGTCGCTCAACGTCTCGTCGTCGATACCGGTCAGTTCGCTGATGTCGCGGTCCAGAGGGCGCCCGGGGCTCACCAGCGAGTGGTAGAGGCCCGCAGGTCGACCGTCCACCACGGAGAGCGCGGCGAACTCGATTATCTGGTCGCAGGACGGGTCCAGCCCGGTCGTCTCGCAGTCGATGACCACGCAGTCGGAGAGTGCGGCGGCGAGTTCGTGCTCGAGGGGGGTGTTCACAGGCACAGAGTCTACGGCGCGGCACGGACATGGACTGACACGGACGGATAGAGACGCACATGGAAGGTCACGACGGTGGTACGGGTGTGGTCGATGTGGCGATGGCGCCCCGCCGTGCGGCAAGTGTGACGAGGATCACAGTAGAGTTTCTTGCGGCGGTGGCGTGAGGCGGCGTCCGCAGCTTCCGGTCGGCGTGACGGCAACGTCCCTGCTGGTCATGGCGTTCAGGTTCGGCTACTCGCCTGGTTGGGGGAATCGGGTCAAGCTTTGGTCGCGATTGGATAACGGTTAAATAGCGAACTGCTCACGGCTTGGTCACGGCCCGGCAGTTGGACACGGTCGCGCAGTTTTCGTAATCTTCTCGTGACCTTAAGGGGCGACGCCGTGACGTATCCGGGACGTCCCCGACAGCAATCAGAAAGGCAACATCCCTCATGGGCAAGCACCGTATGAAGAAGGACCACTCCCGCCGCAACGCCGTAGCCGTCGCTGCCGTGGGCATGGGCGCCGTCCTCGCCCTGCCTGCCACCGCTCAGGCCGTTACCGTCGAGGTTCCGAACTCCGACATCAGCGTCGACGTTCCGAACGAGGCCGTTGACTTCGCCAAGCAGCACGTGGACGTGGATCCCTTCATCGCCGCGGCCGAGCAGGCCGCACCCGCCGCCGGCTCCTCCGAGGCCCCGGCATCCTCCTCCTCCGACAGTGTCGGCCAGCAGATCGCCGACGCCGCCATGTCGAAGCAGGGCGCACCCTACTCCTGGGGCGCCGCCGGCCCGGACGCCTTCGACTGCTCCGGACTGACCAGCTGGGCCTACAGCCAGGCCGGCAAGTCCATCCCGCGCACCTCGGGCGAGCAGGCGGGCGCCGGCACCCCGGTCTCCATCGACTCCCTGCAGCCGGGAGACGTCGTCTCCTACTACTCCGGCGCCTCGCACGTCGCCATCTACATCGGCGACGGCAAGATCGTCCACGCCCTCAACGAGGGCTCCCCGGTCCAGGTCAACGACCTGAACTACATGCCGATCAACAACGCCGTCCGCTTCTAGGACGCGTTCGACGTGTTCGGCCGCAGCTCCAGCGTGGTGGGTACCCGCCGGGGTACCCCCACCTGGGGCGCCGTGCGTGTGGGACTACGTCCCTCCCGTACTGGTATGGCACTATATCGACGTTGACTTTCGTGACAAGGTGAAGAGGTTCAAGTTACTGTGAGCAGGATCCGCCCCTCGGGGGCCAAGCGTTCCACCGGTAGTGCGTCGGCCAGGGCCATCATCGGCATCGGTGCCGCTGTCGTGCTCACCGTCACCTCCACCTCCATCGTCGCCGCGGACCCGGACGCAGCCACCTCAGGCTCTGACGGTTCCGACGCCGCTGACGCGATCGACGTCTCACCCCTCCCGGACGACGCGGACGGTCTCCTCGACCGACTCGCCGAGGTCTCCCGCCAGGCCCAGGAGGCCAGCGACGCGGTGCAGGAGAACACCGGTGCCCTCGACGAGACCCACGCCCAGCTCGACCGGGCCGTGCGTGCCTCCGAGCACTACTCCGAGCAGGCCACCCAGGCCCGCGAGGAGGTCGAGGCGAACCGTGGTCCCGTCACCGAGCTGTCGCAGTCGCTCTACCGTGGCGCGGTCATCGACCCGGTCTCCGCGGTCACCGGTTCTGCGAACCCGCAGGACGCCATCGACCGTCGCGCCTTCGCCACCGCGCTGAACAACGACCGCACCTCCACTCTCTCCGCTTTCCAGGAGGGGCTGTCGGAGGCGGCGGACCTGGAGTCGAAGGCGAACCGGTCGAAGGCCTCCGCCGACTTCCAGCTGAGCCAGCTGGAGTCGCGGCAGACGGCCCTGGACGAGCGCATCAGTGAGCTCGACGGTCTCAAGGACCAGATCTCCACCGCGGTGGACGGCCTCAGCCCGGAGCAGAAGCAGCGCTGGGTGGACCGCAACGGCCCGATCGACGTCGATGTCGACGAGTTCCTCGGCAGGGTCGGCAG
>JAKDIS010000105.1 GCA_030450335.1 Corynebacterium sp. | reverse complement strand
GAGAGCTCCCGGCGCCCGGCGACCCCGAGCTTGCGGTAGGCGCGGGTGAGGTGGTGCTCGACCGTCTTCGCCGACAGGGTCAGCTCCCGGGCGATGTCGCGGTTGGTGGAGCCGTCGGCGGCCATCACCGCGATCTGCTCCTCCTGGGTGGAGAGCAGCGGGGTCGTCTCCTCGGAGGCGTCGGACGCTACGACGTCTGTGCTGCTTCCGCTGATCCCCGCCGCGCGGCGTTCGCGCCGGCAGCGTTCCACCATCGCCGCCGCGCCCATGGAGGCGAAGACCTCCTCGGCGCGGGAGAAGACCTCGTCGGCACGTCGACGCCGACCGAGGCGGCGCAGCACCAGGCCGTACTCCAGCAGGATGCGCGAGTGGTAGGCGCGCATCGGGGTGTCGGCGATGATGTCCACGGCCTCGTCGAAGCAGCGCAGCCCGGCCTCGACCTCGCCGCGGCGCAGCAGGATGCTGCCGCGCGGCACGCGCAGCTTCGCCGCCAGTGACGGCAGTGGGGTCGTCCCGCGGGCGGCGGCCCGGTGCTCTGCGCGTTGTTCGGCCTCGGTGACCACCGCGTCTGCGGCGCGGATGCGTCCGGCGCGCACGAGGCACTGCGCGTAGACGTCCTCCCACGGCCAGAAACCGGGCTGCTGGGTGTCGGTCTCCGTGCCGATGCGCGCCAGCGACTCGCCCATGCGCAGCGCGGCGACGAGGTCGCTGCTGTTGGCGGTGGTGATCATGCGGCTCATCGCCGCCGGCAGGCGTTGGATGAGGAAGGAGTCCGGGTCGTCCGGCAGACGCGCGGTGTAGCGTCCGGCGCCGAGGGAGTCGCCCTGGAAGGCGGCGACCTGGGTGCCCGTCCACAGCAGCACCGGTTCCAGCAGGACGCTGCCGTGGGCCTCACCGGTGGCCAGGCCGCGGTCGACGACGCGGCGGGCGGCGTCGAAGTCGCCGAGGACGTAGTGGGTGCGCGCCAGCCATGCGTCGCGCCAGACGGCAGGCAACGGGCCGGACGGTTCGGAGCCGGGTGTGGTGTTCGTGTCGTGCGTGGTGAGCAGGTCGCGGGCGGTCAGCGGGTCGTCGTCGACGAGGGCGAGCCAGCCGTCGACCAGGGGGTGCAGGGGGCCGGCGTGCGTGTCGCCGGTGATGCGCCGGGTGATGCCGGTGAGCAGGTCGTCGCCGGCGGTGGTGGCGTGCCCGAGCATGGCGCCCGGGTTCCAGTCGGCCAGGGCGAGCACGGCGCGTTGGCGCGCAGCGTCGGGACCGCCTGTGCCGTCGAGCGCGCCGTGGGCGCGGCGCCGGTCGCCGTCGTGCATCGCCAGCGTCGAGCGGCAGGACGCCGCGGTGTCGCCGGCGCGTGACCACAACCGTGCCGCATCGAGGTTCCCCGCCCTCGTCAGTGCCATGGCGGTGGCGGCGGGATCCACATGCACGCTGCGCAGGGCGGTGGCCTCGCCGGCCCAGTCCTGGTTCCGGTGGTGCTGTTCGGCGGCCTCCCGCAGCAGGTCCCGGGTGTGCCCGACGTCCTGTGTGTCTCCGGCGGCCAGTGCGGCGTGCAACCGGTGGTGCAGCCGGCGGTCGGTGTCGGTGCAGGCCTCGGCGGCCCGCCGGTGCAGCTGCGCCAGGGTCGCCGGCGGTGTGCGATCGAGGACGGCCGCGCGGTGACGAGGGTCGCGGAACTGCACGTGCGTCCCTGCGGTATCGCACTGCACGGTGCGCAGGACGGTGCGGAATACGTCCTGCCCGGCGACGTCGAGGGATGCGCCCATGGCGACGATCAGTGCGACGGGGACAGGGGAGGCGTCCGGTGCACCGCTGACGACGACGGCCTGAAGGAGGTCGGTGAGCCCAGGGGAGTCCTGGTCGAGGGCCTGGTCGAGGGCCCGGTCGAGGACACGGTCGAGGGAGGCGGCCCAGGTGTCCGGGACGCAGGGGAACACCCCGAGCAACTCGGCGAGCAGGTCGATACGTCCTCCGGTCATCGCGTGCATCTGCTCGACCGTGTGTGGTGCGGGCATGCGTCCGGTCGTGGTCTCGCAGTACGTGGCGACCTCGGCGACGGAGAGGGGAGGCAGGATCACGTCGATGTCGGCGGTGAAGTCGGTGGCAGTGGCGGTTCCCACCACCATCAGGCGGGCCGGGCGGTCACGTCGTTGGGTCTCGGCGACGAGCCGGCGCACGGTGGACGCCGCGGCGCGGTCCAGGTCCTCGACGAGCAGGAGGGTGTCGGCCGTGGCGTCGATCGCGTGCTGGTCGAGCGTGGCCTGATCGAGTTCGCCGCCGTCGGGCAGCAGCCGCTGCTGCACGGTCCGCCACCCCGGGGACCCGGTGGCCAGTTGACGCAGCAGCCCGGCGCCACCGGCGCAGCGGTCGTGAACACGGACGAGGAGTCCGCCGTGGGCGGGCACGCTCTGCTGCAGCGACAGGATCTCCCTGACCTGTGTGTGGTGGAGGCGGTCGGTGGTGGTCACGCCGGTCAGTGTAGTTGGGCGAGTCTCGCCGCCGCGCCGCTCACTCCCCGCCCGGGGATCCGAGCCCGCCGATGCGGTCGAACTCGGCGCGCATCATCCGGCAGCGGGTCAGCAGGTCCTCCCGGTCGGTGTCGACGGCTGCCGCGACATACGTGCGGAGAGCCTGGCGCCGGGATTCCCACCACTGCCGCTCAGCCTCGGTGGCCGCCGCGTCGTACCGGTTGGAGTACGCGACGCCCAGGCTCGCAGATACGGACTTCATCACGTCGTACTCGGCGAAGTAGATGTGCCCCTTCGTGGGTTCCGACAGCATGGTGACCTCCCGTGGTTCGCCGCGGGCCTATCACGGCGAAAACGTCACGACCGGGGAGAACGAGGCCGGGCGATACGCCGGTAGACCTCCTCCATGGGGCCGGTGTCCATACGTAGTCCCTGGGCGTCCCCGAACGTCGCCGCGGACGCGGCGATCCAGGACTCCCGGTCCACCGCGGAGAAGTCCAGCACCACACCGTGGCGTGCGGCCAGGTCGGTCATGAACAACCGTCCCGTGCGGCCGTTGCCCTCCCGGGCGGGATGGGCGAAGTTCAGGTCGGTGTGCACCTCGGCGAGTCCGTCCACGGTCTGCGCGAAACCGGCACCGTCCCAGTCGACGCGGCGAATCAGCCCGTCGACCTGACGCAGGTACATGCCCATGCTCGCGTGGTCGCCGAAACTCTGCCCGCCCTTGGTCATGTTCACGTCCCGGAAGGTGCCGGCGAAGTCGTAGATCCCGCCGAAGAGCTCCGCGTGGATCCACGCGAGCTTCTCGCTGGTGGTCTCCCCGTGCAGCTCACCTTCGACCGCCAGGTCGGCGAGGTCCGCGCCGAGGCGTGAGGTCATCCGGTGCTCGGCGACGGACAGTGGCTGCGCCGCGCGGATCCCCAGGCGGTTACGCAGGACGCCGGTGCCGGGGTAGAAGTACCGCCGCCACGCGGCCGCCGGGTTGGCGGCGGGCGACTGCGGCAGCTGTTGCGTCCGCTGAGTCTGCTGCGTCTTCTGAGTCCGGGTATCCCGGCTCTCCCCGTCGGACGGCGCGAGCTCGGCGACCATCGCCTCGATCTCGCGTGCGCCCATCCGGGACGGTTCCGGACGCCGCACGTCGGCGGCCAGCGCGCCCATCTCCTCGTCGGTGGGTTCCCACCCCTCCAACACACTGGAGTGCGCCGCCTGCACCACCCGCCGGGCGACTCTGTCGTCCCCGCCCTCCATCCCGGCGAACACCGACGGGAACGCCGCACGGTACCCGTCGAGCCCCCTCAAGGTGGCGAACTCGACTTGTTCTCGAGACGGTCCCTCTCCCGGTCCCTGCACCATGCCGCGCAGCCTACACCCCGGCCAGCTCCCGACCGGCCACGTAGCCGAAGGTCAGCGCCGGCCCCAGGTTGATGCCACCGGCCGGGTAGAACCCGCCCATGATGGACGCCCGGTCGTTGCCCGCCGTGTAGAGGCCCGGGATCGCCGCACCGTCCTCACCCAGCACCCGGGCCCTGCCGTCGGCACTGACGCCGGCGAAGGTGCCGAAGCTGCCCGGAAGCACCTTCACCGCGTAGAACGGTCCCTTCTCCACCGGAGCCAGCGACGGGTTCGGCCCCACCGCCGGATCCCCGCCGTAACGGTTGAACTCCGTGGCGCCGCGGTGGAACTCCGTGTCCTCGCCGCGCCGGGCGTCGTCGTTGAACCGGGCGACGGTGGCCTCCAAGCCGTCCGGGTCGATGCCGCACTTCTCCGCCACTTCCCGCAGCGTGCGCCCCTTGACCAGGTAACCGTTGCGCACGTAGGGCAGCAGCGGCACGGGGAAGGGCTTGGCCATACCCATCGGGTACCGGCGTACGAACGTGGAGTCCGCGACCTGCCAGGAACACACCGGCTCACCGGCCGGGGCGGCGTCCAGCATCGCCGTCACGTAGTCGTGGTAGCCGTCGGCCTCGTTGACGAAGCGCCTGCCGGTCGACACCACGCCGATCGACCCCGGCTTCGCCCGGTCCATGATGTGCGGGAACGTACCCACCTTCCCGTTGAGGTACGGCACCTGCGACACCGGGCACCACGCCGCCGGGGCGGCCAGGTCCGTGCAGGACGCCGCGCCGACCGAAAGCGCCAGGCGCAGCCCGTCGCCGCTGGCCTCCTCCGGTGCCAACGTGTGGTGCTCCCGCCCGGTGGGCGTGCGCGGGAAGAGGTCACTGCGCAGCTCCACGTCCGCCGGGAACCCGCCGGTGGCCAGCACCACACCGCAGGACGCCGCCAGCTCGGCCGTGCCGTCCGGCCCCTGCACGCGCACGCCGGTGACGCGCCCGGCGCCGTCGGTCAGCAGCTCGTGGGCCGTCGTCCCGGTGAGCATCGTGACGCCCAGGTCATCGGCGGAGGCGGCCAACCGGCCGACGAGGGCGGCGCCGTTGACCATCTGCATGTTGCGCCGGTGCACCACCATGTCCCAGGCGTGCACCAGTACGCGGCGCGCGGCGTGGAACCAGCCGCTCACGTCCCCGCGCGAGGCCGACAGGAACTTCCTCAGGTCCGGCCCGGCCATGATGCCCATGCCCAGAAACGACGTCTCGTAGAGCTGGTGGCGCAGCTTCGCGCGCACCTCGGGGCGGATTCGCCGGGCGTTGAACGGTGCGGGCCCCACCGAGCGGTGCCCGGTGCCGGCACCCGGCAGGTCACCGTAGATGTCCTTGATCGCCGAGCCCGGGGTG
Source organism: Corynebacterium sp. (assembly GCA_030450335.1). Lineage (GTDB taxonomy): Bacteria > Actinomycetota > Actinomycetes > Mycobacteriales > Mycobacteriaceae > Corynebacterium. Next base: position 3,503 of record JAKDIS010000105.1, on the reverse strand, counting down.
AACTGCAACCGGGTGTTGTCGTGGAAGAAGTCCACCATGTCCGGGGCGGCGTCCAGGAAGGCGTCGATGTTCTCGGCGACATCGCCTCGGTAGCGCTCGCCGAGCACGGCGCGCAGGTAGGTGCGGAACTCTTCTGCGTCCTCGTGCACCCCGTCGCGCCGGGCGAAGCTGCTGCCGGGCGTCCAGGCCCAGCCGCCGGACCAGGTGGTGGCCCCGCCGAGCACGTCGGCCTTCTCCACCACGGTCACCTTCAGTCCGTGGTGGGCGGCGGTGACGGCGGCGGACAGCCCGCCGGCCCCGGAACCGACGATGATCACGTCTGTCATGTGTCGAGCATCCTTCTGGTCGTGTCGTGCAGATGGTGGATCCAGCCGGGCGCGCCGCGGCGCGCCAGCTCGGTGAGGTGGGGGACCTCCACGCTGACCGGGAGGTCGTCCGGCAGGACGGCCAGGTGGCGCGCCAGGTCCTGCTCGCCGTCGCCGGGGGCCAGACGGGCGGCCCGGGCCTCCTCAGTCAGCCCGGCGGTGTCGGTGGGGGCGGCTGCCGGGCAGTCGCACAGCTGCACCATGTCGACCAGGTCGCCGACCTGTGCCAGCTCCTCAGGCTCGGTGCCGACGCGTGCCAGGTGCAGCATGTCGGGCAGCACGCGTGCCCCGGCGGCGCGCGCGATGCGTCCGGCCTCGGTCAGTGAGCGCACCGCGCGGTAGGAGATCGGCTCGAGGGCGGGCACCACGCCGTAGGACGCGGCGTCCTGCGTCAGCCGCCCCAGCGTGTCGGTCAACCGCGCGCGGTCCTCGTCCCCGGCGGCGACGGTGAAGCGGGTCGCGCCGAGGGCCCGGGCGGCCTCCAGGGCGGGGAGCCAGTCGTCGGGGCCGGTGGTGGCGTCCAGGCGCAGGAACTCGGCGTCGAGGACGTACAACCCGGTGGCGTCCAGCGCCTCCATCGTCCGGGCCAGCAGGGGCGAGCCGGGGGACAGGTCGTGGTGCGGTTCCTCGGGTGTGACGGCGAGTACGCGCAGGCCCACGAAGTCGAAGCCGGCCGCGGCGGCGAGACGCACGAGCCGGTCGGGTGCGACGTCCAGAGCCGACAACGGGGCCAGACCCACCGGGCGCGCGGCGTCCCCCATGCCGGTCAGCCCGCCAGGAAGCCGGTGACCAGGCCGTTGACGGTCTGCGGCTGCTCGAGGTTCGGCAGGTGTGCCGCCGGGGAGAGCACCACGTAGGACGCCCCGTCGATGCGGTCGGCGATGACCTTCACCGTCTCCGGGGCGGTGGACGGGTCGTGTTCGCCGGCGATGACCAGCGTGGGCACGGTGATCTCCGACAGCCGGTCGGTGAAGTCCCACCCGGACAGGGCCCCGCAGCACGCCGCGTAACCCTCGTCGTCGGTGTCGGCGACCATGTCACGGTAGTGGTCCGTGGTCGCCGGGTTGGCCGCGCGGAACTCCGGGGAGAACCAGCGGGTGATCACCGTGTCAGCCAGCGCCCGCACACCCTGCCCGCGGGCGGTCTCTGCGCGCTCGACCCAGCCGGAGGGCTCGCCGAACTTCGCCGCGGTGCAGATGAACACGGCCTTGTCGACCCGCCCGCTGGTGGCGGCGAGGTACTGCGCCACCGCGCCGCCGAGCGACAGCCCGACCAGGGTGAAGCTCTCCACACCCAGGCCGTCGAGGGTGTGCAGCACGTCGGCGGCGAGGTCCTCCACGCCCGGTGCCGGGGCGTCCTGCGGGGTCAGGGGGGAGCGGCCGTGGCCGCGGTGGTCCAGGGCGATCACGCGGCGGTCGTGGCCGAGTGCGTCGAGCTGCGGCAGCCACATCTCGGTGGTCGAACCGAGGGAGCCGAGCAGTACGACGGTACCGGTCGCTGCGTTCCTGGCGGCCGCGTCGTCCGGCCCGTAGTCGACGGCGTGCAGGGTGAGTGGTGTGTTCACGGTCGTTATCCTTCGCTCTCGAGGACGGCGGCGAGCCCCTGGCCGCCGCCGATGCACATCGTGGCCAGGCCACGCAGGGGCGTGTCCCCAGTCTGCCTGCGACGAAGCTCGTGGCACAGGGTCACCAGCATCCGCGCGCCGGTCGCACCGACCGGGTGGCCCAGCGAGATGCCCGAACCGTGCGGGTTGAGCCGAGGATCGTCGGCGTCGACACCCCACTGCCGCAGCACCGACAGGGCCTGGGAGGCGAAGGCCTCGTTGAGCTCGATCACGTCGAGGTCGTCCAGTGTCAGCCCCAGGCGCTCGAGCACCCGGGCGGTGGCGGGCACCGGCCCGATGCCCATGGTCTCCGGGGCGACACCGGCGACGGCCCAGCCGGCCAGCCGGGCGAGCGGCTGCAGGCCCAGCTCCTCGGCGCGGGCGCGGGTGGTGACGATCATCGCCGCCGCCCCGTCGTTCTGGCCCGAGGCGTTGCCGGCGGTGACGGTGGCCTCGTCGTCCTGGCGTCCCATCACCGGACGCAGCCCGGCGAGCTTCTCCTCGGTGGTGCCCGGGCGCGGGTGCTCGTCGGTGTCGACGACGGTGTCCGGGTCGCGACGGCGCCTGCCCGGGACGGTGACCGGGACGATCTCCTCGGCGAAGGTGCCGTCCTGCACGGCGGCGACGGCACGGGCGTGGGACTCGGTGGCCAGCGCGTCCTGCGCCTGGCGGGTGATGCCGTACTCGCGACGCAGGTTCTCGGCGGTCTCGATCATGCCGCCGGGGATCGGGTGGTCGCGTCCGCCGGCGGACGCCCGGCCCTCGGCGAGACGGTCGTGCAGCACCAGGTCACCGCCCTTGACACCCCAGCGGATCGAACCGTCCACCGAGTAGCCCGTGCGGCTCATCGACTCGGCACCACCGGCGATGACCAGCTCGGCGGCACCGGTGGCGACGTGGGCGGCGGCGGTGACCACGGCCTGCAGGCCGGAGCCGCAGCGCCGGTCGAGCTGCATGCCGGGGACGGACTCACCGAGGCCGGCGTCCAACGCGACGACGCGCCCCAACGCCGGTGCGGCACTGTCCGGCGAGGCCTGGCCGAGGATGAGGTCGTCGATGTGCTCGGGCGACAGGCCGGTGCGCTCGACGATGGCGGCGACGACGGTGGACGCCAGGTCCTGGACGGGCACGTCCGTGAAGGCACCGCCGTAGGCGCCGACCGGGGTACGCAGCGGGGAGCACAGGACGACATCGGTGGGGTCGGCGGGGTCGGTGGGCTCGGGGTTGTTTGTCATTGGTTTCCTCCGTGGTGGTTCAAGGGTGTCAGGGATCTCAGGGGTGCTGCGCGGCGAGGTCGTCGCTGATGGTGGCGGCGGTGGCGACGAGCTCCGGGATGATGCGGGAGTGCAGGTCGTCGAGGTCGTGGACCTCGGTGCGGGTCGACACGTTGACCGCGGCGACGGTCCGTCCGCCCGGCGTACGTACCGGGGCGGCGACGGACCGCAGGCCGACCTCCAGCTCCTGGTCGACGAGGGCGAAACCCTGTTCGCGCACGCTCTGCAGTTCGGCGCGCAGCTGGTCCGGGGAGGTGCAGG
>JAKDIS010000201.1 GCA_030450335.1 Corynebacterium sp. | reverse complement strand
CACGGGCCCTCCCGGTCGATGTCGGTCATGTCGCGGGCGAGGACGTCGTTGCGCTGGTCGCAGCCGTTGCGGTCGGTGTCCTTCCACCGCTGGCCGAACTCGTCGCGGCTGTAGCCGGTCTTCGGCGCCCGGCCCTTGACCTCCAGGGTGCCGAGCATGTCGACCATGTCCTGTACGGCGGGTTCGCCGGACGCGGCGTCGGCTCCGTCGCCGGCGTCCCCGGTCTCGGCCGCGTCCGTCGTCGGCTCCGGGGAGGACGCCTCGGACGACGTGCCGGACGCTGCCGCCGGCGCGGACGTGGCGGAAGGCGCGGCGGACGTGGCGTCCTGCGTGGTGCCGGCGCAGCCGGCGAGGACCAGTGCGGTGGCGGTGACGGCGGCGAGTACGGACGCCCGGCCGGTGAAGCTCATGTGACCCCTGAGTCTGATGTGGTCGTTACGACTCACATACTAAGGGGACAACTCACACGGGTGTTACTCAGGCTCGTGGGCGGCAGCGCCACGCGGCCACCAGCAGCAGCACGAAACACACGATCCCGGCGATACCCTGCACGTTGCTGAGCAACCAGTTGCCCTCGAACGCCCGGTAGTACGGCTCCACCGTGGCCCCCACGCTCACGTCGTTGCGCGGCAGCACGTTCGCCGCCAGCAGCACGAACACCCCGACCAGGGTCACCCAGTCGCGCGAGGCACCCTCCCGGCCCAGCACCAGCGAGACCAGCAGCCCCACCGCCACGATGATGCCCGTCCAGTGGTGCGTGACCGCCACCGGCGCGGAGATGCTCACCGCCAGCACCATCAGCAGCAGCACCGACACCGGACGCCCCGCCCGGCCCAGCTGCCAGGCACCCCAGCCCGCCAGCACCGCGATGACCAGCAGCCCGGGCAGCATGATCGTCTGCGCCAGGTCGCCGTCCACCCCGGCGCGGGAGATCAGCCCGGTCAACGCCTGGTTCGCCTCGTAGTCCGGCGGGCCGCCACGGTCGCCGTTGAAGAACTCCTCCGTCCAGTAGAACAGGGACTCCGCCGGACGCATCGCCCAGCCGAGCGCCACCGTGACGAAGAACGTCCCGGCCGAACGCGCCAGGTCGCCCCAGCGTCGCGACACCAGGAAGACCAGCGCGTACGCCGCCGGGGTGATCTTGATCCCCGCGGCCAGGCCCACCCCGGCACCACGCAGCCACCGCGGCGTGTACCCCAGCAGGTCCGCGGTGACCAGCAGCACCAGGAACACGTTGATCTGCCCGTACATCAGGTGCGTCTGCAACGGCTCCAGGCACAGCGCGAAGCCCAGCATCGGCAGCGCCACCAGCAGCGGACGCCACAGGCGCAGCCGGTCGGCGACCATCGCCAGCACACCCCAGGCGGCCACCAGGCTCGTCGCCGTCCACAACGCCTCCATGAGGTTCTCGTCGAACCAGGTCAGCGGCACAAACAGCGCCGCCGCGAGAGGCGGGTAGATGAAGGCGAAACCGCTACGTGAGTCGAAGTCCTCGCCGTAGAGCCCGCCGCCCTCCACGACGGCACGTCCGGCGTCGCGGAACACGCCCACGTCCAGCAGGTAACTCGAACTGACGTGCCCGATGACGCCCACCAGCTGCCACACCAGCAGGACGACGCCCACCGCCGCGGCCGCGCCGGCGACGGTGCGTCCTGCGGTGGTCCGTGGCGTCCTGCGTGGCGTCCTGCGAGATAGCTGCCCCGGCAGCGTGTCCGACACCGTCCCCGGGTCACTGGTGGGCTCGGGGCGCGACGGTGCGGCAGGGGTCATGGCAGATGGTCTCTTCCGTACGGGGCTCGGTTGGTCGGCTCAGGTGGTCAGGTCGGTGAACAAGCGTAGGGGACGGCGCTGGCCACGCCACCCCCGCACACTGTGAAACCGCTGTCAGCCCCGTTGGGACTGACAGCGGCTTCAGGAGAAAACGCGGCTACCTGCTAGG
>JAKDIS010000104.1 GCA_030450335.1 Corynebacterium sp. | reverse complement strand
ACCGGGGACGCCGACTACGACGAGACCGCCGCGATCTCCGACGAGGTCGACGAGGACACCGTCCTGCGCATCGGCGACCCGCGCACGCAGACGGCGCTGGAGGCGTCCGGCCTGATCGACGAGCTGGACTTCACCCCGGAGTGGGCGAACATCGACGGCGGGCCGAAGACGCTCGAGGCCTTCCGCGCCGACGCGCTGGACGTGGGCGCGGTCGCCGACATCCCGCCGCTGTTCGCCACGTGGACCAACGAACCGGTGCGCATCGTCTCGGCGCGCCGCACCGTGGACCCGCTGGAGCACCCCACCTACGAGCTGGGGGTGGCACCCGGCGCGGACGTCGCCGACATCAAGGACCTGAAGGGTAATCGTATCGCCTACAGCCCGGGTCAGGCGCAGGGCGCGCTGGTGCTGCGCGTGCTGCAGGAGGCCGGGCTGAGCAAGGACGACGTGGACCTCGTGGAGCTGCAGAGCACCGACGACACCTTCGTCAACGTGATCGCCAAGGGCGAGGTGGACGTCGCCCCGCTGGGCATCGAGCAGGCGCGGTCCTACCTGGCGAAGTACGCGCAGGACGGGGCGTCCACCATCGCCCCGGGCGTGCCGGACGACCCCTGGCACCTCTACGTGCCGACGTCGACGCTGCAGGACGAGAAGAAGACCGCGGCGCTGAAGCAGTACGCGCAGGTGTGGAACAAGCTCAACCTGTGGATCAACGACCACCGCGAGGAGTACGCGCAGGCCTACCTCGTCGACCACGAGGGACTGTCGGAGCAGGACGCCGACTACGTGGTGCAGCGTCAGGGCGAGTTCGCCGTGCCGGACACCTGGGACGACCTCATCGCCGAACACCAGGAGACCGCCGACCTGCTGTCCAAGGAGCAGGACCACCCCGAGATCGACGTCGAGGACCTCTACGACCGTCGGTTCGAACCCGAGGAGTTGTCGTCATGACCACCACACTGGAACCCACCACCGCGCCACCGGCGGGGACAACACCCGCGCAGGACGCACCGACGCGCGTGTCACCCGGCACCGACGTGCGCCCGGTGCGGCGCAGCTACGGCCCCGGGCGGGCCACGCGCCGGGCGCGCGGCTCCGTCGGCGTCCTCGTCCTGCTGGCGGCGTGGGTCGTCGGCTCGGCGACGGGCCTGATCGACCCGCGCATCCTCGCCGCACCCTGGCAGGTCGCGAGCGCGTTCGGCGAGCTGGTGGCGTCCGGCCGTCTGCAGGAGTCGCTCGTGGCCTCGCTGACACGCGCCGGCATCGGCATCGCCGCGGGCGTGGCCGCCGGTGTGGCGCTGGCCCTGCTGGCGGGCCTGTCCCGCTGGGGCGAGTCGCTGATCGACGGTCCGGTGCAGGTCAAACGCTCGATTCCCACACTGGCGCTCATGCCGCTGCTGATCCTGTGGTTCGGCATCGGTGAGGAGATGAAGATCACCACCATCGCCCTGGCCACCCTGATCCCGGTGTACATGAACACCTTCGACGGGCTGCGCTCCATCGACCGGCGGTTCGTGGAACTGGCCAGTACCCTGGAGTTGGGCCGGGTGGAGTTCCTGCGTCGGGTGATCCTGCCTGGCGCGCTGCCCGGGGTGATCCTGGGGCTGCGCTTCGGGGTGACCGCGGGGCTGCTGGCCCTGGTCGTGGTGGAGCAGGTGAACACCACCTCCGGGCTGGGGTACATGATCACGTTGGCGTCCAACTACGGGCAGACCGAGATCATCGTGGTCGGCCTGGTGGTCTACGCGGTGCTCGGCGTGGCCGCCGACGCGCTCATCCGCACTGTCGGAGGGAGGGCGCTGACATGGCGACGAACCATCAGCTGAGTGTCCGTGACCTGCACCGCAGTTTCGACGGCGCCCGCGACGTGCTCGCCGGGGTGGACCTGGAAATCGCGCCGGGCGAGTTCGTGGCCTTGCTGGGACGCAGCGGGTCCGGCAAGTCCACGTTGCTGCGTGCCCTGGCCGGGCTGGACGCCGACGTCGCCGGTCACGGGGTCGTCGCGGTGCCGGAGCGGGTGTCGGTGGTCTTCCAGGACTCACGCCTGGTGCCGTGGCTGCGCATCGCCGACAACGTGTCCCTCGGGTTGCCGTCCACCGGTACCGCCGGGCGGGCGACCGAGAAGGCGGTGGCCGACGCCCTGGAGGAGGTCGGCCTGGCAGGGCGGGAACGCGCCTGGCCGGTGGAGCTCTCCGGCGGCGAGCAGCAGCGCGCCGCACTGGCCCGTGCCCTGGTCCGCCAGCCGGAGCTGCTGCTGGCCGACGAACCCTTCGGTGCGTTGGACGCGTTGACGAAGATCCGGATGCACGGTCTGCTGCGCGACCTGGTCGCCCGGCACCGGCCGTCGGTGCTGATGATCACCCACGACGTGGACGAGGCGATCGCCCTGGCCGACCGGGTGGTGGTGCTGACCGACGGGCAGCTCAGCCTTGACCTGCGCACGGACAGTACGGACGGTGCAGGTGCAGACGGGGATCTGCGCGAGCGCCTGCTGGAGGAGTTGGGGGTTGTGGCACACTCCTGACATGAGCACTTCTGGACAGGCGGCACAGTCGGCACAGTCGGTGGCCGCGCTGATGCGCGCGAGGGTGGCGGACGGCCGGCTGCCCGGCGGTGTCGTTGCTGGCGGGGTAGGCGGGGAGGCCGGGGACAACGTGCTGGCCGTGGGCGTGCAGGACCTGGCGTCCGGCACACCGGTGGCGCCGGACACCCTGTTCTTCTGGGACTCCCTGGGCAAACCCGTCATCGCGGCGGTGGTGCTGACCTTCGTCGCCGAGGGGCTGCTCGCCCTGGACACTCCGGTGACCCGTTGGCTGCCGGAGCTCGCCGGGCCGCGCGTGCTCGTCGAGGCCACCGGTGATCTGAACGAGACGGTCGCCAGTGACCGTGAAGCCACGGTGGAGGACCTGCTCACCCTGCGCGGTGGGCTGGGCTACATTCCGGACTTCGAGGCGGACTACAGCGTCCGGCTGTTCGCCGACCTGCAGGAGGGCCACCACGGGGAGGTGTCGCGCGAGCAGTACCTCGCCGCCGCCGCGGCGATGCCCCTGGCGCACCAGCCGGGGCAGGGGTGGACGTACAACACCGGGGCCACGCTGCTGGGCCTGCTTGTCGAGCGCGTCGGCGGGGCCTCACTCGATGAATTGACGGCCACCCGCGTACTCACGCCGCTGGGCATGGACGACACGACGTGGTGGGTGGACGCCGCGCGGCGTCCACGTTTCGCCTCCCGCTACGTGGACTCGGCGGACGGTGTGCGTCTGGTGGACGCTGCGGACGGCGTGCACGCCGCACCGCCGTCCTTCCCGGACGGGGCGGGCGCGTTGATCGGCCCGGTGGGTGACTGGGTGCGTTTCGCCCGGATGCTGGCCGGAGGTGGGGAACTCGACGGGGTGCGGGTGCTGCCGAAGGAACTGGTCAGCGCGATGATGACGGATCATCTCGACGATGCCCAGCGGGCGATGGGTGGCTTCTTCCTCACCGATGTGGAGGGTCAGGGCTGGGGCTACGGCGGCAGCGTGCGCCCGGACGGCTCCTACGGGTGGGCCGGCTCGGCCGGCACGTGGGGGCGGGTGGACCCGGCCACCGGCGAGCTGCTGGTGGTGTTCACCCAGCTCGCCCTGCACGGCCCGCAGGGTTCGGCCCTGTTCGACGAGGTCGATCAGGTGTGGGGCGCACGCTAAACCCGGGTGGTCACGGCCGGGGCTTGCCCTCGATCCAGTAGGCGACCCAGTCGACGAAGGCGGTGTCCACGCCCCAGTCGTCCACGGCCACACCGCGCACGGCCTTGGTCATGCCGACCTCCCCGCTGGCCCACACGTACTGGGCGGCGGTGCAGGGGTGTGAGATCGAGGCGGCCTCGTGCAGGTGCCGGGTCACGGCCTCGGCCTCCATGCCGGGGGAGGTGTAGATGATCTGCAGCGAGGCGACCTTCTCGGACCAGTCCTCGGCGATCCCGCCCTCCAGGTCCTCGGGGGAGTGGGCGACGATAACCAGGTGGTAGCGGTGCAGGTCGTCCGGGTGGTGGTCGGCGGTGAACTCCAGGATCGTCAGCAACGCCGGCACGGCCGAGGGGTCGGCGACGAAGAGCGGGCGCTCGGCGTGCCGGATCCAGATCGCGTTGCACAGCCACACCCCGGCGGTCGCACCCGGGGAGACCTCGCTGACCCAGGTGGCGCCGGGGCCGGGGTGGTCGTCGTGCATGACCACGTCCACGTCGATCTCGCCGGCGTCCTGGCGCAGGTGACGCACCGTGTACCAGCGCAGACCGGGCCGGACGTCCTCCTCGATGTCGGCGACGGCGGCGCGGATGTTGCGTCCGGCGGTGTCGAAGGACTCGAAGTCGCGTCCGTCCTGCGGCATGAGCAGGCCGAAGAACTCGTCGGGCCCGGTGAGCTCGAGCTCGCGGAAGTCCGGGGAGGCCAGGGTGAGCCGACGCAGGTTCGGGGCGATGAGCTCGTTGGCGGTCACGGTGACCTGGATTAGCCGGCCGCCGAAGTCGTCGGCGGGCTCGGTGTCCTCGGTGGCGTCGCGGCGCGGGTGCTCACGCAGCTCGATGTCACGGACGGCGGTAGAGGGTGTGGTGGCCATGGTGTGGTGTTCCTTGTTCTCTTACGGTGAAGTTAGGTGGTCGCCGGTCTCCGGCGGGGCGGAGGGGACGATGAGCGGCCCGCCGACGACGGGGTCCTCGATGACGACGGCGTCCAGGTTGAAGACGTCTGCCAGCAGTTCGGAGGTGATGATCTCGCCGGGGCTGCCGGCCGCCTCCACGGCACCGTTGCGCATCACCACGAGGTGGTCGGAGTAGCGCACGGCGAGGTTGAGGTCGTGCAGGACCATGACCACCGTACGGTCCAGGCGTCGCCTGAGTTCGCGGACCAGGTCGAGGACCTCGATGGAGTGGGAGAGGTCGAGGTAGGTGGTCGGCTCGTCGAGGAAGAGCACCTCGGTCTGCTGGGCCAGGACCATGGAGATCCACACGCGCTGGCGCTGTCCGCCGGACAGGGAGTCCACGGGACGGTCGGCGAGGTTGGCCACCGAGGTCATCTCGAGGGCGGCCATGACCTCCTCCTCGTCGGTGGAGGACCACTGGCGGATCCAGCTCTGGTGCGGGTGGCGCCCTCGGGCGACGAGGTCGGAGACGATGAGCCCGGGAGGCGACAGCGGGGACTGCGGCAGCACGCTGATGATCTTCGCCAGGTCCTTGCGCTTCATCGTGCCGATGTCGGTCTCGTCGAGCAGGACGTCGCCGGTGCGCGAGGGCAGCAGGCGGGACAGGGAGCGCAGCAGCGTGGACTTGCCGCAGCCGTTGGGCCCGATGATGGTGGTCACCTTGCCGCCGGGGATGTTCAGCGAGAGGTCGCTGATGATCGGGTCGGCCTTGCCGTAGCCGACGGTGAGGCCGGAGGCGCTGATGGTGTTGGTCTGGAGACTCTTCTGGGTACTCATTCGGTGGAGGCCCTCCGGTTGTTCTGGATGAGCAGGTAGATCAGGAACAGGCCGCCGACGGCGGAGGTCAGCAGGCCGACGGGCAGTTCGACGGGGAGGATCGACTGGGTGGCCATGTCGGCGAGGATCAGCAGGCAGGAGCCGAACAGGCCGGACGCCAGCAGCGGCGGGGTGGAGCGTCCGCACAGCCGTTGGGCGATCTGCGGGGAGACGAAGGCGACGAAGCCGATGGGGCCGGCGGCGGAGACCGCGACGGCGGCCAGGGCGACGGAGAACACCAGCAGCGCGACCTGCACGCCGGTGACGTTCTGGCCGAGGGAGCGGGCGACGTCCGGGCCCAGGATGCTGGCCATGAGCTGGAAGGAGATCCAGGCGAAAACCGGAACACCGATGAGCACCAGGAGGATCACCGGCATGGCACGCGTCCAGTTGGAGGCGTTCAGCGAGCCGGAAAGCCACATCTGTGCGGTGGTGGCGTCGCGCAGGTCCGCCCGCGTCATGAGGAAGGAGATGTAGGCCATCAGCAGGGCGGAGATGATGATGCCGGAGAGCACCAGGCGGAAGGGGTCCATGCCCCGCTGGTAGGCCAGCAGCCAGATGGCCAGGCCGGTGAGCAGGCCGCCGATGAGGGCGGCGACGGGGATACCGACGCCGGAGAGCCAGCCGACCAGTCCGCCGGACGCCCCGCCGCCGAGAACGATGATGGTCACGGCCATGGCGGAGGCACCGGTGGTGATACCGAGGATGTCCGGGCTGGCCAGGGCATTGCGGGTCACGGACTGGGTGAGTGCGCCGGAGAGGCCCAGGGCGGTGCCCACGACGATGCCGGTCACCGAGCGGGGCATGCGCCAGTCGAAGACCACGAGCTCCTCGATGCGCGAGGGCTCCACGATCATGTCGCGCAGCGCGGTGAGGTGCAGGGCGTCGAAGAGGCGGGCACCGATGACCTCGGCCACGCGGATCGGGGTCAGCGGGTAGTCGCCGAGGCAGATGGACAGCAGCAGCAACAGGACGACGCCGACGGCGAGGGCTGCCGAGACCGCGAACTGCCGGGGACGCCAGACCATCGACAGTGCCCCGAGGCGGAAGGCGGGACGCTCGGGGACCGTGCCCTCGTGGACGTAGGTGCGTTTCGTGCGTGAGCGGGTGCCGGCGTTCTGGGTCATAGCTGCACGACCTTCCTGCGCACGAGCATGTAGATGAACAGTGGTGCACCGACGAAGGCCAGGACGATGCCGACCTGGAGTTCACCGGGGCGGGCGACGAGGCGTCCGAGGACGTCGGCGTAGAGCAGCAGGGTTGCTCCGCCGAGCGCGGAGTACGGCAGGATCCACCGGTAGTCCGGCCCGGTGATGGAGCGCACCAGGTGGGGGACGACGAGGCCGAGGAAGGCGATGGGGCCGGCGGCGGCGGTGGCGGCCGCGGCGAGCAGGGCGATGATCACCATGCCCATCAGGCGGGCCACCTTGGTGTTCACGCCGAGAGCGGTGGCCACGTCGTCGCCGAGGTTGAGGAGGTTGAGATGGGGGCCGGTGGCGAAGGCGAGGATCAGACCGATGATGATGATCGGCAGCACACCCCAGAAGATCGTCATGTCGCGTCCGGCGACGGAGCCGACGGTCCAGAAACGCATCCGGTCGAGGTTGTTCTCGTCGGTGAGGACGAAGGCGCTGATAATCGCCTGCAGGACGGCGTTCATCGCAGCGCCGCCGAGGATGAGGGTCAGGGGGTGGACGTTGCCGCCGCCGACGGAGGCGAGTCCGAAGACGGCGCAGGTGGCGATCAGCGCGCCGCCGAAGGCCCAGGCGGCGGTGGCGGCGGTGCCGGAGACGTTGAAGACGGCGAAGCTGACGACGACGGCGAGGGCGGCACCCGAGGAGATGCCGAGGATGCCGGGGTCGGCCAGGGGGTTTCTGGTGTGCCCCTGGATCAGTGCGCCGGCCACGCCGAGTCCGGCCCCGACGATGAGACCGATGAGGGTCCGGGGAAAGCGGAGCTCCGTGATGACCTGGAGGTCGGGGTCGTCGATCCGGTCGGCACGGAGTGCGGAGGGCAGTTGGCGCAGGGAGTCCAGCATCACGTCGGTGGGGATGACGCGGGAGCCGTAGGCGAGGCTGAGTAGGAATCCGATGACGAGCAGGACGGTGAGGCAGAGGAGGCCGAGGAGCCGGCGTCTGCGCAGTCGGGAGGTGGCGGATGGGCCGGGTGGCGCGGCAACATCGGTGGTTCCCGTCGTCATCGGGCCCCTTTCACTCGTCGGAACGAGCGTGGAGGCATGGCTCGACCCCCGCATCCACGCTCGAGGATAGGTTCACCTTAGATCTTGGGTGAGACTCGCGCAATGAATAGCAGGGGTCGGGGGAGACCAGTGGGGAGTGCCCGTTTGGTCAGGTCTAGCTGAAGAGGCCGCCGAGGCCGATCGCTGCGGAGATTAGGCCGATGACCTTGGTGATGTTGCCGATACCGTTGGACCAGCCACCATCTTCCTCGGTTACGAAGGAGCCGAGGACACCATCGTCGCCGAAGATGTCCTCGAGGTATGCCTCGATGTCGATGTTCGAGGAACCCTCCGAAGAGCCTTCGGAGGAACCCTCGCTGAGGGAGGAGGTGATCGAGCTGAGATCGCTCGACTCGGTCTCGCTGGAGGTAGTCAGGGAGCCGGTGGGCAGGCTGCCATCCTGGGCTGCGGCCATGCCGGTGCCGGTGATGGCGAGGGTGACGGCGGTGGCGCCGGCGAGCAGAGACTTCTTGAGCTTCATGGGGATTCCTCTTGTGTCAGTGTCCAGCTATTCCGAGTGGGGTAGCTGACGTGTTCGTTCCGTCCCCTATCATGTTGTATCTACGAACAAAGGTCCACAGGAAGATCTTAGTGTGCCCCTTTTGGGTGTAGTGGGTAGACGCTGACATGGGAAAACACCCCGCCGGAGGGGGCGGGGTGTTAAGTAGTCGGCGCTCGGGCTCTTAGCCGATCTGGCTCTCGATGAAGCCGCGGCTGTTCTCGAGAACGCCCTGGAAGGCGTCGGAGGCGTCGACGACGGCGACGTATGCGCCGGCGAGGGTGGCGACGGCTGCTCCGCCGGCGGCCAGGCTGACGAGAGCCTCAGAGGCCTTCCCGTAGTCGAACTGCCCGTCGGTCCAGGATCCGAGGGCGTCCGCACCGGTGATGGAACCGAGGACGTCGCGCTGGTTCGACAGCTCAGCGGACGGGGCGGTGGGGGCGCTGCCGGTCTCGTCGTTGGAGGCGGAGCTACCCGTGCTGCCGGTCTCGTCGGGCAGGTCCTCCTGGGCGGAGGCGAT
>JAKDIS010000200.1 GCA_030450335.1 Corynebacterium sp. | reverse complement strand
CCACCCCGACCTGCGTGGACTGCGCTTCTCGCGTGACGACTCCACCTACTGGGTCCTGTGGAGCAGGCAGGACGGCTACCTCAACAACGCCGCCCACGGCACCGACAGCTACTTCCCCCACCCCGAGGCGTGGATCCGGCCGGACGCCTCGTCGCTGCAGGTCACCGTCCCCGGGGTGAAGACGGTGCGCGACGTGCTGGGTCGCGAGGGCGCCCGCGACGGCAGCACCGTCACCGTCACCGCGTCCCCCGTGGTCGTCACCGGTGACATCGACGCCGACCTCACCGGCCCCGAGGACGTCACCGGCGACATGTCCGTCGCCCTGCGCGAGGTCACCGTGCGCCGCGGTGACGAGAACGGACAGGACGCGCTGATCGTCGAGGGCGTCAACGACACCGACGGACGGCTCGTCCTGCGCGTACTCGGCCGCCAGGTCGACGGCGCCCTCGACGAGAAGACCGTCACCGTGCCCACCGGTGAGTTCTCCGAGACCGTGGACATGGGTGAGGCGATGCCCGAGGACTCCGAGAACCCGACCGCCACCACCGTCGGCGCCCGTGAGGCCCGCCCGCAGGTGCGCGTCCTGGCGCAGCGTCGGGAGAAGGTGCACGCCGACGCCGCCGAGGCGCAGGCCTACCGGGCGGAGTTCTACCGCACGGTGTGACCGCCCGGGCTGTTAGTGTTGGTGAACATGTTCCGCCGCGACCACAGGAGACACGCCCCGCGGAACTCCGGTGCCCACACCGCGCCCACGGCGCCCGACCGGATGTTCCCGCACCTGCCACGGCACCGCGCGGACTTCCTCCGGGACCAGACGATCCGCCTGCTCCACGAGGAAGGCTTCACCACCACCTGGCTGCCCGACGGACGCATCCGCGCCCGCGGCACCACCACCCTGACCGTCAGCCTGCACACCCTCTCCCTGCAGCTCGCCGACGCCGGGGCCCACGCCAACCTCTCCGAACTGCTGGAACTCATCCGCCGGCACGTCCGTGACGTCACCGACCTGGACGACGCGGGTGTGGAAGGTGGATCCGACACGGTCGGCGCGTCCGGCCCGTCCGGCGCCTCAACACTGACGGACGCGGAGTTCCTGCGCCGTCTGCGCGTCCGGCTCGCCCCACGCGACATCCTCGACGCGTTGGACGGCCCCGTCGACGACGCCTCCCGCGACTTCGCCGGCGACCTGTGCACCTCCCTCGTCCTCGACGGCCCCGACGCCGTGACCGTGCTCGACGACCCCGCCCTCGCCACCCACGGCACCGCCACCAGCACCGAGCTCGCCGACCTCCACCATGTGGCGCGCCGCAACACCTGGCAGGAACTCGCCGACGCCCGCGTCACCGTCACCCCGCTGCACGCACCCGTCCAGGACCGTGGCACCACCGCGCACCTCTGGACCGTGGAGTCCGACTCCTTCTTCCTCGCCAGCGCCCCACTGTTCCTCGACGAACTGCTGCCGAGCTGGGTGCCGGGGCTCGACGCCACCGACGGGGTGATCTTCGCCGTGCCGCACCGTCACCTGATGCTGGTACGCGGTGTCGACAGTGGCCAGGACCTGCTCGACGGCATCACCGCGATGTCCACCGTGGCCCTCGAACGCCACGGGTCGAACCCGGGCCCGCTGAGCCCCCGGCTGCACCTGCACCACGACGGTGCCACCGCCGCGTTCACCACCGTCACCACCGACCGACGCGGCCGTCGGACCGTGGGCATCCATCCGGACGCCCACCTCACCGCCCTCATCACCGGCAGGTAGGGGCCGTGCCGGGTCCCTGATGCTCCTGGGCCCCTCATGTCATCTGACTCATGCCCCAGGTAGGAAAACGGCCGAGAATCAGCCTGGGGCATGGCTCAGGTGACATCGGCCGGTACAGGCACAGCACGACGCGCGGCCCCCGGGCCCCGTCAAGTTGTGGAGGTGTACCGGGGGCGCCCGGCGGGGCGGTGGGGGGGGGGGGAAGAG
>JAKDIS010000103.1 GCA_030450335.1 Corynebacterium sp. | reverse complement strand
GGGGCGTCGGTTTACTATTGTGGCCTGGGGGGTTTTTTGGGCCCAAATACCCCCGCGCCATGTTCCAACTTGGTACCCCGGCAGAAGGTCGGTGCCCTCTAGAAGCCCAGGCGCCCGAGCTGCTTGGGGTCGGACTGCCAGTTCTTGGCGACCTTCATCCGCAGATCCAGGTACACGTTCTGGCCGAGCAGGTCGATCAGGCTCTGGCGGGCGTTGTGGATGATCCGGCCCCACCGGCGGTTGTCCTTGCCGCGCAGGATGCGCTTCTGGCCCTCGCGCTCCAGGAAGATCACCGCGTGGACCTCGAGGACGTTCTCTCGCTCCTCGGACGGCAGGACCTCGTCGATCTGGACCGCCACCGAGTGCGGCAGCTCGTCGTGCAGGCCCGACAGCGCGGCCTCGCGGATCAGCTCGGACATCCGGGTGTCCCGGTCGTCGTCGGTGACGTGGTCGTCCGGGTAGAACTTCGGCCCCTCCGGCAGCAGGCCGGTGAACACGTCCAGCAGGACGTCGAGCTGCACGCCGTCGGCGGCGGAGACCGGCACGACCTCGCCGGCGTCCAGCAGGTCGTGCAGCGCCATCAGCTGTGCACCGACCTCGTCCTTCGACGCCTTGTCCAGCTTGGTGACGATACCGACGACCGGGGTGCGCGGGGCGGCCTTGCGCACCGCGTCGAGGATCCAGCGGTCGCCGGGGCCGATCTTCTCGTCGGCCGGGATGCACAGCCCGATCACGTCGACGTCGGCGTAGGTCTCCTTGACGACCTCGTTGAGCCGCTCACCGAGCAGGGTGCGCGGGCGGTGCAGCCCCGGGGTGTCGACCACGATGATCTGCGAGTCCTCCCGGTGCACGATGCCGCGGATCGGGTGACGCGTGGTCTCCGGCTGGTCGGCGGTGATCGCGATCTTCTCCCCGACCAGCGCGTTCGTCAGCGTGGACTTGCCGGTGTTCGGGCGGCCGACGAAGCTGACGAACCCGCTGCGGAAGCCCTCCGGCGCACTGAAGTCCACCGGCGCCACCATGGCGTCGGACGGGACGTCCGCCTCGTCGGGGAAGTCCGGGAAGTCGGGGAAGTCGGGGGTCTCGCTCATGGTCGGTCCTGCTCTCTGTCGGTCATGCTGTCATTCTCGCTGTCGGTCATCTCAGTATCCCCTGCGCCGTCGCCACCGGCATCATCGGCGGGATCGTCGGGTTTCGTCGGCCCGGACACCACCACGGTGCGTACCTTCACCCGGCCTCGCCGGTCCCTGCCACCTTCGCACACCATGTGCAGTCCGGCGACGTCGAACTCCGCACCGGGCAGCGGCACCTTGCCCAGTTCATAGGCGGCCAGCCCGGCGACGGTGTCGACCTCGTCGAGGATCTCCTCGGGGAACTCCAGGTCCACGTCCTCGTAGAGTTCCTCGAGGTCACCGAGGCTCGTCCACGCCTCGACCCGGAACACGCCGGGGTCGAGGGGTTCGACGGCCACGTCGTCGCCGTCGTCGTACTCGTCGCTGATCTCACCGACGATCTCCTCGAGGATGTCCTCGATGCTCACCAGGCCCGCGGTCCCGCCGTACTCGTCGACGAGCACGGCGATGTGCACCTGGTCGCGCTGCATGTCCTCCAGCAGGTCGTCGAGGCTGCGCGAGTCCGGGACGAAGACCGGCGGACGCATCACGGTGCTCACGGGCACGGAGCGGTCGGCACGTGTGGCGTCGTAGGTCTCGGCGACGAGGTCCTTGAGGTACACCACACCGACCACGTCGTCGACGCTCTCCCCGACCACCGGCACCCGGGACAGACCCGAGCGCACGCACAGCCGCACGGCCTGGGCGGCGGTCTTGTCGTCCTCGATCCAGAGGATCTCCGGACGCGGCACCATGATCTCGCGGGCGGTGGTGTCGGCGAGGTCGAAGACCGACTGGATCATCCGGCGCTCGTCGACCTCCACCACGCCACGTTCCTGGGCGATGTCGACCATCTCGCGCAGCTCGATCTCGGTGGCGAACGGGCCGGTACGCAGACCGCGCCCGGGGGTGACCACGCCACCCAGCCAGACCAGCACCCGCGCCAGCGGGCCCAGGACCTTGCGGAAGACCACCAGCACCGGGGCGGCGCGCAGCGACACGCTGTAGGGGTTGCGGCGTCCCACCGTGCGCGACACCACCCCGACGATCACGTAGATCAGCAGGGTGACCAGCACGATCGCGGCCACGAGGGCCCATCGGCGATCACCGATAACCTCGAGGGCGACCATGGTGACCAGCACCGCGGCGGAGGCCTCGCACACGGTGCGCAGCAGGACGAGGAGGTTGATGAAGTCCGGTCGTTGCTGCACGACCTGCAGCAGCCGGGACGCCCCCGGCCGCTCGTCCTTGACCATGGACTCCACACGGGCCACCGACAGCGAACTCATCGCCGTCTCGGTCGAGGACAGCACCCCCGCCAACGGCAGGATGACGAGTAGCGCCACCACCGCCGCGAGGATGACCGCAGGATCAGGCATCCGGTTCCGGCTCCCCCGCCGACTCCCCCGGCTCACTGAACGGCGGCGGCACCGGGTTCACCCAGCGGTCCGTCCCGGCGTCCGAGGCGCTGGGGAACGCCGCGGCACCGGTGGGCTTCGGCCCGAAGGACACCCCGCGCTCCTTCTGCGAGTCGTACCAGTTCACCAGGATCTCGTTCTGCAGCGCGAACATGCGCTGCTCCTCCTCCGGCACCACGTGGTCGAAGCCGAGCAGGTGCAGCACACCGTGCACGGTCAGCAGGTCCAGCTCGTGGGCCAGGCCGTGGCCGGCACGTTCGGCCTGACCGCGGGCGAACTCCGGGCACAGCATGATGTCGCCGAGCACGCCCGGTCCCGGGGGCGGGCCGTCCTTGCGTCCCCACCCCGGGGTGAGCTCGTCCATCGGGAAGCTCATCACGTCGGTCGGACCGGGCAGGTCCAGCCAGCGCACGTGCAGGTCGGCGATGGTGTCCAGGTCCACGACGTGGATGGACAGCTCCGCCGAGGAGTGCACGTCCAGGCTCCACAGGGCGAAGCGGGCGACGTCGATCAGCTCCTCCTCGTTGACCTCGCCGAAGCCGGACTCGTTGAAGACCTCGATGCTCACCGGGTACCCCTCTCGTTGCGGTTCTTACGTTCCTGGCGTTCCTGCCTGTCGAGCCGGTCCTGGCGGGCCAGTTCCGCCTCCTCGGCCTGCTCCGTCTCGTAGCGGTCGTAGGCCTGGATGATGCGTCCGACCAGGTGGTGGCGCACCACGTCGGTGGAGTCGAAGTCGGTGACGGTCACGCCGTCCACCCCGGACAGTATCCGGTGCGCCACGCTCAGCCCGCTGGACTGGTGGTTCGGTAGGTCGACCTGGGTGAGGTCGCCGGTGACCACGATCTTCGTGCCGAAGCCCAGGCGGGTCAGGAACATCTTCATCTGCGCCGGGGTGGTGTTCTGCGCCTCGTCGAGGATCACGAAGGCGCCGTTGAGCGTGCGCCCACGCATGTAGGCCAGCGGGGCGACCTCGATCACGCCGGACTCGATGAGCCGCGGGATGGACTCCGGGTCGAGCATGTCGCGCAGGGCGTCGTAGAGGGGGCGCAGGTAGGGGTCGATCTTGTCGCCGAGGGTGCCGGGCAGGAAGCCCAGCTTCTCGCCGGCCTCCACCGCCGGACGCGTCAGGATGATCCTGCTGACCTCGCGCTTCTGCAGCGCCTGCACGGCCTTGGCGACGGCGAGGTAGGTCTTGCCCGTACCCGCCGGCCCACTGCCGACGACCACGGTGGACGCGTCGATGGCGTCGACGTAGCTGCGCTGGCCCACCGTCTTGGGACGGATCGACCGGCCGCGGTGCTCCACGATGACCTCACCGGTGACTGCGGCCATGCTGCCGGACGCTGCATCGGACGCGCCGCCGGGCAGCGCCTCGCGCGCGGCCTCGTCGGCGCGGCGGTCGGTCTCGTCGACCAGTTCGATGGTCCGGCGGGTCAGGTCCGGGCTCACCTCGGAGCCGCGCACGGCCATGGCCTCCAGCTCGCGCAGGACGCGACGGGCCCGCGCCACCTGCGAGGCCTCGCCCCGCACGGTCACGTGGTTGCCCCTGCTCAGCAGGTCGGCGTCGATGTGGTCCTCGATGATGCGGAAGTTCTCGTCGGCCATGCCCGACACCGTCTGCGCGGTCTCGGGGTCGAGTTCGACGGAGGTGGAGGCGATACGCCTTGGTGGTTGCTTCAAAACTCTTCCGGGTTCTCCTGTGGATGTGTGACTTGGTGTCGTCACGTGAAGTTTAGCGCCCCCACCGCGTGGTGAGCACCCCGATGGCGCCGAGCGCGACGGCCGCGGCCGTCGCCGTACGCAGCACCTCCGGGCCCAGGACGATCGCCTGACCGTCCTGCGCGCCCGTCACCGCCGCGATCTCCCGGTCACTGACACCTCCCTCGGGCCCGACGACCAGGACGACCTCGTCGACGTCGAGGTCGACGTCACGCAGCGGCGTCGCCGCGTCCTCGTGCAGGACGAGGACGCGCACGCGCGCCGCAGCGTCCTGTCCCTCGTGCTGGTCCTCGTCCTGGCCCCAGGGCCGGTCTGCCAGGTGCGCGGGTAGCTCGGCGATGTCGGTGAGCAGGTCGCCCACGTGGGCGCCGGACAGGCGGCGGGACTGCTTCATCGCAGAGACCGCGGTGGCCTCCCAACGTGACCGTGCCTTCGCGGACTTGTCTGCCTTGTCCGACTTGCCCGTCCAACGCGACACGCAGCGATCGGCCTGCCACGGGATGATCCGGTCCGCACCGGCCTGCACGGCCAGGTCGACGGCCAACTCGGCGCGCTCGGACTTCGGGATGGCTTGCACCACCGTGACCCGCGGGCGCGGGGTGTCCTCGTCGACCCGGCGCTGACCCGTCACTGTCCCACCGGAGCCACCGGAGCTGTTCCACGTCCCGGCGACACCCGTCCCGGAACCGTCGGTGAGCACCACCGCCTCACCCTGGCGGATGCGCTTGACCGAGGCGTGCTTCGCCTCGGAGGCGGGCAGGGTGAACTCGCCGGTCTCCCCCACCGCGGCGAGCTGCGCGGTGAGGTCGGGGACGACGAAGACGGGGTCGGTCACGTCAGTCCTCCGCTACCGGCCGAACTTCTGGCGCAGCCGCGAGAACAAACCGCCGGAGTGCTCGTCCCCGGAGGACTGCAGGCCGGCGACGTGGCCGGTCTCACCACGGAACTGCTCCAGCAGCTCGCGCTGCTTCTTGTCCAGCTCCGTGGGCACGGTGACGTCCACGTGCGCCACCAGGCTGCCGTGGCCCTCGCGGCGCAGGTGCGGCATGCCCTTGCCCTTGACGCGCACCACGGCCTCCGGCTGCGTACCGGGCTCCACGGTGACGGTGGCCACCGAGTCGTCCAGCAGCGGCACCTCCACCGTGGTGCCCAGTGCGGCGTCCACCATCGGCACGTTCACGGTGACGTGCAGGTCGTCGGCGTCGCGCAGGAAGTAGTTGTGCTCCTTGACCTGGACCTCCACGTAGAGGTCGCCGGCGGGGCCGCCGCCGGGGCCGACCTCACCCTCGCCGGACATGCGGATCCGCATGCCGTCGCGGATGCCGGCCGGGATCTTCACCTCGATGTCGCGGCGGGCGCGCACGCGGCCGTCGCCGGCGCACTCCTGGCAGGGGTCCTCGATGATCTCGCCGACACCCTGGCACCGCGGGCAGGCGCGGGCGACCTGCACCCGGCCCAGGATCGACTGCTCGATCTCCATGACCTGGCCCTGACCGTGACAGGTCGGGCAGGTCACCGGGGCGGACTTCGACTCCGAACCGGAACCGTCGCACTCCTCGCAGAGCACCGCGGTGTCCACGGTGACGTCCTTGGTCACACCGGCGAAGCACTCGTCGAGGGTCAGCTGCAGGCGCAGCAGGGCGTCGTTGCCCGGGCGCACGCGCGAGACCCGCGGGCCGCCGGCGCCACCGGCACCGCCGCCGAAGAAGGCGTCGAAGATGTCGCCGAAGCCGCCACCGCCGAACCCGCCGGCACCGCCACCGCCGCCGGGGCCCTGCTCCTCGGGGTCGCCGCCGGCGTCCACGATCTGCCGCTTCTGCGGGTCGGTGAGCACCTCCTGCGCCAGGGAGGCCTCACGGAACTGCTCCGCGGCCTCCTCGGACGGGTTCACGTCCGGGTGGTACTTGCGGGCCAGCTTGCGGTAGGCCTTCTTGATCTCGGCGTCCGACGCGTCACTGCTGACACCGAGAATTCCGTAGTAGTCACGTGCCAAGGTGGCTGTTTCCTTCTCACCGTTAGTTGGGGACTGTCCATCATCCGGCCCCGGGGCTTTCCCCGGCGGGCCGAAAACCGGGGCCCGAAAAGGCCCCGAAAATCACCCCGACAAGTGTAGTACGTCCTACTCGCCGGCGAGAATGCGGGAGACGTAGTGGCCCACCGCCTGCACCGAGCTGATCGTACCGGGGTAGTCCAGGTACGTGGGCCCAAGCACCCCCATACCGCCCATGACCTCGTCGCGGGCACCGTAACCGGTGGACACCACCGCCGCGGACTGCAGCTCGGCGGTGCCGTTCTCCTCGCCGATGGTCACGCTGACCCCGTGGTCGCGCGCCGTGGAGAGCAGCCGCAGCACCACGACCTGTTCCTCCAGGGCCTCCAGCACGCTCTCCAGCTCGCCGGCACGCACCAGGTTCGGTGTGCCCGCCAGGATCAGCCGGTCGGTGGGACGCTCCAGCATCGTCTCCACGAGCACCGTCGCGCAGTTCAACGCCGGGGCGCGCAGGCGCGGCGAGACCCGTTCGTCGTCGCCGGCGGCCATCTCGGCGATGGCCGCGGAGGCGTCGTCGAGGGTGTGGCCCACGAGGGTCTCGTTGATCAGCTCGCGCAGCTTCGGCAGGTCCTCCGCCGACAACGGGTCGGCGAGGTCCACGTTGCGCTGTTCGACCTGCCCGGCGTCGGTGATCAGCACCAGCAGCAGCCGGGTGTCGCCGAGCTGCACGATCTCGCAGTGCTTCACCCGCCCGCGACGCAGGTCCGGGATCTGCACCACCGCGACCTGGCGGGTGAGCTGGGCGAGCAGCTGCACGCTGCGGCGCAGCACGTCCTCCATGTCCACCCCGTCCTCGAGGAAGCCCAGGATCGCGCGGCGTTCCGGACGGCTCAGCGGCTTGATCTGAGCGATGCCGTCGACGAACGTGCGGTAGGCCTTCTCCGTGGGGATGCGCCCGGAGCTGGTGTGCTGCTGGATGATGTAGCCCTCGGACTCCAGCACCGCCATGTCGTTGCGGACCGTCGCCGAGGACACCCCCAGCCGGTGACGCTCCACCAGGGCCTTGGAACCGACGGGTTCGTGGGTGGAGATGAAGTCGGCGACGATGGCGCGCAGCACCTCGGCACGCCGTTGCTCGGTCCCCGTCATCGCCTTAGCCGCCATGGTGTGTGCCCTGCCTTTCTGTCTCCCGCCAGTATGGCACGCACCCCCGGGCACGTGTCATCCCTGCTGTGCTCATCCCTGCCGGGTTCATCCCTCTTCGGCGAGCAGGATGTCGGTGATGATGCCGTCGGCCAGCAGCCGGCCGCGGTCGGTCAGGCGGGTACGCCCGTCGACTCGCTCCAGCAGGCCGAGCTCCACGTGGTGCTCGACGGCGGACGCCGCGGACGCCAGCACCTCGTCCGCCAGCCCCTCGCGCAGCCGCAGGCCCAGCATGACCCGCTCAGTGTGCAGGTCGCCGCGGCTCAGCGGCTCCACGGTGGTCACCGGGCTGCGCCGCTCGGACGCTCCGTCAGTGCCGTCGGCCCCGTCCGTCCCTTCGCCGAGCGCCTCGGCGTAGCGCCGCGGCAGCTTGGCGTTGACCAGACGGGTGATACCGCTGAACTCTGTGCCGGACGTACCGGACGCGTCAGCCGCGACCGGCTC
This sequence comes from Corynebacterium sp., assembly GCA_030450335.1. Lineage (GTDB taxonomy): Bacteria > Actinomycetota > Actinomycetes > Mycobacteriales > Mycobacteriaceae > Corynebacterium. The sequence goes on along the minus strand of JAKDIS010000103.1, from coordinate 957 downwards.
CACGCCGCGGCCGGTGACCGGGTCGTCCACAAGCCGCACACACCCGTGGGCGCCGGGGCCTGCGCCCCACCACTGCCCCGAGCGCCAGTAGACCATGTTGTGGCGGCACTCCCCGCCCGGGCGCGACCAGTTCGACACCTCGTACCAGCCCATACCCGCCTCGCTGAGTGCCGAGTCGATCATCTCGTACCGGTCGGCGTAGACGTCCTCGTCGGGCTGCGGCAGCAGACCCTTGCGCACCTTGCGTGCCATCGCCGTGCCGTCCTCCACGATCAGGGAGTAGGCGGAGACGTGGTCGACGCCGGTGGACAGCACCTGGTCGAGGGTGAGCCGCAGGTCGTCGTCGGTCTCGGTGGGGGTGCCGTAGATGAGGTCGAGGTTGACGTGCTCGAAACCGGCGGCCATCGCCTCGCGGGCGGCCTCCGTGGCGCGCCCCGGGGTGTGCGTGCGGTCCAGGACCTTCAGGACGTGGCCCGCCGCGGACTGCATGCCCAGCGACACCCGCGTGTAGCCGGCCTCCAGCAACGTGTCGAAGAACTCCGGGGACGTCGACTCCGGGTTCGACTCCGTGGTCACCTCCGCCCCCGGCGCCAGGCCGAGGGTGCGCTTGACGGCGCCGAGCACGCGCGCCAGGCCGTCCGCCCCCAGCAGCGACGGTGTGCCGCCGCCGAGGAAGACGGTGGACGGCGGGCCGGTGCGGTCCCAGTCACACGCGGCGAGGTCGAGCTCGGCCTCCAGCGCGGAGAGGTACGTCGACATCGAGGAGGAACCGGTCTCCCCCGGCGTGTAGGTGTTGAAGTCGCAGTAACCGCACCGGGTGCTGCAGAACGGCACGTGGATGTACAGGCCGTGACGGTCCTCGGGGATGCGGGTCATTGGGACCATGCTATCGGTCGGACGCCACGGGGCCGCAGCGGGGCCGCAGCGGGGCCGGGCCGGGGCAGTCTCAGCCGGCGG
>JAKDIS010000102.1 GCA_030450335.1 Corynebacterium sp. | reverse complement strand
CCGGCACAGCGCTGACGGACGTGGGCGTGCACGTCCCCGCCGCGACGTTGCTGGAGGACACCGACCGCCTGGAGACCTGCCTGCAGGTTCTCGGCGTGGACGGCCGCACGCTGTGCTTCGGCCGCTCCCGCAGACTGGGGAGCCTGGACCAGTACCTCGCCCTCGTCGGCGAGGAGGGCATCAGTTCGGCACCGGGCACCGACAGCGCCCCCGCGCACTGCCACGTCCACCACATCGACGGGTGGAGCGCCGGCGGCGCGACCGACCTCGACAACCTGACGTTGGTCTCACCCGCCATGCACGCCCGGGTGGACGACTCCCGCACCAACCCGGACCGGTGGTGGACCGTCACCGCCGAAGACGGCACAGGGCGCCGGGTCATCTGGACACCGCCCGTCGGCGAGGACCCGACACGGACCGCCGTACACAACGACCACCCCACGGTGCGCCGCCACCCCGGTGCCGCGAGGCGCCGCCTCTACCGTGATCAACTGCGCAAGAGGACGGGAGAGAAGAAACCGGGGAGCAACGGGAGCAAGGACAAGGACACGACGACCAGCGGGGATCCGCCGTGACGCCTCAGCACGGGCTGGAGTAGGAGGTGTCCCCGTCCAGCAGCCGGGCGTTGCTCCCCGGGGTCGCCGCAGCGGCAGCGCACAACGCCTCCCGGTCGTCGCCGTAGTCGACGACGACCGGGTGGACCGTCGTGCCGTCCACGCCCGGCCTCAGGGAGGGACAGTGCCCGGGCTCCAGCAACACCGCCCCCGGGTTGGCCGCGACCGCGCCGTCCACCTCCGAACGGAAGGTGGGGCTATTCCCCATCACCGAGGAGACGATGAGCACCCCACGGCCGTCGCACGCCAATCCGTCGTCCGGCTCCGACTGGGGTTCCGGCTGGGGTTCCGGCTCAGACTCAGACGGGGACTCCGGCTGGGTTCGGGTTTCGGCCTGCCCGGCGGTGACCGTGACGGTCTCGGTGTCCTGCGTCGCGTCCGGGGAGGACGTCTCCGACGCCTGTTCAGACTCCGGCGAGCGTTGCACCGAGGTCAGCTCGAGGGCGGCGTCGTCCGCGGCAGTCGCGTCCTCCCCCGAACGCGCAGACCACAGTGTCAACGCCAGCACGAGCGCGGCGACCAGCACCAGGATGCCGACGACACCGGCGATGATACCGACGATAATCCACGGGCTCTGCCGCCCGCCGGGAGTCACGACCGGACTTCCCCACGTGCCGCCGACCAGGGGTAGGACGAGCGCAGCGCGAAGTACGCCCCCAGCGCCAGCAGCAGGATGCCGGCGACGAGCACCACGTACTCCCCCGGGCCCGTCGTCGTGCGGACGGAATCGAGCAGGGCCCGCAGGATCTCAGCGTCCTGCCCGCTGGGTCCGCCGTCGGTCGAGAAGAGTTCGTCGTCGACCCCCAGTGCCGTGACCAGCCCGTAGACCGCGTACCCGATGAAACCTGCTCCGCAGACGGCGACCACCACCGAAGCGATACGACGCAGCGCGGTGAATCCGATGAGCACGGCCGCAGCCAGGACGAGGAGAAGCAGACCACAGGCCAGCGACAGGAGCGTCGCGTCCACCCAGGTCTCCTGCAGCCCGATCGAGTGGAACGCACCGGTGACCGTACCGAAGCCGGAGATGGTGAACACCATGTCGGAGTCCTCAGCGCCGGTCGAGCCGGTCGCCCCGGCCGTGGCCGCGGTGATCACGGTCCTGCCCCAGGGCAGGGCGAGTCCGACTACCGCCAGCAGGGCGAGTACACCCGTCGCCGCGGCGACGACCAGGTGGTGGGTCGCCAACGCGTGGGCCTGGCCGAGCGCCACCCGCCCCTTCGACGGGGTCGCCGTCGCGTCCTGCGTGCCGGTGTCCGTCAAGCTACTGCTCCGAACGGTTGTCGGGCGCCACGATCTTGCGCACGCCCCAGATGATCTCGTTGATGCTGACCCAGGCGGCGACGTGCGCGAGGGTGAACAGCGTGGCCTTCATCACCGACAGCCCGGCGTTCACGTCGCTGGCTCCGGCGGTCAGCAGGACGATGAGCGGGTAGATCATGCCGACGACGATGACCGCCAGCAGCGAGAGGTACAGCTTCGACTCGCTGCGGGACCGCGACCCGACGCCCCAGGTGCTCGTGTCGAGCTGCGGGGTCTGGCGCTGCGCCTGTCCCTGTGCCTGACCTGGTGCCTGACCCGGCGCCTGCTGGAACTGGTTGTTCGGTGCGGCGTGCTGCGGCCCGCGGTAGCCACCGGGCACAGAGGACGCAGCGGGCTGCTGCCACGAGTTCGGCGCCGGCGCGTCCTGCGCATCCTGGTTGTCCGGGTCGTCCTGATAGTCGGGGGCGTCCTGCACGGTCTCCGTGGGGGACTCGCCCAGATCCGGGGCGTCCTGGCCGATCAGCGGTTCCTGCTCCGACACGACAGGATTCTCCCGCGTGACGTCCGGGTCGACACCCTGCCCGACGAGGTCGTATCCGCCGGACACGTTCGGCGACTGCGTGTCCGCGAGGTCGTGCAGCCACCGGATGTTGACGACGTCGTCCTGCGGCCCGTTGAGGGCGGCCTCGTAGAGGTCGCGCTTGTACGGGTCTCCGAGGATCGCCCTGGCGGTCTGCATCTGGTCTACCTCGGGCGAGTCACCGCTGAATCCCCGACCGCGCAGGTCGGACAGGCGGGAGTCGAGGACCTCCGCGATCTCCCGCGGCGGCATGTCCTTGTCGAGCTGAAGTTCGGTGTACAGGTCGTAGTTCGCCATGGGAGTCCTTGTCTCTATCGGCCGTTTCTGGTCCGTCACTGGACCGTCTCTGGTCCGTCTCTGGGGCGTTCAGGGGCACTCTAATACATCAGTCTGGCAATCGAATACCTGGAATCGAATACCTGGAATCCGGTGAGCCCTCACCTCTCCAGCCGATCAGCATACGGGCATGCCCTGGATGACGTCGAGCGCCGAGGACGCCTCGTCCACGGCCTCCCCGGTCAGCAGCATGGCGTACCGGGTACGGTCCGCGGACTCCGGGAACACCGACATCGCCCCACCGGTCTCGGCGGCATCGACCGTCCTGATCCGGCATCCGTCGTACTCGAACGGTGCAGCCCCCTCGGCGGGGACGTAGGACGCCCGGACCTCCTCGCTGCCGAAGTCGACGACGGCCATGGTCAGTCCGTCGCCGCGGCAGGTCACGCGGGCCTGTTCCTCGCCGCGGGGCTCGCCGCTGTCGCAGGTCATCCCCTGCCATCCGCTCTGCCCCTGCCGCTCAGGCAGGAGTGAGGGGAAGGCGTTGACGATCCTGGCGTCGTCGGCGTCCCACGCCGGCGTCACGACGTGGCGGTATCCCAGGAACCCGCCGACGCCGACCACCGCCAGCAGCGCGAGGACGCCGAGCACGACGACGGGCGTGCGCGCCGCGTTGCGCCGGACGGACGCCCCGGACGCAGCCGGCGACGGCGCCGCCGCCCAGTTCACCGGCACCTCGCGCGTCGGCGCGTCCTGCCGGTTGGCGGAGACAGGGGCGGCGGGAGCGGCAGGGTCGGCGAGCGCGTCGAGGAACGCCACGGCGGTCGGGTACCGGCGCCCGGGGTCGTTGTCCAGCGCCCGGCGCAGCACCGCGGTGAGGTGCGGGGCGGCCGGGCCGTCCTGCGGTGCCAGCGCGTCCGGGGTGAGCGTGGGCAGTGTCCGCTCGCCCCGCCACGCGGCCGTGGACATCGTGTCGCGGAACGCGGTGAGGGTGAGCATCTCCAGGGCGATCAGCGCGAGTGCGTAGCGGTCGGTCGCCGCACTGTAGTCCACCTTGTGTGCGCCGTAGGTGGTGGCCATGGTGAAGATCTCCGGGGCCATGTACTTCTCCGTGCCGATCACCATGCCGGTGGAGGTCACCCGGGTGTCGTCGCCGGCGATGCTGATGCCGAAGTCGGTGAGCAGTGCCGTCGTGCCCACGCTGCCGTGCGGGTCGCGGGGAAGCAGGATGTTCGCCGGTTTGAGGTCGCGGTGCACCACCGGCGGCGAGCGGTGGTGGATGTGGTCCAGGGCCTCGGCGACGGGACGCAGGATGCGGCACGCCTCGTCGACGCTGAAGCGCCGTCCGGTGCCGCGACGTTCCTCCAGCGCCTCGGCGAGGTCACCGCCGTCGACGTAGTCCATGACGAAGTAGGCGGCCGTACCGGTGGTCGACGTCGCGTCTGCGGAGTCGGCGTAGTGGATGTTGACCACCGAGGTGTGGCGGATCGTGGCCAGCGTCCTCATCTCCGCGAGGAACCGCTGGTAGCCGTCACCGGCGCCGGGCCCGCCTGGCCCGACGATCTCCGGACGGATCGCCTTCACCGCCACCCAGCGGTGCAGCCCCCGGTCGTAGGCGCGGTAGACGTGCCCCATGCCGCCCCGGCCGACCGGGGTGAGGTCGGTGAGGTTGTGCCGGGACTCGAGCTCGGCGGCGAGACCGGCGGGACCGGCTGGACCGTCCGCGCCGGTCTCTCCCCAGCCGCTCACCCGGCGTCCTCGGAGCTCCAGGTGAAGTCGCGGGAGGACACCTCGTCGCCGCTGCCGTCGATGACCCGGACGCCCGACCCGGTGAGTTCCACGCGGGAACCGTTGCCGTCGAGGGAGCGGGTCACCCACCGTCCCGCGCTGACGCGGCCCATGTCGATGTCGTACTCGGCGGACCGGTCGTTGTAGAAGCCCCGGTAGTAGAGGTCGCCGCGCTCCCCGACACGGCAGACCACCGCGTAGTCCTCGCCGTTGGTCCCGGCGTAGACCCACTCGTCGCTGGAGTTGCAGGACGCCGCGCTCACGCCGCGCCATCCCCGCGGGCTCAGGTCCGACGGGGTGCCGGGTGAGCTAGTGGTGGTCGGAGTGCTGGAGGTGGTCGGTGCGCTGGACGTGCTGGGCTCCGGCGACCGGACGGACGTCGGGGTCTCGCTCGTCTCGCTCGTCACCTCCGGCTCGGGGACGGCGGTGAACTGCAGCGGGGAGCCGCCGTCGTCGGACGCGTCGTCGGTGGTGTTGTTCCAGGCCAGCATGCCTGCGACGGCGAGCCCGACGACCACGACGACCGCGACGACCGCGACCACGGCCGCCACGATGATGCCGGTGGCGAGCCCACCTGCGCGGCCTGACTTACCTGTGTTCCCTGTGTTCCCGGCACCGGGTTCCTGCCGCCAGGGGTTGCCGCCGGGCGCAGGCGTGCCCCAGTCGTTGTTCCCCACTCCGTCTCCTCCGTGTCTTCGCGGTCCTCTCGCCAGCCTCCGTGTCCGGGGACCGTTCAGTGTTGTTTCCTGAGAGACCAGTAGTTTTCCTGAGCATACCTGGCCAATGCAAGGCGCCTGGTCGGGGCATTGCCGTTGCGGACGGAGAATCCGGTCACCCCGCTGTTCCCGAGGGCCTTGGAGAGGTAGTCGATCTTGGTGTTCACCTTCTTCTGCGACCATCCCAGGGTCTGCTCCAGGTCCCTCACGGTCGGCACCTCGGACAGGTCCGTCCCGGGACGGCGGACCAGGGGGTCGGCGAGGGCGCACAGGAGGCGGACCTGTTCCTCGTTGAAGATCAGCTCCCCGACGGTCAGGGGCGCCCCGGCGGCGGGGCCCGTGGCGGACGTCCCGGCTGGCGGACGCAGCGTCGCGGCGACGGTGAGGTCGAGTTCGTAGGTGGTCACCGAGGTGGCGAAGACGACCGCGGACTCCCCCAGCGGCAGCGGCAGGCTCGCCCCGCGTCCCAGACGGATCTGGCTGAAGGAGTTCCTCGCCCGCGGCTGGATGTTGGCCGCCAGGCGTCCGCCGAGGTTGGTGATCATCCAGGTGCCGTCGGAGTCCCAGACCTGCAGGAAACGGCGGTGCATGAACTCGTCGTCGGAGCCGAGGGGGAACTCCGCGGCGCGGCCGAGGGTGATCGACTGACCGGGGTTGAGCGCGATCCGGTGGCCGATCTGGTCGTCGATGAGGACCTGGCCGGGCAGCAGGCTGGGAAACGTCATACCGACATGGTCCTACCGTTCGAGCTCGTGCGCCAGGGAATCAAGTTCCCCGCCACCGGCCATCTCCAGGGTGAGCTGCTCGAGGGTGACCTCGTCGCGTGCGGCGTCGAGCACGCTGCCACCCAGGTTCAGCAGGACGAAATGGTCCCCCACCAGGTACGCGTGGTGCGGGTTGTGGGTGATCAGGATGACCCCGACGCCCTCGTCGCGGGCGGCGGCGATGAACTTCAGCACCATGCCGGACTGTTTCACGCCGAGGGCGGCGGTCGGTTCGTCGAGGATCAGGACGCGCGCACCGAAGTACAGGGCGCGCGCGATGGCGACCACCTGGCGCTGGCCTCCGGACAGCGAGGCGATCGGCACCGAGACGTCCTTCAGGTCGACGCCCATGCGCTGCAGGCGCTCGGCGGTGATCTCGCGCATCTGCGCCTCGCGCAGGACGCCGAAGCGTCCGGTCATCTCCTGGCCGAGGAAGAAGTTGCGCCACACGGGCATCTGCCCGACGACGGCGAGGTCCTGGTAGACGGTCGCGATGCCGTGGTCCAGTGCGTCGCGCGGTTTGGCGAAGTTCACGGGCTCTCCGTCGACGAGGATCTCGCCGTCGGTGGGGCCGTGCAGTCCGGCGAGCGTCTTGATCAGGGTTGACTTGCCCGCACCGTTGTCGCCGAGGACGCAGGTGACGCTGCCTTCCCGCACGGACAGGTTGATGTCGTCGAGGGCGCGGAAGGAGCCGTAGCTCTTGCCGACGCCGCGGAGCTCGATTACGGGGGCGGTCTCAGGGTTGGTCACTGTCGGGCCTCCGAGTACTTCGAGAAGGAGTTGTTGGCGAGCACGGCGAGGAGCAGCACTCCGCCGAGGAAGAACTTGAACCAGTCGGGGTTCCAGCCGGCGTAGACGATGCCCTGGTTGGTCATGCCGAAGATCAGGGCGCCGATGGCGGTACCCACGGCGGTGCCCTTGCCGCCAGTCATCGCGCACCCGCCGACGACGGCGGCGATGATGTAGAGGAACTCGTTGCCCACACCCTGACCGGCCTGGATGGAGTCGAACTGGTAGAGGTTGTGCTGGCCGACGAACCAGCAGGACGCGGCGACGGTCATGAACAGGATGATCTTCACCCGGTCGACGGGAACGCCCACGGCGCGGGCGGCGTCCTTGTTCCCGCCGACGGCGAAGATCCAGTTGCCGAACCGGGTCTTGAACAGCACCCAGCTGGCCACCGCGACGAACAGCAGCCACCAGAACACGGTGACCTGCACGGTCACGCCGAAGACGTGGACCGAGCCGGCGAAGAGGCGGCGGCAGAACTCGTAGCCCTGCATGTCGGAGATCACCGGGGTGGCGACCTGGTCGTTGACCAGTTTCGTGACCGCGAGGTTGAGCCCCTGCAGCATGAGGAAGGTGGCCAGGGTGATCAGGAAGCTGGGGATGCCCGTGCGGGTGACCATCCACCCGTTGAAGAAGCCGATGGCCAGGGCGATGAGCAGTGCCAGCAGCGAGCCGACCCAGGTCTGCAGGTGGAAGTTGTAGGCGATCATCGTGGCCGCCAGTGCCGTGGTGGTCACCGCGACGCCGGTCGACAGGTCGAACTCGTCACCGATCATCAGCAGGCCCACGGCCAGCGCCACGATGCCCAGCGTGGAGGACGTGTAGAGCACGGTGGCGACCGCGTCCAGGGAGCGGAAGCTCGGGGCGACGACGAGGAAGAGGATGAAGATCGCCACCGCGCCGATGAGGCTGGCGAACTCGGGGCGGCGCAGCAGGGAGGTCAGTCGGGTCCCGATCATCGCAGGCCCTCCTTCGCGGCGTCGGCGATGGTGTCGATGTTGGATTCGTCCACGAAGCTCGGACCGGTGTACACCGGACGCCCGCCGCCGACAGTGGTGCCGTTGCGCTTGGCCAGCCACAGGGCATCGACGGCCATGTAGCCCTGCAGGTAGGGCTGCTGGTCGACGGCGAAGCTGACCCGTCCGTCGCGGATCGCGGGGACGAGCTCGGCGTTGGTGTCGAAGGTGCCGATGTTGACGTCCGCGCCGGTGGCCTCGGCCGCGTCGGCGACGACGAGGGAGACCGGTGTGACCAGGCCCATGACCCAGTCGATGGAGTTGTCCTGGGCGAGCTTGGACTGCACGGTGGACTTCACCGAGGTGAGGTCCTGGCCGTTGACGTAGAGGATCTCCACGGAGCCGTCGGTGAGGCCCTCGTCGATGCCGGCGCAGCGGGCCTCCTGGGAGGAGTTGCCCTGTTCATGGACCACGCACAGGGTCTTCTTCGCCCCCTCCTCCTGGAGACGTTCACCGGCCTTCTGGCCTGCGACGGCCTCGTCCTGACCGAAGAAGCCGGTGAGTCCGTAGCGCTCGTAGTCCTCCATGCCGGCGTTGAGGCCGACGACGGGGATGCCCGCGTCCACGGCGCGCTGGGCGGCCGGACCGATGGCGTTGGCGTTGGGCATGGTCAGCGCGATGCCGTCGACGTCGGAGTCGATGGCGGACTGCACCAGGCTGGCCTGGTTCGGCGCCTGCGGGTCCGAGCTGTAGCGCAGCTCGATGTTGTCCTTCTTGGCGGCGTCCTCCGCGCCCTTGCGCACGAGGTCCCAGTAGGTGTCGCCGGGGGCACCGTGGCTGACCATGGAGACCACGTAGCGCGGGGTGTCGACGGTGCCGCCGCCTCCCTCCCCGTCCGAGGCACGGGGTGCGCCACCGGTGGCGGAGCAGCCGGCGACGGCGAGTGCTGTGGTCAGTCCGACGGTCGCGGTGGCGGCGGTCAGGACGGTGCGGAGCCGCTTCTTGAAAGTCACAATGCGCTAGTCAATGCCTCTGAAGCGGTTAAGTCAAACCGGCTGACCTGCAGCTTTACCGATACAGTTGATCGGTTCAGGTGGCTCTAC
>JAKDIS010000199.1 GCA_030450335.1 Corynebacterium sp. | reverse complement strand
GACCCTGTCGTGGGGAACCGCCGAGCGCGTGGTGGAGCTCATCGCCGAGCTGTAGTCGGCCTGCAGCGCCGTCCTACAGCGCCGGGGTGAACCCGCCCGCCGCCGCCGAGCGCACCATGCCATCGTCCGCCATCCGGTTGACCTCGGCGTAGTCGGCGCCGGCCGGCGACTCGGCAGAGGAGTCCCACACCACCTCGCCGCCCACGTACACCTGCCGCAGGTGACGCAGCCCGCAGGCCAGCACGTAGGTCGCCACCGGGTCCCACACCGGCCCGGTCGCCGGGTCGCGGGGGTCCACCACGACGAGGTCGGCGAACTTGCCGACCTCCAGAGAACCCACCTTGTCGCCCACGCCCATGGAGCGCGCGGAGCCGAGGGTGTGCAGGCGCAGGACGTCGTCCACCGCCATGATCGATGCGTCGGAATGCACGGCACGCTGGGTGAACAGGCCGGTGCGCATGTTCTCGAAGGGGTCGGAGGTGTCGGTGCAGGACTGGTCGTCCACGCCCATGCCCACGGTCACGTCGCGCCCCAGAAGCGTCACGATGTCGGCGATGCCGGAGCCCAGGCGGCCGTTGGACATGGCCTGCCACACCACGGAGGTGCCGGACTCGACGACGCGCTCGATCATCTTCTCGGTGGGGTGCACGAAGTGGCCGAAGGCGAAGTCGTCGCCGAGCACACCGGCGGCGTCGTACCAGTCGAACTTGGACTGCTGGATGTCGATCTGTTCGGCGGTCTCCACGAAGTGTGCCTGGTTGGTGACGCCCCACTTCTCCATGAGGGTCATCTCACGCTCGGCGGTGACCGCGTCGGACGCCCACTGCACCGCGCCGTACACCGAGCCGCCGAGGTCGAGGCCGGGAGCGACGGTGTCGAGGTGTGTCATGGCGACCCCGAAGGCGTCGAAGGCGTCCTGCTCGGGGAGTTGTTCATCGTCGACACGCACGGAGGTGACGAAGCGGATGCCGGCGTCGGCGACACCGTCGATCTGGCGGGTCACGAAGTCCGGCTCGTGCACCTTCACGGCCTTGAGGGTGGAGGTGTCGTAGTCGAAGCGGCAGATCACGCGTGACTGGGTGAAGTTGTAGACCGACGTGATGCCGGACGCCAGGTGGTCCAGCCCGCCGGCGCGGGAGAGCCAGTACATGGTCTCCGGGTCGGCGTTGGCGAGCATCGCACTGTTCTGCGTGACCCACTTGTACAGCGGTGATGAGTGCTCCACCCCGCGCATGCCGCCGGTGTAGATGTGGCTGTGCGCGGAGATGAAGCCGGGGGCGAGGAAGGCGCCGTCGAGGTCGACGACACGCACCGCGTCGGACGCTGCGCTCGCCGCGTCCTCCGGCGGGGTGCCTTCGCCGAGGCCGCTGATACGTCCGGTGTCGTCGACGCTGAGCCATCCGGTGAACCAGCGGGGGCTGTCGGGGTCGGCGCTGACGGGCAGGATGACGGTGTTGGTGAACAGTGTGGGCATGACGGGGTGGAACCTCCTGGTCCGGCTGGGTTGTGGTCAGTCGGCGGTGTGCAGGAATGCTCTCTTGTGCCGCGCGGGGACGTCACAGTGACGCTCGCCCGCGCGGCAACGGTCGTGCACCGCGGAACGGCCCTGAGTCTAGGGCGCGGGTGTTTCCGCGGTGTTGCTTCGGCGAGTCCGCGCGGCGCGGGGGTGTGCGCGGCAGGCGAGTCGCTGCTCGCGGTCCGCGGTTCCCAGAACCCCACGCGATTGGTGGTCTGGTCGGGGCAGACCAACGACAGCGTGGGGTTTCAGGACCGGGCTATCTGGCGGGGCGGCTTATCCGGGCAGGACCTCGCGGACCCAGCCATCTTCGCCGCCCGATTCGCCCACTTCAGTCTCACTAGCCGCACCACCCACCCCACCCACACCACCGGCGCGGGTGTACCGCACGCGGCGGGACGGTCCGGCGTCGTCGGCGGTCCAGAACAGGTACTCGCGCGGCACCACCGCGAACACCGCCCAGGCGTCCGGCGGG
>JAKDIS010000101.1 GCA_030450335.1 Corynebacterium sp. | reverse complement strand
GGTAGGGCGGTGCGCGCGGCCGCCCACGGGTCCCCGGGCGCGTCGCGGCGGCTCGACGGGGGGGTTGGGGGCGCCGACGGCCCGGCCCTCGGCGCCCTCGCCCTCGCGCTCATCGTCGCCGGGACGTCCTGGTTCGGCGTCGGCGGCACCGTCGGCGCCGCCTCCCACGCGTTCGCGCGGCGCGTCGCCGAGCTGGTCCCGGTCGTCGTCCTCGGTCACGTCGCTACCTGCGCCGGACGCCGTCCTGTCGTCCTCCACGTGCCTGTCCACTCCCTTCGGTGCGGTCTTCTTCTTGGTGCCAGCTTTCTTGGTGCCGGTATTCTTCCTGCCGCCGGAGGCCCTGTCGATCACGGTCGTGGGCAGTTCGGCGGCGTCGTGGCTGCCCTGGCCGCCGTCATCGCCGTAGGCGTCGTCCGGGGCGTCGGGCGTCTTCACCGACAACTTGCGTGCGAGCCCACCGATACCGCGGGACATGCCGCCGAACATCGACCCCACCGACGACCCCACGGCGCTGAACGCGCCGCCGGTTCGTTCGAAGTCGGTCGTGTCGTAGGACGGCATCCGTCTGGTCTGCGTCGCGGCGCGCTTGGGTGCGTTGCCGGACGGACGGGTGGAACGCCCAGTGGAGCGCCGGGAGGAGGTCCCGGGAGAGGTACGCGTGCGACTGGTCGTTGACATGCGCGCCAGTTTAGCCCGGCGACCCCACCATTAACAGTCGCAACACGCGTCACATCCGTGACATTTGCCGGGCGACCGACGAAACCCCACTTACAGGCTGACCCGGCGCACGTCCTCCTCATTGCCCTCCACGGTCACATCACAGGCCTTGATCCTTCCGTAAATCCACAGGAGAAGCTCGCCGGCCTCACCGGTCACGGTCACCCCGGGGGACGTGTTTCCCACGGTCACCGACTCCCCGGCACCGTCGGTACGCACCAGCGTGACCGACACCCCGGAGCTGCGGATCAGCCCGCGTGCCATCTGCGACACCGCGCGCCACAGCGTGTCCCTCGTGCCCGCGGGCAGGTCACGCGGGGTCCACTCCCCTCCCCCACGGCGGGCGTCCTCGTGGTGGACGAAATTCTCGCCCAGGTTGATGAACCGGTCGCCCAGCCGCATCGGGTTCCACACGGGCGGGCCGTTGCGGTAGAGCTCCACGAGCTCCTCGAAAGGACGCCCCTCGTAGCGGGAGGTCATCGAATCCAGGTGCCCGGCCAGCGGCGGCAGGAACATCCCGGCCATCGCGTCCGGACGGTACTCGCGCAGCACCAGGTGCACGGCGAGGTCACGGGTCGCCCACCCCTCGCACAGCGTGGGCTCATCGGGGCCCAGGGACAGCAGAAGGTCCGCCAGGGCCAGGCGTTCATCGTGGGAGACTGTCATGTCTCACGATGCTACGCCGGGTCCGGGCGGACCGTGTGCGGAGTACCGGTTGTACCGGTCGAGCCGGCTCTACCGGACTACAGGGAGGGGACGTGGTCCTCCGGGTCGAGCTCTTCGACGATCTCGCTCGTCATCGGGACCACGGTGGGCACGATGAACGGCTCGCGCTTCCACTTGTCCTTGACGAACTTCGCGACCTTGCGGCGCAGCGTCTGCGCCATACGGTACGGGTCGGTCTCGCCGGAGCCGGACTGGTCGAGCATCACGTTGTCGACCAGCTCGGCGACCTGACGCATCATGTCCTTCGACGCGTCGGAGAAGCCGCGGGCCTGGACCTGCGGATCCTCCAGCGGACGGCCGGTGCGGTTGTCCACGACCACGGTCACGGAGATCAGGCCGCCCTCGGACATCGCGGTGCGGTCCTCGAGCTCCTCGGCTCCCACGTCACCCATGGTGACGCCGTCGACGTAGAGGTTGCCGACCTGGATCTGGCCGACCACGGAGGCCTGACCGTTGACCAGGTCGACGACCACGCCGTTCTGCGCGAGCACGGTGTGGTCGCGGGCGACACCCGTGGAGATGGCCAGCTCGCGGTTGGCGCGCAGGTGGCGCCACTCGCCGTGCACCGGCATCGCGTTGCGCGGACGGGCGGCGTTGTACAGGAACAGCAGCTCACCGGAGTAGCCGTGGCCGGAGGTGTGCACCATGGCGTCCTTGCCGGTGATGACCTCGGCGCCGATCTGCGAGAGCATGTTGATGACGCCGAAGACGGCCTCCTCGTTGCCGGGGACCAGCGACGAGGACAGGACGATCAGGTCGCCCGGACGCACGGTGATCTGCCGGTGCTCGCGACGCGCCATGCGCGACAGCGCGGCCATCGGCTCACCCTGGGTACCGGTGGTGATCAGCACGACCTTGTGCGGTGCCATGCGGGCGGCCTCGTCCATCTGGACGATGGTGCCGCGCGGGGCGGTCAACAGGCCGAGACGCTCGGCGATCTCCATGTTGCGGATCATCGAACGGCCGTTGAAGGCGACCTTGCGGCCGGCGGCGACGGCGGCGTCGACCGCCATCTGCACGCGGGCGACGTTGGACGCGAAGGACGCGATGATCACGCGCTGCTTGGCCTCGGTGACGATACGGCGCAGGTTCGGGCCGATCGCCGCCTCCGACGGCGACACACCGGGGGTGGTCGCGTTGGTGGAGTCGCACAGGAACAGGTCGATGCCCTCGTCGCCGAAGCGCGACAGTGCCGGCAGGTCCGTGGGACGGCCGTCGGCCGGGGTCTGGTCCAGCTTCACGTCACCGGTGTGCACGATCATGCCGGCGCCGGTCTTCAGGGCGACACCGAGGCACTCCGGGATGGAGTGGCCGACGTTGAAGAAGCGGATGTCGAAGGGGCCACGGTTCTCGTGGGAGGTGTCGTCGACCTCGATCAGCTTCGGACGCAGACGGTGCTCCTGGCACTTCGCCGCGATGAGGGCGCAGGTGAACCGCGAGCCGAGGATCGGCAGGTCGGCCTTCTGCTTGAGCAGCCACGGGATCGCACCGATGTGGTCCTCGTGACCGTGGGTGACCACCAGGGCCTCGACGCGGTCCCACTTGTCGTCCAGGTAGGAGAAGTCCGGCAGGATCAGGTCCACGCCCGGCTCACCGGAGGACGGGAAGAGCACGCCGCAGTCGATGATGATGATGCGGTTGTGGTACTCGAAGACGGTCATGTTGCGGCCGATCTCGGAGATACCGCCGAGCGCGATGATGCGCATGCCGTCCTTCGGCGCTGCCGGCGGCTTGGGCAGACGCTGGGTGAGGTCGGCACCCTGCATCGTCTGCACGGTGCCACGGCGGCCGCCGCCCTGGTTTCCACCGTTGTTGCCGCCGTTGTTTCCACCACGGTTGCCACGGTTGCGGTTGTTGCCGCCACCGTTGTTGTTGCCGCTGTTGTTGTTGCGGTTGCCGCCAACGTTGCCACGGTTGCGGTTGTTGCCGCCACCGTTTCCACCGTTGCCGCCGCCGTTGTTGTTGCCGCCACCGTTGCCGGAGTTGCCACGGCCGCGGGAACGGCGCGAACGGGTGCGGTTGCCGCCACCGTTGTTGTTGCCACCCTGCTCGGCGGAGCCCGCCTGCTCGGTGTTGCCACCCTGCTCGGCGGAGCTGGCCTGCTCGGCCGCTGCGGCCTTGGCCTGGCCACCGTCGTTGAAGGTGGTGCTCACGTCCGCTGCGCTGGTGTCAGCGCTCGGCGGAGCGGCCTTCCGGGTCACCTTGCGTGCCCGGGAACGATTCTCAGTCATGTTGTCCTTAAATTCCTGCGTCACGCAGGTCCTCTGCCAGCCGGTCGTACTCGTCCGGCGTGGGTTCGATGATCGGGAGGCGCGGTGCGCCCACCTCGATTCCTTGAAGTTTGAGTGCCGCCTTGGCGAAAGCCACCCCTCCGAGCCGGGCCTGGGCACGGGTCAGCGGGGTCAGGCGGTTGGCGATCGTCCGGGCGCCGGTGATGTCACCGGCGTCGACGGCGTCGCGGAGTGCGCGCAGCTGCGGGGCCGCGACGTGTCCGATGACGGAAATCACGCCGGTCGCCCCCACGGCGAGCCACGGCACGTTCAACGGGTCATCCCCTGAGTACCACGCCAGGTCCGTCTCCTCCAGCAGCTGCATCGCCGCGGGCAGGTCGCCCTTGGCGTCCTTCACCGCCTGGATGTTGGGGTGGTCGGCGAGTCGACGAATCGTGTCGGACTCGATCGGGACCACGGTGCGGGACGGGATGTCATAGAGGCAGATAGGGGTGTCCACCGCATCAGCAACCATGCTGAAGTGCTGGTAGAGCCCCTCCTGACTCGGACGGGAGTAGTACGGGGTGACCACGAGCAGACCGTCCGCGCCAGCGTCGGCGGACGCCTTCGACAGCTCCACGGACTCCGCGGTGCTGTAGGTTCCGCTGCCGGCGACGAGCTTCACGCTGTCGCCGAGTTCGGCACGGACTGCCTTGAGCAGGTCGATCTTCTCCGAGGGGCGGACCGTGGGTGACTCACCCGTGGTGCCGCTCAGAACAAGAGCGTCGCAACCCTGGTCCACCAGGTGTCCCGCCAGGGATACGCCGGCGTCCAGGTCGATGCTGCCGTCCTTCGTGAAGGGCGTCACCATCGCCACAGAGACCGTGCCGAAGATCTCGGCGCCTGTTGTCGCTGTCATACCTGTGCTCATGTCAGCATAGGTTACCGCCCACGGGCCCCGATGTGTACCAGGACCCCCTCCGGCGCGCCGTGGCGCTCAGATGTCGGCCACGTAAGGGCTGGTCGCCATGGTCGTGCCGTCGCGAAGTTCGGTCACCGTGAAATCGTCGAAGATCTCCGGGCTGACCGTCCTGAGCAGCCCCAGGCACTCCACCGCCACCCGGCGGATCTCCGGGTCCGCGTGCTCGGCGGCGCGCATGCCGATGAAGTGACGCCAGGAGCGCATGTTGCCCGTCATCACGAAACGCGTCTCGGTGGCGTTGGGCAGCACCGCACGCGCCGCCTGACGCGCCTGCTTGGCACGCAGCACCGAGTTCGTCTCGCCCGAGGCACGCTCCTCGAGGGCCTCGAGGAGCTCGTCGTAGGCGTCGCGCGCCACGTCGGTGGCGTGCAGCAGCAGTTCGCCGACCTCTGGGTCCTCGGCGATGACGTCGGGCACCACCACCGCGGACTGCTCCTGCGGCACGTAACGCTGCGAGAGCTGGCTGAAGGAGAAGTGACGGTGGCGCATGATCTCGTGCGCACACGAGCGGGACACCCCACGCAGGTACACCCCCGCCGAGGCGTGCTCCAGGAGGCTCAGGTGCCCCACGTCCAGGATGTGCCGGACGTAGGCGTCGTTCGCCGCCGTGTGCGGGTTCGGACGGTCCCACGTCTCGTAGCAGGCGCGTCCGGCGAACTCCACGAGGTTCGAGGCGTCACCGCCGGTGGGCGACGGCTCCCAGGGCACGTCCTGCGGCGGGGTGAACGTGGTCTGGGAGATCAGGCGTGCGGAGAATTCCGCGCTGGTGGACATCGGTCCTCTGCTCCCCGCCCGCTACTCGGCCGGGACGCCGAGGGTGTCGAGGCCGAGGAACTTCTCCAGCCCGATGGTCAGCCCAGGGGTGGACGGCACCTTGTCCAGGCCCAGCAGCACGCCCGGGACGAAGGACTCACGGTCGTAGGAGTCCTGCTTGATGGTCAGGGTCTGACCGGCCGCACCCAGGATCACCTGTTCGTGGGCGACCATGCCCGTCATACGCACCGCGTGCACCGGCACGCCGTCGACGTCGGCGCCACGGGCACCGTCGAGCTCCTGGTCCGTGGCGTCCGGCTGCGCGCCGAGACCGGCGGCCTGCCGGGCGCGGGCGATGCCCTCGGCGGTGTGCACCGCCGTGCCGGACGGGGCGTCCTTCTTGTTCGGGTGGTGCAGTTCGATGACCTCGGCGGAGTCGAAGTACGGCGCGGCGATCTCCGCCAGCTTCATCGTCAGCACCGCCGAGATGGCGAAGTTCGGTGCCACGAGCACACCGGTGGACGGGTTGTCCGCCAGCCAGCCGCGCAGCGTGTCATAACGCTCCGGGGTCCAGCCGGTGGTGCCGACCACGGCGTGGATGCCGTGGCCCACACAGAACTCCAGGTTGCCCATGACGGCGTCGGGGACCGTGAAGTCGACGACGATCTCGGTGCCGCTGGTGACCAGGGCCTCGAGGTCGTCACCGTGGTCCAGGGCCGCGGAGAGCTCCAGCCCCTCGGTCTTCTCCACGGCGGCGACGACGGCGGTGCCGACCCGTCCGTGTGCTCCGAGAACTCCGACCTTCGTCATGTGCATATCCTCCTGGGTTGTTCGGTGTGTGGCTGGCAGTGGTGTGCCGGGGTGTGCCGGGGTGCCTTATTCGGCGTCGACGAGGACCAGGGAGATCTTGCCCCGGTTGTCGATGTCGGCGATCTCGACCTCGAGGGACTGGCCCACGGAGACCTCGTCCTCGACCTTCTCCACCCGGCGGTCACCGCCGAGGTTGGAGATGTGGACGAGGCCGTCGCGGCCCGGCAGCAGGGAGACGAACGCGCCGAAGGCGGTGGTCTTCACCACGGTGCCCAGGTAGCGGTCGCCGACCTTCGGCAGCTGCGGGTTGGCGATGGAGTTGACCTTGTCCAGCGCTGCCTCGGCGGCCTTGCCGTCGGCGGCGGAGATGAACACGGTGCCGTCGTCCTCGATGGAGATGTTGGCGCCGGTCTCCTCGGTGATCTGGTTGATCGTCTTGCCCTTCGGCCCGATCAGCTCACCGATCTTGTTCTGCGGGATGCTCACGGTGGTGATGCGCGGGGCGAACTCGCTCATCTCCTCCGGGCCGGCGATGGCCTCGCCCATGGTGGACAGGATCTCCAGGCGCGCACCACGTGCCTGCGACAGCGCGGCGACGAGGACGTCGGTGGGGATGCCGTCGACCTTCGTGTCGAGCTGCAGGGCGGTGACGTAGTCGGCGGTGCCGGCGACCTTGAAGTCCATGTCGCCGAAGGCGTCCTCGGCTCCGAGGATGTCGGTCAGGGTCACGTGGGTGTCCTTGCCGTCGACCTCACCGGTGACCAGGCCCATGGCGATACCCGCCACCGGGGCCTTCAGCGGCACGCCGGCGTTGTACAGCGACAGCGTCGAGGCGCAGACCGAGCCCATCGAGGTCGAGCCGTTGGAGCTCAGCGCCTCGGAGACCTGGCGGATGGCGTAGGGGAACTCCTCGCGGGACGGGATCACCGGCAGCAGGGCACGCTCGGCGAGCGCGCCGTGGCCGATCTCGCGGCGCTTCGGCGAACCGACGCGTCCGGTCTCACCGGTGGAGTACGGCGGGAAGTTGTAGTGGTGGATGTAGCGCTTGGAGTCCACCGGGCTGAGGCTGTCGATGGTCTGCTCCATCTTCAGCATGTCCAGGGTGGTGACACCCAGGATCTGGGTCTCGCCACGCTCGAACAGGGCGGAGCCGTGTGCGCGCGGGACGAGGTCGATCATCACGCCGAGGTCGCGGATGGCGGTCGCGTCGCGGCCGTCGATGCGGAAACCGTCGGTCAGGATGCGGCTGCGCACCAGCTGACGGGTGACCTCGTTGTGGGCGTTGCGGATCTCGGAGGAGCGTCCCTCGAACTGCGGCTCGAGGGCGTCGACGACCTCCGCCATGTCGGCGGAGAGCTGCTCGTCGCGCTCGGCCTTGTCGGCGATGGCCATGATGCCGGCCAGCTTGGTGGCGGACTCGGACTCCACGGCGGCGAAGACGTCCTCGCCGAAGGGCGGGAAGAGCTCGAAGTTGCGGGCCTGGGTGTCGACGGCGTCGGCCAGTGCGGCCTGTGCACCGCACAGCTCCGCGATGAACGGACGCGCGGCGTCGATACCCTGGGCGACGATGGCCTCGGTCGGTGCCGGGGCACCCTCGGCGACGCGCTCGACGACGTTGTCGGTCGCGCCGGCCTCGACCATCATGATGGCGACGTTCTCGCCCGGGGTGGGCTTGCGGCGGCTGCGGCCCGTACGGACCGGCTCGACGACGCGTCCGGCGACGACGAGCTCGAAGACGGCCTTCTCCTGCTGCTGACGGTTCGGGAAGGCGACCCACTGGCCCTCGGCGTGGTCCTCGTCGACGACGAGAGCCATGCGCACGCCACCGACCGGGCCGGAGACCGGCAGGCCGGAGAGCTGCGTGGAGGCGGAGGCGGCGTTGATGGCGACGACGTCGTACATGTCGTCGGGGTCCAGCGACATGACGGTCACCACGACCTGGACCTCGTTGCGGATGCCCTTGGCGAAGGTCGGACGCAGCGGGCGGTCGATCAGGCGGCAGGCCAGCACGGCCTCGGAGCCGGGGCGACCCTCGCGGCGGAAGAAGCTGCCGGGGATGCGTCCGGCGGCGTACATGCGCTCCTCGACGTCCACCGTCAGCGGGAAGAAGTCGAGGTTCTCCTTCGGCTTCTTCGAGGCGGTGGTGGTCGACAGCATCATGGTGTCGTCGTCGAGGTATGCGGTGACCGCACCGTCGGCCTGACGGGCCAGCAGCCCGGTCTCGAAGGAGACCGTGCGGGTACCGAAGTCACCGTTGTCGATGGTGGCGGTGGACTCCCAGACGCCGGAGTCCGGGTCGATGAGCTCCGCGGTGTGCGTCGGGGCGGGCTTGGTGGCCTTCTTCTCCGGAGCCTTCATTGCGGGGGCCTTCTTGGCCGGCGCCTTCGAGGTGGCGGTGGTGCCCGCGGTGGCCTTCGCGGGGGTCTTCTTGGCGGGGGCCTTCTTGGCCGGTGCCTTCTTCGCGGCCGTCTTCTTGGCCGGTGCCTTCTTCGCCGGGGCCTTCTTGGCCTGGGTGTCGTTCTCGTTCTGGGAAGTCACGTTGGTGTGTCTGCCTTCTACGTCTTTGATGTTCCCGGTGTCGATCATCGGTGCCGACGGTGGGAGCGGTCTTTCGTGATTCGGAAATCCTGGACAATTGCCGCAGATCACCTTACACCACGTCAGGCATGATTCGCTGCTCCGGCTCGT
>JAKDIS010000198.1 GCA_030450335.1 Corynebacterium sp. | reverse complement strand
GGGGACGGTTCCCCGAGGCCTCCCGGAGGCGGGTGTGGAACTCCAGGTTCACCCGGAGGTCACGCACCGGGTCCGGCGGTGCCCCGAGGTTGGATTCCTGGGCCTCCACGAGTGCCCTCAGCGTCGCGATCTGTGCCCTCGTGGCATTGCGTGTCGCCTGTTCAGAGGCCTGCGCGTCGAGGATCTGGTGCAACTCGAAGACCTGTCCGAGCGTGGCCGCGTCCACCTCCGCCACGCGCGCCCCGGCACGTGGCCGGTACTCCGCCACACCCTCCACCGTGAGCTGCTGGACGGCCTCGCGCACAGGGCTGCGCGAGACCCCGTAGCGCGCCGCGATGCCCGGCACGCTCAGGGCGGTCCCCGGCGGCAGTGCGCCGGTGATGATCTCCTCGCGCAGGCGCTGCAGCACCGACTCCCCGAGCAGTGCACCGGCACCGTTCGCGTCCACCTGTTCCGTCATGCACTTCTCCTCTATATAGGGACACCATCGGCGATACTGCATGTAGGGGTCCGGCCCTGCCGGCCGGCTTCCGGTCGACGACTTCCCGCCCGTACCGCCCAGGATGCCGGACGCCGCGCCCCCCGACCCACCCCCGCGCTAAATGCAATCCTCAGGGGTGGCGCAGAATTGGCCCCACCAGCACCATCAGTACCATGCGTACCGCGGCGATCGGCCCCGGGGGAGCCCCCGGAGGCACCCGAAGGAGCCCCGAAGCACGTATCGCGGGGGTGAGACACGGGGGTGGAGGGAGTTTCATCGACCGTGAATAAAACTCCCAGGAGGGCTCAAGCCTGGTCGGTCGGACGGATCATCACGGTGTCCACGTCCATGTGCGCCGGACGCCCCGCCACCCACCGCACGGTCTCCGCGACGTCCTGCGCGGTCAGGTTCAGCACGTCCTCGTAGACCTGCTGCGCACGGTCGGCGTCACCCTTGAACCGGTTGAGGCTGAAGTCCGTCGCCACGCGCCCCGGGTCGACCTGGCAGACGCGCACCCCCTTCTCGGCGAACTCCATGCGCATCACGTCGCTCAGCGCGGTCTCGCCGAACTTCGCGGCGTTGTAGCCCGCCCCGCCGCGGTAGGCGTTGCGTCCGGCGATGGAGACGATGTTGATCACCTGCGGCGCGGCGGTGCGCTGCAGCTCGGGGAACAACGCCTGGGTGACCTGCAGCGTGCCGATCACGTTCGCCTCGTACATCCACCGCCAGTCCTCGACATCCCCGTCGAGCACCGCGTCGAGGCCACGGGCCCCGCCGGCGTTGTTGACCAGCAGGTCCGCTCCGCCGAGCTCGTGCACGGTGGACGCCAGGGCGTCCACGCTCACCCGGTCGGTGACGTCCACGGTCGCCACGTGGGTGAACACCTCCGGGGCGTCCGCGGCGATGCGTGCGGCGACCTGCTCGAGCATCTCCGGACGCCGCGCGGCGAGCACGACGTCCCACCCGTCCGTGGCCAGGGCCACCGCGGTGGCCTCCCCGATGCCGGCGGACGCTCCGGTCACCACGGCGAGACGACGGTCTGGTGTCTGTTCTTTATCGCTCATACGCCAGAGCGTAGCGCCTCCGACGGCATAGACTCATCCATTATGAAGCTCCCGAGCATGCTCAACGGCCCCGTGACCCGCGCCCAGATCGACCATCCCGTGGTCGCGGCGAAGGTGATCCGCCGGCTGACCGGCTCGAGTGGGAAGAAGGGGACGGACGCGACAGAAGAAGCCGTGTCCTCTATATCCTCCCCTGCTGCGTCACCGGCGTCACCGGCACGGACCAACGGCATCGAGGCCGCGAAGCTCGCCGCCGGTATCCCCGCCGAGCACTGAGCCCAACACCGAGCCTGCACCCCATGTCCTGAAACCCCTCGCGATTGGTGGTCCAGCCTCCGATCGCCAACCAATGCGTGGGGTTTCAGAACACCCGCGACACACGGCGCAGCACACGACCCCGAACCTACGGCCGCGGCACCAGGTAGCGCCCGGCCCCGGGGACGACCTCGACCTCCATCGGCAGCGGGG
>JAKDIS010000197.1 GCA_030450335.1 Corynebacterium sp. | reverse complement strand
CCCCGCGCACACGAAAACCCCCGCACCACCAAGGTGCAGGGGCCGGACGCGCGGGGGCACCACCGATCGGAGTTCACCACCGCGAAACGGATCGGAAATGCCCCGCCGGTTCACTGGGAACCATGATTGACACCGTTCCCGTCACCACAGTCGACGACCTCAACAGGATGACCCCCACCGAGGTCACAGAGATGATCGGCGCCCTGCTCTACTCGCCCCCGCTCGGCGCGGCCATTGCCGCCGCCGCACCTTTCCGCAGCCTCGAGCACCTGCTCGACGTCGCCCACCGTGAACTGCTGCGGCTGCCACGCGTCGAGATCATCACCAGCATCCAGTCCCACCCGGTCCTCGGGGAGAAGACGACCGACTCCTACTCGCGCGAGGAGCAGGCCTTCATCCTCGACTCCCCTCCCGAGGTCCTCGCCGAGATCTCCGACCTGGCACGCCGCTACGAGGCACGGTTCCACCACATCTTCCTGGTGTGCGCCCAGGGCATCGGTGGCAACGAGGTCCTCCTGCTGCTCAAGCGGCGCCTGGAAAACCCCACCGTCGGTGAATGGGAGACCACCGTGCGCGAGCTCGGCAGGATCAACGCCCTGCGGCTGCGCACGGTGGTCGGCTGATCACACGAGGCTGACCACCCCGTAGATCACGAGCACGAGGGCGAAGGCGACAACCGACTCGATGGTCTGCTGGACCGTCCACACGCGCAACGTGGTCTTCACGTCCATGTTCAGCAGGCGTCCGACCAACCAGAAACCAGAGTCGTTGACGTGGCTGGCGATCACGGAACCCGCGGCCAGCGACATCACGACACAGGCCACCTGGACAGCCGACATGTCGCTCGACGCCACACCGTCGGCGACCAGGGCCGCCGCGGTGGTCAGCGCCACCGTTGCGGAACCCTGTGCCACGCGGATGGCCGCGGCGATGAGGAATGCTGCGACGATGAGCGGGATGCCGAGGGAGTCGAAGGACTGGGCGATCGCGTCGCCGATACCCGTCGCACGCAGCACGCCGCCGAACATGCCGCCGGCACCGGTGATCAGGATGACGGAACAGACCGGACCGAGGGCACCGTCGATCGTCTTCTCGATGGCGGTTCCGCTCTTGCCGCGGCGCAGGCCGAGCGCGACGATCGTCACGAGGACGGCGATGAGCAGCGCGACGGGCGTCGCGCCGACGACCTGGACGGCGTGCACCCAGCTGGCGTCCGGGTCCACCACGCCGATGGAACCCAGGGCGTCCAACCCGGTGTTCAGCAGGATCAGCAGCAGCGGCAGGACCAGCAGGAAGACCACCAGGCCCGCGCTCGGCGGCTTCTCGATCTCCTCTTCCTCACCGACCATCTTCGCGAACACCGCGTCGGGCACGTCGATGCGGTGACGCTTGTCGACGACCTTGCCCCACAGGTGACCGGAGATGAACCAGATCGGGAACGCCAGGATCAGACCCAGGATCATCACGATGCCGAGGTTCGCGCCGGTGAACTCCGTCGCTGCGACGGGCCCGGGGTGCGGCGGCAGGAAGACGTGCATCACGGACAGCGCGGCGGCGACGGGGATACCGACCGCCAGGAGGTTGAGCCCGAGGCGGCGTCCGACCGCGTAGATGATGGGGACCATCAGCACGAATGCGGCGTCCATGAAGATGGGGAAGCCGACGAACAGGGCGGCGACACCGAGGGCGAACGGTGCCCGGTCCTCGCCGAAGATGCTGATCATCTTGTCGGCGAGTGCCTTCGCTCCGCCGGACGTCTCGACGAGAGCGCCGAGCATCGCGCCGATCGCGACCAGTAGGGCGACGTTGCCCAGCGTCCCGCCGAAACTGCTCACCATGGTGTCGACCAGGTGCTCGGCGGGGATACCGGCGACGATCGCCGTCAGAAGGCTGACGATGACCAGGGAGAGGAACGCATGGAGCTTGAGCTTCATGACCATGAACAGGAGCAGCGCCACGGCGACCACGGCGAGCCCGATGAGCCCTCCGGTGCCGAGCCAGCTTTCCCAGCCGGTCTCTTCGATCCAAGGCATTGTGGGGTCCTTACGTCGTT
>JAKDIS010000100.1 GCA_030450335.1 Corynebacterium sp. | reverse complement strand
GCTATCTTCGCCCCTGTGTCGTCTCCCCGGGCCCCGAACCCCGGGCTTCCCGGAGTGAGCGATACAGGAAAATCATCTCGTTATTCACCGTGAAAAATTATAATGTCCAGTGCAACTCCGGACCCCAAAGGCGCCACAAACTCCCAGGTCCACGCGTTTTTCTGCGCAGAACAGGAAAAAACGGCTTTTCTTCCGTCTTTTGGTGATTCATGACGTTCATACCGTTATCCTTAACGACATGAGCGACACCACGAACACTGCCGGCAAGAACCCCGCCACCGAGGCACCGGAGATCCACATCACCGGCAAACAGGTCCTGAACATGCAGCCCCAACAGGTCCACGCCCTGTACAAGCTGCGCGTGGACGTCTTCGTCAACGAGCAGCGCTCCAGCTTCCCCGAGATCGACGACACCGACATCGACCCCGGCACCCACCAGCTCCTGGCGTACGTCCACCCCGGCTCCGGCCCCGACTTCCCCTGGGGCGTGCCCGACCCGGGCTCGCCGCTGCGCCTCGTCGGCACCCTGCGCGTCTTCGGCCCGCCCGAGGAACAGCACATCGGACGCCTGTGCGTGCACCCCGACTTCCGTGGCTTCGGCATCGCCTCCCAGCTGGTCGACGACGCCCTCGAGGTCATCCGTGGCCGTGCCGCGGCCATCGACCCCAACGTCCAGAAGACCGTGGTGAAGATCGAGGCGCAGACCTACCTGATGTCCTTCTACAAGTCCTACGGCTTCGAGGCCACCGACGAGCCCTTCATGGCCGAGGGCATCGAGCACCAGGAGATGCACCTCACGCTCGACTAGAGCGCGGACAAGAGCCCGGCCTAGGTGCGTCGGACCGGTCCCACCGGCGATAGAATCATCAGGGTGGGAACCAAAGGCACCAACTCCGAGACGCGCATCCTCCTCTACTACCGCTTCACCCCCGTCGCGGACCCGACGGCGGTGATGCTGTGGCAACGCACGCTCTGCGAGTCACTGGGGTTGCGCGGCCGGATCATCATCAGCCGCCACGGCATCAACGGCACCGTCGGCGGCTCCCTCACCAGCGTGAAGCTCTACATCCGGCGTACCCGCGAGTACCCCGGCTTCCACGACATGGAGTTCAAGTGGTCGCCCGGCTCCGCCGAGGACTTCCCGAAGCTGTCGGTGAAGGTGCGTGAGGAGATCGTCAGCTTCGGCGCCGCCGAGGAGCTGCAGGTCGACGAGCACGGCGTGGTCGGCGGCGGAACCCACCTCTCCCCCACCCAGGTCAACGAGCTGGTCGAACAGAAACGCGCCGACGGCGAGGACGTGGTCTTCTTCGACGGACGCAACGCCATGGAGGCGCAGATCGGACGGTTCAAGGGGGCGGTCGTCCCCGAGGTCGACACCACCCACGACTTCCTCCGCGAGATCGAGTCCGGCAAGTACGACGACCTCAAGGACCGTCCCGTGGTCACCTACTGCACCGGCGGCATCCGGTGCGAGGTGCTCAGCTCGCTGATGCGCAACCGCGGGTTCACCGACGTCTACCAGATCGACGGCGGCATCGTCCGCTACGGCGAGCAGTTCGGCGACGACGGGTTGTGGGAGGGCTCCCTCTACGTCTTCGACAAACGCATGCACATGGAGTTCAGCGAGGACTCCGTGCCCCTCGGCGCCTGCGTTCATTGCGGCACTGCGACCAACACCTTCCACAACTGCGTCAACGGCGACTGCCGGGAGATGGTGCTGCTGTGCGACGCCTGCGCGGCAGCGCCGGCCACGGCGCACTGCGGCGGGGACACCTGCCACGCCGCTGCGTCCTGACGCGGCCCGCTACCCTTAAAGTCAGTTGACGTACCTTCGCGACCTTCAAGCAGGAGCCCACCCCATGACCCGCAACCGTCGAGTCGCCACAGCACGCACCGTCGCAACGCTGGCGACCAGCACCGTCCTGCTGTTCGGCCTCTCCGCCTGCTCCTTCGAGACCGTCTTCACCACCACGCAGGACGACGGCACCGCCGACCGCGCGCAGGCGCTGTCCGCGCCCGGCAGCGCCGAGCTGTGGCGCACGTCCGGCACCGGGCCGGACGTGCTCAACGCCGACGCGCAGGACGGTTCGGCGATGTCCTTCGTCGACCCCGACCTGCTGGAGGACGGCGAGCTCCCCGCCCGCATGAGTGTCACTGAAGCGCAGTCGCTGCAGGTCCTGCAGAAGATCGCCGACATGGTGGAGCAGGAGGGACGCCGGATCTCCGAGGTCGCCTCCCTGCGGGTCTACCTCACTCCCGAAGACGGTGCCGGGACGGCCGACTTCGAGGGGTGGGAGCGCGCCTACCGCAAGTTCTTCGCCAACCTCGACCCGCTGACCGGCGACTCGTTGCTGACCGGCACCTCGGCAGTGACGCTGACTGCGGAGACCAGCCCCTCGTCGAGCTCCGCGACGTCCGAACCGTCCTCCCCGTCGGCGTCCGCAATCACCTCGGCACCGTCCTCCCCCGGCACCGAGCCGACCGACACCACCGGGGACGACGAGGCCCCCTACTCCGGGGACACGAACCCGACGAAACCGACGGTGGTCACCGTCGGCGTGGCCGAACAGCCCGTGGCCGGGTGGCTCGTGCAGGTCGAGGCCGAGGTCCTCTACGACAACGACTAGTGACGGATTAGGACGCTAGGCGCGTCCCCAGCCGTCGGTGACAACCTCAGGGGCCGCAACCTCAACAGGCTCAATACCGACGGTGACGGCGGACGCGGCCTGCGTGGCGCGCTCGCGGGCGCCGTCGACCGTCTCGGCGGTGGAGAAGGCCACGCCCATGCGGCGTCGTTCATGGCTGACCGGCTTGCCGAAGATGCGGACCTCGGTCTCCGGGACGCACAGGGCGTCCTTCAACCCGGTGTAGGTCGGGGCGGCGTCCGGCGCGCCACCCTCCACGCCGCCGTAGATCACCGCGGAGGCGCCCGGGGAGATCAGCGTGGTGTCGATCGGCAGGCCCAGGATCGCGCGGGCGTGCAGGTCGAACTCGCTGAAGCGCTGCGAACCCATGGTCACCATGCCGGTGTCGTGCGGGCGGGGGCTGACCTCGGAGAAGTAGACGTCGTCACCCTTGACGAACAGCTCCACGCCGAACACGCCGCGCCCCCCCAGGGCGCCGGTGATGCGCGCGGCGACCGACCGGGCCGACTCCAGCGCCGCCGTCGTCATCTGCGCCGGCTGCCAGGACTCCACGTAGTCGCCCCGGTCCTGACGGTGCCCGATCGGCTCGCAGAACCAGGTGGCGTCCTCCCCGGAGTCCGGATCCACCGAACGCACCGTGAGCAGCGTGATCTCGTAGTCGAAGGGCACGAACTGCTCGATGATCACCCGGCCCGACGACACGCGCGCCCCACTCATCGCGTACTCCCACGACGTGCGGATGTCGTCCTCCGAGCGCACGTAGGACTGCCCCTTGCCCGAGGAACTCATCACCGGCTTGACCACGCACGGCATGCCGATACGCTCCACGCCCTCGGTGAACTCCTCGTAGGTGGAGGCGAAGACGTGGCGGGAGTTCGGCAGGCCGAGGTCACGGTCGGCGAGGGTACGGATGGCCTCGCGGTTCATCGTCAGACGCGTCGCCCGGGCGGTGGGGATGACCGTCGCCAGGCCCTCGTCCTCCACGTCCTGCAGCGCGTCGGTCGCCAGCGCCTCGATCTCGGGGACGACGAAGTGCGGACGCACCTTCTCGACGAGACCGCGCACGGCGGCGGCGTCCGTCATGTCGATGGTGTGGTGCGCGTCGGCGACGTGGTGCGCCGGCGCCCCGGCGTAGCGGTCGGCGGCGTGGACCTCGACCCCGTAGCGCTGCAGGGCGATCGTCACCTCCTTTCCGAGCTCCCCGGATCCCAGCAGCAGGACCCTCGTGGCGTTGGGCGCGAGAGGTGTACCGATGACGTCAGGCGTGTACATGGGACAAGACGCTACCAGCCGCGTCGCGGGAAACCCGCAGTCTCGTCAGGGTGCAGTCACGCCACCGCCAGGTTTCCCGGGTAGCCGGGCAGGCGGTCCTCCTCGTCGACGACCGAGTACGCCGAGGCGTCCCCGGTGATCACGCGCGAATGCTCGCCGGTGACACTCACCGGCACGGGCCCGGCGAGGGTGACGCGATGGTTCTTCCGCGCCTGGTCGCCGAAGTCGGCGACCCCGTAGTGCTGGGTGGCCAGGTTGTCCCAGATCGCCACGTCGCCCTCCTCCCAGTGCCAGCGCAGCGTGTTGTCCGGCGACAGGATGCGGGCCTGGAGCAGCCGGACGAGGTCACGGGACTCGTCGTCGCGCAGGCCCGCCAGGTGGGAGACGAACTGTCCGAGCAGCAGCGAGCGCTCCCCCGTCGCGGGGTGGACGTGGACCACCGGGTGTTCGGTCTCGAAACGGACCCGGGTGAACTCCGCGTAGGAGAAGCCGCTGGAGTCGGTCGAGTCCTTGTTCTGCGCCTGCTCCCGCGCCGAGGCGTAGTCGTAGTCGTTGGTGTGCACCGCCCACAGCCGGTCCGCCAGCTCGCGCAGCGGCTCCGGCAGCCGCTCGTAGGCGGCGACCGTGTTCGCCCACTCCGTGGCCCCGCCGTAGCCGGGCAGTTCCACGGCGCGCAGGATCGAGATCTTCGGCACCCGGTCGACGAAGGACACGTCCGTGTGCCAGGCGTTCGCCGCCCCCTCCAGGATGAGACTGTCCTGACCGTGGGAGGCCACGGTGGGGTGCGCCAGCGTGGGCGTGCCCAGCAGCCGGGCGAAGGCGTACTGGGAGTCGTCGGTGAGGTGCTGCTGGCCCCGGATGATGAGGACCTTGTGGACGGCGAGCTGGGAGCGCAGCCACCCGGCGGTGTCCGGGTCGAGGTCGCCGTCGAGACGCAGACCCTCGACCTTGGCGCCGACGCTGTGGGACAGGCGGGTGAGTTCGATAGACTGATCTGTCTGTTTCTTGGTCATGGGGTCAGCCTGGCACAGCCCGCCGGGACCGTGCACCGGTTCCGGTCAGGGTGAATCGAAGTGGGCCCGACGGCTCACCAGCGGGGATTGTCCAGGTCCACTCCCCGGTCGGCAGCGTTCGCCTTGATCAGCTCCACCAGGTAGTCGGTGTGGTCCACCCCGTCCACCGTCCAGTTCATGCGGAACCGGTCGTCACCGACGTACATCGCCGACAGGATCACCTGACGGTCGTGCGGGCAGTCGTACCACTGCGAGATCGAGCGACGCTGACGCTCCGCCAGGGCATTGCCTTCCTCCGAGCCCGGCGCGACGTCGCGGCCGTGGGCCTCGGCGAGCGCCCGGGCGAAGTCGTCGCCCTCTGTGCGGACCGCCGCCCAGTCGTCCTCCCCCATCTTCTCCATGACCTGCTGCGAGCGACGCCATTCCTCGGTGTCACCCCAGCGCTCCTCGGCCTCGCGCTGGTAGTCGGGGTCCCAACCGTTGCCGAGGATCTCGCGCACCCGCTCAGCGGGGACCGGGCCCGTGTACACGCCTGACTCCGTCTCTGCGAGCAGGTCCTCCACCGCGGCGAGCATTCTGTCGACCCCGTCGCGGCGGTCGCGCAGCATCTCGCGCTGGCGCAGCAGGTGCGTGCGCTCGTCGGCACCGTCCAACATCTCCGCGATCTCGCCCAGCGGGACGCCGGACTCGCGGTAGACGAGGATGCGCTGGCCGCGGACGAGGTCGTCGTCGGTGTAGATGCGGTAGTCCGACCAGGTGCGGACCTGTGGGACGAGCAGCCCCTTCGCGTCCCAGTGGTGCAAGGTGCGCACCGTGACGCCGAGGAAGTCGGCGGCCTGGCTGACGGTGAGTTCTGTGTTCTGTTCGTTCTGTTCGTTGTGTTCCATACCCAAGATCCTCGCCCCTGACGCCGCGTGAGGGTCAAGCGTTACTTTCCGAGCCGATTCTGTCGATGTCCTACAACGAAGCCGACCGAATCGGCTCGGATAGTTACAGGACGTGGGACCGGTCGCTGACAGCGTCGGCAAAGGCGGCATTGTGACAGGACCACAGCACCGCCGGCGACGGCAGTTCCCGCGATGCGAGCCCACTGTCGGCCAGTGCGGCGTGGTACTCCCCGACCGCGTAGCCCCGCATCACCGTTGTCAGCCATGCGTACCCCTCCGCGTCCAACCCCACGGTCGGCTCGTCGAGGATCAGCAGACCCGGCCCCCGCACCAGCGCCGCGGCGACGGCGAGCATCCTGCGCGGCGAGCTCGGGACGTCCAACGGGTGGACGTCGCGCCACCGCTCCAGCCCCACCCACCGCAGCGCGACCTCGGCGTGGGCGGCGTCGGTGCCCACGGCGAGTTCCTTGAGCACGGTGCGGCGCGAGAACGCCGCGTCCATCCCCGTCGGCGCCCAGCCGACGACCGGCGCCTCGACGGTCCCGCCGCACGGCAGCAGGCCGAGGACGGCGAGCATCAGCGTGGTCTTGCCCGACCCGTTCGGCCCGGCGAGGTGCGTGACCTGCCCGCCCTGCGCGGTGAAGCTGACCGGGCCCAGGGCGAAGGAGCCGCGGGACACCGTCAGGTCGCGCACGGACAGCACCGTGCCGCGGGAGGACGCGGCGGAGGCAGCGTCCGGTACTGGGTCCGGCACGGGGTCAGGTGCAGCGGCGGGCGTGGCGTCCAACCGCATCTCGTGGCGCGCGTCGTCGGCGAGCACGGTACGCACCCGGTCGTAGACGGTGACGTCGCCGTCGAAACCGGCGAGGGTGCGCCGCAGGGTCTCGACGGCCGCGGCGTCCAACCCGTCGGTCGGGCAGTCCAGCACCAGGGCGCCGGGATCGCGCAGCAGGGCCGCGGCGATGGCGACCCGGCGCGTCTGGCCGGTGGACAGCCGGGAGGGTTCGCGGTCGGCGAGGGTGCGCAGCCCCCAGGTGTCCATCGCCGAATCGATCCGGGTGGCCATGACCTCCGGTGCGATGCCCTGCTGCTCCATGCCGAAGGCCAGTTCCTCGCGGACGGTGGAGCGCAGCAACGAGACGTGGGCGGCGGCGTCGTTACCCACCCAGGCCGCCCCGGATTCCTCCGCGGCGGCCCACGCGTGTTCGGACAACCCGGCCCCGGAGGACGCCCAGATGAAACGGTCGATCATGAGGTGACCGTACCAGTGGCGGTGTCCCGTCAAGCCCTCTGCGCTTGCGTCCCCGCCCCCTGCACCTCCTCGACACCGAGGTCCTTCACCAGGTCGACCACGGCCCCCGCCGACGTCGCCCGCCGGAGTGACTCCCGGAACTCGTCCCTCATCAATGCACGGGCGAGCTTCGCGAGGACCCTGAGGTGCTGCTTCCCGGCATCCTCCGGCACGGCGATGAGGAACACCAGGTCGACAGGCTCACCGTCCGGGGCGTCCCACTCCACGGGGGCCTGGAGACGTCCGAAGACCAGGGTCGGGACGCTCACCGCGGCGCTGCGTGCGTGCGGGATGGCCACGCCGTGGCCGACCGCGGTGATGGACTGCGCCTCACGGGCCAGGGCGGCGTCCACCACGCCCGGAGCGTCGAGACGTCCCTGCTCCTCCGCCTGACCGGCGAGGGCACGGATCACCGCGGCCGCATCCCCTGTGTCCGCTGTGTCCGCTGTGTCCGCCGC
This sequence comes from Corynebacterium sp., assembly GCA_030450335.1. GTDB lineage: Bacteria > Actinomycetota > Actinomycetes > Mycobacteriales > Mycobacteriaceae > Corynebacterium. The sequence goes on along the minus strand of JAKDIS010000100.1, from coordinate 1,655 downwards.
GGGAACCAGGTCGAGGACGACGGTGCCCGCGTCGATGAGGTCCGGCGAGGCCGGCTCCGTGTCGGGGCCCTCATCCTCCCCCACCTCCGGTGCACCCGTGGTGACCACCATCAGCAGCAGCGACACCGCGGTCGTCACGGCGATGCCGACGACCAGGGCCAGGAAGAACCAGGCGATGCCCTCGACAGCCCCCAGGACGGCGACGATCGGCCCACCGTGCATCACGTTGTCCTTCACCCCGAACATGCCCGCCAACGCTCCGGCGACCGCACCACCGATCACGTTGGCGGGGATGATCTGCAGCGGCCGGGCGACAGCCAGGGGAATCGCACCCTCGGAAATGCCGAAGAAACCCATGAAGAGCCCGGCGATCCCGGCGTCACGCTCCGCCTTGTTGAACCGGCGGCGGGCGAGCAGCGTCGTCACACCGGCGGCGATCGGCGGCACGGCGATCGCCACCGCCGCCATGCCCATCGGCGCCGCGTTGCCGGTGGCGATGAGACCACCGGCGAAGAGGAACGCCGTCTTGTTCAGCGGTCCGCCCATGTCGAAGGCGATCATGGCCCCGATGATCGCCCCGAGCAGCAGCACGGACGACCCCTGCATCCCCTCCAGTCCCTCCGTCATGACCTCGAAGAGTGTGGCGATGGGGTTACCCAGCAGGTAGATGAACAGACCACCGACGATGAGGGTGGTCAGCACGGGGATGACGATGATCGGCCAGATCGGCTGGATGTACTTGTGGACCGGGATCCGCCGGATCGCCAGGGCCACGCACCCGGAGAGCACACCGGTGACGATGCCGCCGAGGAACCCGGCGTCCGCCTCGGACCCGTACAGGTCGCCGGTCACCGCCACGAGCCCGGTCACGAAACCCGGCGCGAGTCCGGGCCGGTCGGCGATGGCCATCGCGATGTACCCGGACAGGACCGGAACCATCAGGGAGAAGGCCAGACCACCGAGCTGGTTGAGCGTGTCCCAGAACGTCCCCTCGGGAATGACCAGCCCTTCGGCCGTGGGCTCCCCGCCCAGGGACAGTGCCACGGCGAGCATCAGCCCTCCGGTGACGACGAACGGGATCATGTGGGAGACGCCGTTCATCAGCGCACGGTAGAGGTCGTCCCCGAACGTCCTGATCCAGGACCGTTCCCCCGCCGCCGTCCCGGCACCGCTGCCACCGGTGCCACCGGCACCATCGACGCCGGCGTCCTCACCGCTGCTCGTCGGTGCGTCCAACGCCCGCCGGAGCACCTCGGCCGGCCGCTTGATGCCGTCGTCCACTCCCGTGGACAGCAGCGGCTTGCCCGCGAACCGGGAGGTGTCGATCTTCATGTCCGCCGCGACCACGACCGCCGCGGCCTCACGGACCTCCTGGTCGGTGAAGGAATTCTCCACCCCGATGGACCCGTGGGTCTCCACCCGGACCCGCACGCCGGCGACGTCGGCGGCCCCCTCGAGGTTCTCGGCGGCCATGTAGGTGTGGGCGATTCCGGTGGGGCACGCGGTGATCGCCAGAACGAGTGGCGGGGTCTCTGATGACGTCATCGTTTCGAGGGTAGAGAAGTTCACTGCGGATAATTGCACACCTACCTCATGTAGGGGGCCTAGGGCGTGTTGCTAAAGGGTGCTGACTTCATCCAGTCCAACGTCGCCGC
>JAKDIS010000099.1 GCA_030450335.1 Corynebacterium sp. | reverse complement strand
ACGTCGCCCTCATCGGCGCCGGTGTCATCTCCACCACCCTGTCCGTGATGCTGCGTCAGCTCCAGCCCGACTGGAGCCAGCTGATCATCGAGCGTATGGACGTCCCCGGGGCAGAGTCCTCCTCGCCGTGGAACAACGCCGGCACCGGCCACTCGGCCCTGTGCGAGCTCAACTACACGCCCGAGGTCAACGGCAAGATCGACATCTCCAAGGCCGTGGGCATCAACGAGAAGTTCCAGGCCTCCCGCCAGTTCTGGTCCTACCTCGTGGAGAACGGCACCCTGGGCGAGCCCAGCGAGTGGATCAACAAGACCCCGCACACCTCCTTCGGCCACGGCGCGGCACAGGTGGACTACATCAAGGCCCGCTACGAGGCCCTGAAGGACCACCCGCTGTTCCCGAACATGCACTACACCGACTCGGAGGAGGTCTTCTCCGAGAAGCTTCCGCTGATGGCCGACGGCCGTGACTTCCACGAGCCGGTCGCGATCTCCTGGACGGACGCCGGCACGGACATCAACTACGGTGCCCTGACCCGCCAGTACCTCGACGCCGTCACGGCCGAGGGCGTGGAGGTGCGCTACGGCAACGAGGTCACCAACATCACCCGCGAGGGCTCCGGCTGGAAGATCGCCGTGAAGAACCTGCACAACGGCGACAAGTCCACCGTGCACGCGAACTTCGTGTTCGTCGGCGCCGGCGGAATGGCCCTGCCGCTGCTGCAGAAGGCCGGCATCCCGGAGATCCGCGGCTACGCCGGTTTCCCGATCTCCGGCGAGTGGCTGCGCTGCACCAACGAGGAGCTCATCGAGCAGCACTCGGCGAAGGTGTACGGCAAGGCCGCCAAGGGTGCCCCGCCGATGTCGGTGCCGCACCTGGACACCCGCATCATCGACGGCAAGAAGGGCCTGCTGTTCGGCCCGTACGCCGGCTGGACGCCGAAGTTCCTGAAGAACGGTTCGCTGCTGGACCTGTTCAAGTCCCTGCGCCCGGGCAACATCCCGTCCTACCTGGGTGTCGCCGCCCAGGAGATGGGGCTCACGAAGTACCTCGTCGAGGAGCTGCTGAAGGACCAGGCCGCCCGCGTGGAGTCGCTGCGCGAGTACATGCCCAACGTCGACGGCAAGGACTGGGAGCTGGTCACCGCCGGTCAGCGCGTCCAGGTCATCAAGCCGATCGGTGCGCCGAAGTTCGGTTCCCTGGAGTTCGGTACCGCGCTGATCAACTCCGGTGACGGCTCGATCGCCGGCCTGATGGGTGCCTCCCCGGGCGCCTCCATCGCCCCCTCGGCGATGATCGAGGTGCTGGAGCGCTGCTTCGGCAACCGCATGGCCGACTGGGCGCCGAAGCTCAAGGAGATGATCCCCTCCTACGGCGGACGCATCTCCAAGGACACCGCGCTGTTCAACGAGCAGTGGGAGCGCAGCCAGAAGACCCTGAAGCTCGGCGACTAGCAGGGGACTAGACTGCACGACCATGAGTCTTGTGTTGACCGGTGTGCCGGTGCTCGTGGTGGACGGCCCGGACGCGGCCGTCACCGCCGAGCTGCTTCGTGACCAGGGGGCCGTCCCCACGGTGGGACGTGCCGGGGACGTACCGGGGGACGCGCATTTCGCGCTGGTGCGCGTACCCGCGGCCACCGCGCAGGACGCAGCGTCCGACGCCGTCGCCTGGGCCGCCGCACACGGCGTCCCGGTGGACGACCGGCGGGAGGGGGAGACCACCGTCGCGAGTGCCTGCGCTTCGGGTACCGTCACGCTCGTCGGCGGTGGCCCGGGGGATGCCGACCTGGTCACCGTCGCCGGTGTGCGCGCGGTGCAGGAGGCCGACGTCGTCCTGGCCGACCACCTCGGCGCGGTGACGCTGGCCGAGGAGGCCGCCGAGCGCGGTGCGGAGGTCATCGACGTGGCCAAGATCCCGTACTCCCGCCAGGTCTCCCAGGACCGCATCAACGAGCTCATGGTCGAGCGCGCGCTGGCCGGTCACCGGGTGGTGCGTCTCAAGGGCGGGGACCCCTACATCTTCGGGCGTGGCCACGAGGAGGTGCAGGCCTGCGTGGACGCCGGTGTGCCCGTGCGGGTGATCCCCGGGGTGACCTCGGTGACCTCCGCGCCGGCGGCGGCCGGGCTCTCCCTGACCCACCGCGGCCTGAACCACGACGTCACGGTCGTGTCCGGCCACGTGCCGCCGGGGCACCCGAAGTCGCTGGTGAACTGGCCGGCGGTCGCGGGGCTGACCGGCACGCTGGTGCTGATCATGGCCGTGCGCAATGCCGGGGCGATCGCCGCGGAACTGGTGGCCCGCGGGCGCGACGCGTCAACGCCGGCGGTCGTGGTGGAGAACGCCTCGACCCCGCAGCAGCGCGTCACCACCGCGACCCTGGACACCCTGGGCTCGACCATCGAGGAGCAGGGACTCGGCTCGCCGGCGATCATCGTCGTCGGCGAGGCCGCGGCCCGGCGCATCGACGAAGCGGCGCAGTCCAGCTGATCCGCCGCACGGAAGTGTTACCACTCTCCGGCCGCGAGCGGTCACACCACCAGCGTCAGCGAGTCGGCCGGAGCCTTCCCGGCGCTGTTCGCCTGGTTGACCTCGACGGTCAGCCCGGCGTTGCGGGCGATCTCGGCGACACCCTCCACGTCCCCCGGGGTGGCCAGATCCACGTCCGCCGACGCCAGCTCGCGGGCCAGTAGCCCCTTGTAGTGCTTGTTGAAGTGGCTGACGACCTTGCGTGAGCCGTCCTCCCGCACGGACTCCACCCGCACCGTCACCGCACCGGGCAGGCGTCCGAGCTGGCGGTAGCCGCCGGAGCGCAGGTCCACCACCGTGCCGGGCACCTGCCGCAGCGCCTCGGTCACCGCCGAACCCCAGCGTGCCTTCATCGTCGGCGGCGTGGCCGGGGCGTCCTGCCCGTCGCGGGTCGGCAACTTCGTGCCGGACGAGAGCCGGTAGTGCGGCACCGGGTCGTCCGCGGAGAGCACACCGAAGAGCGCCGACCCCACCCCCAGGCGGGCCCTGGCGGGCACCGAAAGGGTGGTCACGTCGAGGGCGTCGTAGAGCACGCCGGTGTAGCGCCGGATGGCCGGGACGGTGGGGGCGGACAGCAGCCGGGTGTTGGCCTCCGCCTCGCCGCGCAGGGTCTCCGAAATACCGAGAACGTCCAGCGCAGCGTCCGGTTCCAGGGCGGAGAGGTCGGCGATGTTGCGGCGCCGGATCTCGTTCAGTGAGGGAAATGAGAGGGAGTCGAGATCCAGGGCCGGGCCGTCGCCGCCGGACGCCTTCGTTTCGGACGGGGGGAGCAGGATAAACATGCGGTACACCCTAGCGATACACACATACTGCTTTGAACTAGAGTACCGGTCATGATCACCCGGATGTCGTCCCTTTTCCTGCGCACCCTGCGCGACGACCCTGCGGACGCAGAGGTCCCCAGCCACAAGCTTCTGGTGCGTGCCGGGTATATCCGCCGGGCGGCTCCGGGCGTGTACTCCTGGCTGCCGCTGGGCCTGCGGGTGCTGCGCAACGTGGAGAAGGTCGTCCGCGAGGAGATGGCCGCCATCGGCGCCCAGGAGATCAGCCTGCCGGCGCTGCTGCCGCGTGAGGCCTACGAGGCGTCGGGTCGCTGGGAGGAGTTCGGCAACTCGCTGTTCCGCCTCAAGGACCGCAAGGGGCAGGACTACCTGCTGGGCCCGACCCACGAGGAGCTGTTCACCTCGTTGGTGAAGGGGGAGTACAACTCCTACAAGGACTTCCCGGTCACCCTGTACCAGATCCAGAACAAGTACCGCGACGAGGAGCGTCCGCGTGCCGGCATCCTGCGCGGCCGTGAGTTCATCATGAAGGACTCCTACTCCTTCACCATGGATGATGAGGGCCTTGAGCAGGCCTACCAGGCGCACCGTCGCGCCTACCAGGCGGTCTTCGACCGGCTGGGCGTGGAGTACGCGATCTGTGCGGCCACGTCCGGCGCGATGGGTGGCTCGGCCTCCGAGGAGTTCCTGGCGATCTCCCCGAACGGCGAGGACACCTTCGTGCGCGCCACCGACGGCGACTACGCCGCCAACGTCGAGGCCGTCGTGACCCCGCACCCGCAGGAGCGTGAGGTGGACGGACTGCCCGAGGCCACGGTGTACGAGACGCCGGACGCCCCGACGATGGACTCGCTCGTGCAGTGGGCACGCACCGAGGGCATCACGGTCGACGGCCGGGAGGTGCAGCTCACCGACACGCTCAAGTGCCTGCTGGTCAAGGTCACCGAGCCCGGCGGCGAGCCGGAGCTCACCGGTGTCCTGCTGCCCGGTGACCGCGAGGCCGACATGAAGCGCCTGGAGGCCTCGCTGGAGCCGGCGACGGTGGAGCTCGCCGACGACAAGGACTTCGCCGCCAACCCCTTCCTGGCCAAGGGCTACGTCGGCCCGCGGGGCCTGGCGGACAACGACGTGCGCGTGCTCGCCGATCCGCGCATCGTGACCGGCACGTCCTGGATCACCGGGGCGGACAAGGCCAACCACCACGTGGTCAACATGGTCGCCGGACGCGACTTCACCCCGGACGGCTACGTCGAGGCCGCCAACGTGCGCGAGGGCGACGAGGCACCGGAGGGCATGGGCACGCTCACCCTGGAGCGCGGTATCGAGATCGGGCACATCTTCCAGCTCGGCCGCAAGTACACCGAGGCCTTCGACGTGCAGATCCTGGACGTCAACGGCAAGCGTTCGGTGCCCACGATGGGCTCCTACGGCCTGGGTGTCTCCCGGCTGATCGCGGTGCTCGCCGAGCAGATGCACGACGACAAGGGTCTGCGCTGGCCCAGCGAGGTCGCCCCCTACGACGTGCACGTGGTCATCGCCAACAAGGACGCCGCCGCCGGAGAGGCCGCCGAGAACCTGACCGCCAAGCTGGCAGAGGCCGGCCTGGAGGTGCTGTTCGACGACCGCCCGAAGGTCAGCCCCGGCGTGAAGTTCAAGGACGCCGAGCTGCTGGGCGTGCCCCTGGTGTTCGTGGTCGGCCGTGGTTTCGCCGAGGGCACCGTGGAACTGCGCAACCGGCTCACCGGCGACGTGGACAACATCGCCTACACCACCGCGGTGGACCTCTTCCTGGAGCGCCGCGGCTAGACGTCCTGCCCGTCCGGGCCCTCCCACCTTGAGCCCTCAGGTCGCTCGCGCGGCCCTGGGGCGACCTGTACGCTCAAGGTGCACACAGCACGCCACGAGTCGTGAGGAGGTGAGAGTCTCGGACAGGAATACGTCACACGTTTCCCGCCTCGCGGGGAGCCGGAAGATGGACCCGGAGCAGCTTCAGGAGCACCTGAAGCTACGCACCAGGGCCCGACGGATCCCCGACAAGAAGAAGCAGAACGAGCGAAGGGCCTGCCGGAACACCCGGCGGGCCCTTCCCGCGTCTGTGACCGCCTGTGCGGAGCCGCGACTACCGGGACCGCCTACTCGCCGCGCACGCTGACGTCGAGCGGATCCTGGCCCAGGGCGTCCTCCAGGGCGGCCTCCGCACGTGCGGACATGGCGCACAGGGTGGCGACCAGGGCACGGTCGGCGTCGTCGACCTCGTCCACGGCATCGCGCAGGGCGACCGTGACGGCGTGGACGGCCTCGAGCAGGGTGCCCGCGGCCGAGGAGGAGTCCGTGGGCGGGGTGAAGTCGTCCGGGGTGCTGTAGCCGACGTCGGCGGCGACCCCGGAGGCGCCGGTGAGCTCGTCGCGCACGGTGCGCATCCGGCTGGCCACGGTGGTGACCGTGGAGCGGTTGGACCCGGCGACCGGCAGTACCACGCCGGAGAGGTACACCGCCTGGTTGACCAGTTCGGTGGCCGGGGCCAGCGTCTGCGCGGTCTGCTCGGAGACCTCGCCGTCTTCACCGATACCGCCGAAGCCGAGGTCGAGGAGCTCCTGGTCGATGGCGCTGCCACCGGCGGTGGAGTCGTCGAGGGTGGCCAGTGCGGCGAAGAGCCCGGTGAGCAGGACGGCCCGGCCGCGTTCGGCGTCGTCGTCCGGGGCGGTGTCGCTGTCGGCGTCCTCGCGCTCGATGAGCCGCAGCATCAACTCACGGACGTCGTTGACGTCCGTCGCCTCCCCGGTGCTTCCCCCGGTCGGCTCACAGCCCTCGGGCGGCTGCCCGTCGCGGTCGGTGCCGCACAGCCGCACGATCTCGTCGTTGAGGGCGTCGACCTGTTCGGTGAAGATCGCCGTCCCCCCGGCGGCGTCGGTGCCCTCCAACTCGCCCAGCTGGGCCACGAGCGACTCCAGGCCCTGGTCGGGGCGGGGCGGTTCGCTGGAGCAGGCGGTCAGCGCGCCACCGGTGGCCCCGATGGCCAACGTCGCGGCGACGGCGACGACAGGTCGGACGAGGCGCCCGGGGTGTCGGGCGGGGGACGGGGTGGGATCGCTGGCGTGCACGGTCCCATAGTGCCATCCCGCACCGGTGATAGTCTTCACGGCATGGCTTTCCCTTCTGAACAGGACCTCGCCGAGGTCATCTCCCCGTTGGCCGCGCAGCTCGGCCTCGACCTCGAATCGATCACCGTGACCAGGGCGGGGGCGAAGTCGGCGGTGCGTGTCGCCGTCGACGCCGACGACCGTCCGGACCTCGACCAGCTCGAGGAGCTCAGTCGGGAGGTGTCGGCGGAGTTCGACGCGCGTGAGACGTCCGGCGCGCTGCGCTTCGGCCCGGGGTACACCTTCGAGGTGACCACCCCGGGACTGGACACGCCGCTGACGCAGCTGCGGCACTTCCGTCGCAACGTCGGACGCCTGGTGTCGGTGGGCGGTGAGGCCGCGCGCGTCGCCGCGGTGGAGCAGGAAGACGACACCGTGTGGCTGGTCCTGGACGGCGAGGGCAAGAAGGCCGCCCCCCGCGTCGAGCCCCGCGGATTGGCCTCGGTGGCCGGTGCTTTGGTAGAAGTTGAGTTTTCCGAGCCCCCGGCGGACCAACGTGAGCTGGTGGGCCTTGATCCCGAGAAGTACCGTGCGCTGCACGCGCAGAAGGACGACAAGTGAAAATTGACCTGAGTGCCCTGACCGCCCTGGAGAACATCGAGCACGTGCGCCGCAGCGCGTTGCTGGGGGCGATCTCCGCGGCCCTGCTGGACTCCTACCGGGAGCTGACCAAGGTGGACGGGCCGGCCCGTGTCGAGATCGACCGGACCGACGGCACCGTCACGGTGCTGCGTGTGGAGCGTGACGAGGACGGCAACGTCACCGGGCAGTTCGACGACACCCCGGAGGACTTCGGCCGGGCGGCGGCCAAGGCCGTGCGCGACGCGATCCGCGGGCAGATCAACATCGCCCGGGCGGACTCCACGTACACCCGCTACGCGGATCTGGAGGGCACGGTGGTCTCCGGTGTCGTCAACCGTGACGCCCGCGCCAACGACCGCGGCATCACCGTGGTCCACCTGGGTACCGAGGCCGACGGGCAGGACGGCCTGATCCTGGCCGCCGAGCACATGCCCGGCGAGAAGCTGGAGCACGGCGACCGGGTGAAGTGCTTCGTCACCGCGGTGAACAAGGGGCAGCGCGGGGTGCAGATCCTGCTGTCGCGCACGCACCCGGAGCTGGTGCGTGGCCTGTTCGCCCTCGAGGTCCCGGAGGTCGCCGACGGGTCGGTGGACATCACCGCGATCGCCCGTGAGGCCGGCCACCGCTCGAAGATCGCCGTGACCTCCACGGTCAACGGCCTCAACGCCAAGGGTGCCTGCATCGGCCCGCGCGGCCAGCGTGTCACCGCGATCATGGAGGCGCTCGGCGGGGAGAAGATCGACATCGTCGACCACTCCGACAAGCCGGACGTGTACGTGGGCAACGCCCTGGCACCGTCGAAGGTGGTGCGTGTGGACGTCACCGACCACGACATGCAGGTCGCCCGCGCGATCGTGCCGGACCACCAGCTGTCGCTGGCGATCGGCAAGGAGGGCCAGAACGCCCGCCTGGCCGCTCGGTTGACCGGCTGGAAGATCGACATCCGCCCCGAGTCCGACCCCGACGGCGGCGAGGAGGGCGACCGTGGCGTCCGGCAGGACCGTGCCGACAGTGCCGACAGTGCCGACCGTGACGCGGATGAGCAGAGCGGGAACCAGCCCGGCGACCCGGTGGCGCAGGTCTGACACGCCTGTAATTCAGCGTCCGCACAGGTGGGGGACGTGCGGGGCACCCCGTCGTCGTGGCGGTTGGCCCCGCGGGGCTGTCGCACGTTAGACTGTGTATCGGTCTGACGGCGAGGAGAATGGAGGTTGCACGTGTCTGATCGTGTCACCACCGCCTCGTCGGATGCGGGTCCCCAGCGGACCTGCATCGCCACCCGTGCCGTCCGTCCCGCGTCCGCGCTCCTGCGCTGTGTCGCGGTGAGGGACGTCACCGGTGGGGGAGAGGGCGCGACTCGTGTCGTGCCCGATCCCGGACGGCGCCTGCCGGGCCGTGGTGCGTGGATCACCGCGGACGTCAAGGCGTACGAGACCGCCGTACAGCGCCGGGCTTTTGTCCGGGCGCTGAAAGTGTCCGCCGACGTGGACACGACCCCTGTACTGGAGTTCCTGAACACCCGCCCCCGTGGTGGACGTGGGAACGTGCCGGGGCCGTCGACGGGTCGGCAGTCACCGCATCTGACCACCAGCCCGGTGGCCGAGAAGGAAAAGGAAACCGATTACTGATGAGCGCACGATGAAGCAGCATCAGCGATGAGTGTCCAACTGACCTGGAGTCGTATGTAGCCGACTGTGGTGTTCACACCACGGGCCGAGGCCTGCGACTCCTGAAGAAATGAAGGAGAGTAGTGCCCGGAAAGCTACGTGTCCACGAGCTCGCGAAGCAGCTCGACGTGACCAGCAAGGAACTTCTCGCCACGCTCAAGGAGCAGGGTGAGTTCGTCAAGTCGGCGTCCTCGACGGTGGAACCGCCGGTCGTCAAGAAGATGAAGAACCACTACGGCGCGTCCGCCGAGTCCAAGCAGGACGGCGCCGACGGCGCAGCCCTGCCGGACCTGAGCGGTCAGCCGACCGCCCAGGCGTCCGGCGACGCCGCAGCGGCGAAGCCGGGGCCCGCAACCTCGGCGAAGCCCGGTGCCGCAAAGCCCGGCGCCAAGCCGGGCCCCGCGACCTCGGCGAAGCCCGGTGCCGCCAAGCCCGGTGCGAAGCCTGCCGCGAAGCCCACCCCTGCCCAGGCACGTCCGGCCACCCCGGCCGACGAGGCTCCTGCGCAGGACACGTCTGCAGCCACCACCCCGGCCACCCCGGCCGCGAAGCCTGCCGCGAAGCCGGCGGCAGA
>JAKDIS010000196.1 GCA_030450335.1 Corynebacterium sp. | reverse complement strand
GCAACGACTCCGTCACCGTGCAGCTCGCCGGGGAGGGCCGCGTGCGCTGGATCGAGTTCGACACGTCCTACTTCGTCTTCAACGCCCCCGGCGACGTGAAGCTCACCGGCATCACCGCCGACGGCTCCGAGCTCGAACTCGTCGCCAAGACCCGCGTACTGCCGGACACCCGCCACCGCTTCGCCGTCTCGGACGCCGCCGAGGGCACCACCGGGCCCACCCCGATCGTCGCCGTGCGCGCCGACGTGTACCCCGACGGCGGTATCTCCCGCCTGCGCGTCTGGGGCGAGCTCACCGACGAGGGCCAGCTCGACATCGAGAGCCGCTGGTAGACGACCTCTCCTGCGGCGCACCGCGCGCCGCGTCCCCGCCGCCTCCGGTGCGAAACCCGCCCGAAACAGTGCACCCCTACAATTCCCCTTCGGACGGCCGCCTGCCCCCAGGCGCCGATGACGAGAACGGAGCCGAGCTCGCGATGACACGCGTGATCCCCCGCAACGACACCACCCTGCCCGAGCGACACCGCCCGGAGCCCCTGCCCGCCGACGTCGCCCAGGCCAACCTGGACGCCCTCGCCGCGCAGGCCCGCGCCGACATGGCCCTGATCGGCCACAACCACGACTGGGTCCCCGCCCCCGCCGAGGACGCCTACAACGTGCTGGTCATCGGCGGCGGCCAGGCCGGACTCGGCGCCGCGTTCGCCCTGTCGCGCCACCGCATCGGCGGGGTGAAGGTCATCGAGGCCGGCCCCGAGCAGGAGGTCGGCTGCTGGACCCGCTACGCCCGCATGCACACGCTGCGCAGCCCGAAGAACATGAAGGGCATCGAGCTCGACATCCCGTCGCTGCACACCGAGCGCTGGTTCGAGGCGAAGTACGGCCCCGAGGCATGGGAGGCAACGGACCTCTGCCCGCGCGAGGACTGGAACGAGTACCTGACCTGGTACCGCTCAGTCACCGACGCCGACGTGGACTTCGAGACCGCCATCACCTCCGTGACGCCCCCGGACGCCGACGGCTACTTCCACGTCACCGCGGTCAGAGGCGGCGAACCACTCGAGTACCGCACCCGGCGCATCGTGTTCTCGATGGGCCTGACCGGCGGCGGTGACACCTTCCTCCCCTCCCTGGTCGAGTGGCTGCCCGCTGAGTTCCGCGCCCACACCGAGGACGAGATCGACTTCGACGCCATCAGGGGCAAGCGCGTGATCGTGCTCGGCGGCGGCGCCTCCGGCTTCGACAACGCGTCCTCCGCCCTGGAGGCCGGTGCCGCGAGCGTGGAGATGCACGTGCGGCGCAAGGACGTCCCGCGGCAGAACTCGCTGCGCTGGATGGAGTTCCCCGGCATGCAGGAGCACTTCTACGACCTCACCGACGAGCAGAAGTGGGAGTTCTCCCTGTTCAACGGTGGTCTCCCGCAGCCGCCGACGCAGCCCTCGGTGTGGCGCGCCTTCTCCCACGACAACTTCCACCTGTCCACCGACACCCGCTGGGCGGACGCCGGGGTCCGCGACGGCGAGGTCGTGGTCACCGACGACAAGGGCACCGAACACGTCGGCGACTACGTGATCTCGGCGACCGGGTACACCGTGGACCTGGGGCTGCGTCCCGAGCTCGGCGAGTTCCTGCCCGACATCGCCCTGTGGTCCGACCGGTTCGGCCCCGCCGAGGACCACCCGCTGGGCCAGTGCCCGTACCTGGGCGACGGCTTCCAGTTCCAGGCGAAGGACGGTGGCGACGGAGCCGGGAACGGCGAATCGTCCTACGTGTCGCGCCTCTTCCACCTGTCCACCGGTGCGCGCGCCTCCCACGGCGTCGCCGGCAACCAGCTGTCCGGCATCTACGCGGGTCTGACACGGATGAGCAGCCGCATCGCCACCGACATCACGAAGGAGAACTGGTCGGACTTCTTCGCCGACTTCACCTCCTTCGAGCACCAGGAGGTCGGCAACGTGGGGCGCCACCGTGAGGGCGAGGTCTGGTTCGCCCAGGCGCCCCGGTACTGACGCGGTACTGACGCGGTAGAACCAGCCTTACCCACCGGACCCCGCGTCACGTGCCGGATCCGGT
>JAKDIS010000195.1 GCA_030450335.1 Corynebacterium sp. | reverse complement strand
GTGCGATGTATTCTTTGATGCATGCATTACAGACGCGAGAACCCGCCGGCGTGGATACCGGCGACACCAGAACGTTCGATCGCCGGCCGCGTCGCCGACGACCTCGCGTGCCAGATCGTCGAAGGAACCCTCGAGGCCGGGACCACCCTCACCGAGGTCGACGTCGCCGCCCGCTGCGGTGTGAGCCGCACCCCCGTGCGCGAGTCCATGCTGCGCCTGCAGGCCTGGGGCCTGGTGCGCATCGCCCCGAAGAAGGGCGCCACCGTGACCGTGCCCACCGAACGTGAACGCCGTGAGCTGCTCACCGTGCGCTCCATGCTCGAGACCGACATCGTGCGACGCACCGCCGACGACCCCGACGCCCGCACCCGCCTGGCCGGCCTGCTCGCCGACACCGTCGCCGAGCAGCGCGACAGCACCGACGACCCCGAGCGTTTCGCCGACCTGGACTTCGCCTTCCACTCGCACATCATCCACTTCGACGACAACCGCGTGGTCACCGAGATCTCCGGGCTGCTGGCCCCGCGCCTCGCTCGGCTGACCTTCCTGGCCGTGCGCTCGATGGCCGGCAACCTCGACGCCGTCATCGACGAGCACACCGCCCTGACCGACGCGGTCTCCCGCGGCGACGTGAGTGCCTTCGAGGACCTCATCCAGGCGCACCTCACCGGGATGCACGGCCGTTACGAGGTGGCACGGTGAGCCCGAACCGCTTCTGGACGCTGCCCGTCCCCGCCGTCTTCCTCCTCGCGTGGGGCGGCAACCACTTCACCCCGCTGCTGCACCTCTACGAGAGCCTCGGCGGTTACGTCGCCTGGCAGGTCAACCTGCTGCTGGGCATGTACGTGTTCGGCCTGATCCCGGGCCTGCTCGTCGCTGCGGCGCTGTCCGACCGCTACGGCCGACGCCGCGTGATGCTCGTCGGTCTGGCCGCCGCCGCCCTCGGCAGCGTGATCCTGGCCTGCGGGATGACGTCCTTCACCGTCCTGTGCATCGGACGCCTGTTCGCCGGCGTCGGCGTGGGCGTGGGCATGTCCGTGGGCTCCAGCTGGATCAAGGAGCTCTCCGGCCGTGAGTACGACCCGGAGGCGAAGATCACCGCCGGCGCGCAACGCTCCTCGTTGACGATCACCCTGGGCTTCGCCATCGGTGCCGGGGTGACCGGCTGCCTGGCGCAGTGGGGGCCATGGCCTGCGGAGACACCGTACGTGCTGCACCTGCTGCTCTGCCTGGTCGCCCTGGTGCCCACGCTGCGCTGCCCGGAGACGGTGCGGGCGCGTGCCGCGTCCGACGCGTCCGACACATCCGGGCAGGACGCCCCGTCGCGTCCCTGGTGGGCCGACCTGCGCCTGTCGCCGGACGCCCGGCGTCCGTTCCTGCGCATCATCGTGCCCGCCGCACCGTGGGTCTTCGCCGCGGCGGGCGTGGCCTACGCGGTGCTGCCGACCGTCTTCGAACACCGGCTCGGCGACAACACCACCATCTTCGCCACCGTGCTGACCGTGCTCACCCTGGGCACCGGCTCGGCGGTCCAGCCTGCCGTCGGCTGGCTCAACCGGGTGACCCGCGGCCGTGCCCTGCCGACCGGGCTCCTGCTGATCTTCCTGGGCATGGCGTTGGCCGCGGTGACGGCGGCGACGGGGAGCCTTCCGTTGGCCTTCGTCACCGCGGTGGTGCTGGGCGCGGCCTTCGGCATCTGCCTGGTGGCCGGGCTGCTGCTGGCCCAGGCGTTGGCACGGCCGGACGAACTGGCCGCGATGACCGGCATCTACCACTCGGTGGCCTACCCGGGGTTCCTGCTGCCCACGGTGCTCGCCGCGGTAACCGGCGGACAGGACTACGCGGTATCGCTGGTCGTAGTCGCTGCCTGCGCCCTGGTGTGCGCCGGGGTGGTGGGGACGGGACTGTCCGCCTCGAGGCGATAGGAGTACGACTGTGCGCTGCGGGTTTACCGTGGACGACGGTTCGGTGACACTGCTAGTCTGTGAACCCATCCACTTCACCGCATGAAAGTAGGGGCCATGACCCTCCCTCCCGTCTCCCGCCGCATCAAGGCGGGTCTCGCCGCCGTCGTCGTCACCCCCGCCCTCG